>NZ_CP046884.1:1308998-1636248 GCF_014522205.1 Corynebacterium poyangense | reverse complement strand
GGTCAACGTCATGGAATTCGCGGGCCAGGGTGGAGGCGAGGTCAAAACGGAAACCGTCGACGTGCATCTCGGTGACCCAGTAGCGTAGGGAATCCAAAATCAGCTGCAAGGAATGCGGGTGCCGCACATTAAAGGAGTTCCCGGTGCCGGTGTAGTCCATGTAGTGGTAGGGATCTCCGTCTACCAGGCGATAATAAGCTTCATTATCGATACCACGAAAGGCAATGGTGGGGCCCATGTGGTTTCCTTCGGCAGTGTGGTTATACACCACATCTAGGATCACCTCGATACCGGCTTCGTGGTAGGCGCGAACCATGCCTTTGAATTCGCTGACCGCGCCGCCGGGGTTGCGGGCTGCCGCATAGTCCTGGTGCGGGGCGAAGAAACCGAAAGTGTTATAACCCCAGTAGTTTCTTAAGCCCAATTCCCGAAGTCGATCATCTTGGAGGAATTGGTGGACTGGCATGAGTTCGATGGCCGTGATGCCCAGGTCTTTGAGGTAGTTGATTACCGCTGGGTGAGCGAGACCTGCGTAGGTGCCCCGAAGATCTTCCGGAACATCCGGGTGAGTCATCGTTAAGCCTTTAACGTGGGCTTCGTAGATGACGGTTTCATGGAAGGGGGTGCGGGGGGAGCGCTCATCGCCCCAATCGAAGAAAGGATTGATAACGACCGAGGTCATTGTGTGACCGAGGCTATCCTCCGTGTTTCGGGAGTGAGGATTCTCCGGGTCATTGATGTCATAGCTAAATAGGGAGGGGTGTCCGTCAAATTCGCCATCAAATGCCCTGCCATAGGGATCTACCAGGAACTTTGAGGGATCACACCGTTTCCCCTGCGCGGGATCATAGGGACCATAAACGCGATAGCCATAGCGCTGTCCAGGTTGCACTCCCGGGAGGTAACAATGCCAGACGTGCGCATCAACCTCGGTGAGCTCAATTCTTTCCTCGTTGAAATTTTCATCAACGAGACATAATTCGATTTTCTCCGCTACATCAGAAAAAATAGCGAAATTGGTTCCAGCTCCGTCATAGGTTGAGCCAAGCGGATACTGGTCGCCAGGCCAAACCTGCATGGGTGAGGAAGAGGTATCAGACATAGTGGTCCAGGATACCTGTTCTTTTACATTTCCCCGCATTCTTTTCGCTCTTCGTCGCGTGATATCTGTGACAGCGCCCTTAAACCGGTGAGAATCATCTCTACTCCGCGGTCAGTGTCTATCTTTTCAGTGAAGTCAATTTCCCCAGGTTGGGAGGTAAATTCCCCAGCTTGTTGGGCTGATTGCTCAAGAACAATAGCCCCCAACAAGTAATGCAATATGGTCGCGGCACCTTGATTAAGGTCCGACGCCGACAAGTCGGGATAACTCGCGCGGAGGCTAGAAACCAAAGCTTTGGTTAAATCTAGGCGCAAGGAAGACATCGCTACGGCTGCAGCTACAACTTCAGCTCCATCTCGGTGCGCAGTGAGTAACTCATGCAAATGATTGCACCAGTCTCGAGGAGTGCTCGTAGAATCTTTCAGCAGGTCGCTAAGAATTTCCCGCGCTACCAGGGATAACAGTTCTTGTTTGTGAGCAATGTGCCAATACACCGCCCCTGGGGCAACCCCGAGGTGGCGGGCGAGACGTCGCATGGTGAGATCGGATAACCCATACTCATCGAGGATGGTTAAAGCTGCCTCTAAAATTCTTTCGCGATTAAGCTGCACGTCACCAACCTTAACGCTATTGACTGGGAAAGACACGGGAATTCTCAGGAGCTATCTAATGACTTCTAGAACAAACTTGGTATGGTCAACTGCGCAAGAGAACCATGACCGGCGTGTGCGCGGTCAGATCAGGAGACAAATTCTGTGCCGAAGTTAACCGCTCTCAAAACTAGTGTTTGTGCAGTTGCACTGGTCCTGCCCTTGGGATTAGCTGCATGCGGAAGTGATAAGGCTGATGAAGCCCAGACAGCTTCCCCAAGCTCTACCACCACGACGACCAAGACTAGTGCGTCGACGACGGTGACTACCTCAGAAAGTAGTTCCCCGCAAAGTAGTTCAGAGTCTTCTCAGGAACCTGCAAAGCCAGCTCCTCCGGTGGATAGCAACCAAGTTGATTCCATTGACCCCTTGACGGGACAAATTGGGAAAGCTCAATTAGGGACGGTCGAACCCGTTGATGGAAGCCCAGCTTCTCCGGAAGATCGCAAGGCCATTGAAGATCTACTCTACGGGCAGTACAAGGTCAACACTTCACGGGAGTTCGCCGAGTACATGCTGGTGAACGCCTGCCAGCGCGTGGTCGCCGAAAATGGTGGAGATGCTGCTTTTGACCGGGGTGAAGTTCCCGATATCCCGATCAATCAAATGCCGGGATTCCAGGGATCTGGAATTCGAGCTATTGATGATGTGCGCGTCAAAGGAGATACCGCATCGGCGGTGGTGACCTCTGCGTCAGGTAATGGTCAAACCCACACCTCCACCATGCGTTTCCAACGAGAAAACGGAAAATGGACTTTCTGTAATTAGTGTCTATCTCTGTGTTGCGTCCATTCTCGTTGAGCCTCGCCGGTGTTTTTAGCGCCTACCTTATTGGCGGGATTATCTGGGGCCTTGTGCTCCGGCCGCCGCTGCACGGTACTCGCGAGGCTGACGGTATTGCTATTCATAGCACCGTCGGATCAAGCCCGGAATTCCTTGGTTTCTTGGGCTTCACCGGCCTTAGCATCCTCATCGCAGGAGTGGTAACCTTCATCACCTTTTCCCGGGCACGTCCAAGTTTGGCACTGATGTGCTGGCTGGTAGTGCTCACTTTCCTCGGTGGATACATCTTCGTTCTCGCTGGCGACTTTTTCGGCCACCTGAGATATCCCCTCGGTGACTTCAACTCCATCCCCGAAGGCGAAGACGTTCTGCTCCTTCCCGCAGCATCTCCCGGATTAGGTGCGCACCTTGGCGCGCCCTTTATTGCGGCATTGAGCTATTGGTCCGGTCTTCTTCTTGAGCCCGCCCCCCGCAGTCTCCCCTCGGCACATAGTTAAGTATTGGACCACCTGGTCTAGTCCGGATCCAAGCCGCCTTTTACAATAGGGGAGCACTTACGTTGAGCGAATACACCTTGGATCGGGAGTTTTATCCACCATGCTTAATCTGATTGATCTTCGGGGACGCCACCCTTCGGTCAGTGAACTACGTCGCGCTTTACCCCGAGGAGGGGTTGACGTGACCTCAATGGTGCCTACTGTCATGCCTATTGTTACTGAAGTACAGGAGCGTGGCGCGGAGGCTGCTTTAGCTTTCGGCGAACAATTCGATCAGGTCCGGCCCGATTCCTTGCGGGTGCCGCGCGAGGTGATGGATCGATGTGCCGCAGAGCTTCAACCGGCAGTGAAACAAGCTCTAGTAGAAGCGATTGCTCGGGTGCGGAAAGTCCACGCGGATCAGATGCCGAAAGAGCATCGAACGGAATTAGCAGCAGGTGCCGTCGTCACTGAAGTCTTTCAGCCGATAGCGCGAGTAGGGTTATATGTTCCTGGGGGACAAGCAGTTTACCCTTCCAGCGTCATCATGAATGTGGTACCAGCCCAGGAAGCGGGAGTACCAGGCATGGTGGTGGCGTCGCCGCCACAAAAGGAGTTCGGCGGTTGGCCGCACCCCACCATCTTGGCCACGTGTTCCTTGCTTGGGGTTGAAGAAGTCTGGGCTACCGGGGGAGCGCAAGCTATTGCTCTTTTGGCCTATGGGGATGACGCAGCAGATTTAGCGCCAGTGGATAAAATCACCGGGCCGGGCAATATTTTTGTGACCGCGGCAAAGCGCATCGTCAATGGGGTGGTGGGCATTGATGCTGAAGCTGGCCCCACAGAAATCGCAATTATTGCCGATGACACTGCTGATCCGGTAGCGGTAGCTTATGATCTGATCAGCCAAGCTGAGCATGATGAGATGGCAGCGTCAGTATTAATCACGGATTCCGTTGAGTTGGCAGAAAGTGTTAATAAAGAAATTGCGCTGCGATACCAGGAGACTCAAAACCATGAGCGGGTAGCCCAGGCACTGACCGGGCGGCAATCAGGAATTGTCCTGGTTGATGATGCTGAGGCGATGATCGCCGCAGCTAATGCTTATGCCGCAGAACACTTAGAAATCTATATGCGCCAAGCAGAGGATGTAGCCCGACGCATCCACAATGCGGGAGCTATCTTTGTGGGGCCCTATTCGCCCGTCCCCTTAGGGGATTATGCGGCTGGTTCCAACCACGTTCTACCTACGTCCGGGACGGCGCGGTTTAATTCTGGGCTCAACACGAGGACATTCCTCCGGGCAATCCACCTCATTAACTATGACCGTGATGCTCTTGCCGAGATTGCGCCGACGGTCGTGACTTTAGCGGATGAGGAACGCCTTCCAGCACATGGTGAATCAGTGCGTGCTCGTTTTGAAGAACTACCTACCGCCCAGGAGAAGAACTAGTGACTATTGCCGCTGATATTTCTTTAGCTCAACTTCCACTACGCGAGGAACTTCGCGGACAATCAGCTTACGGGGCACCTCAACTACAGGTTCCGGTACAACTCAACACCAATGAAAACCCGCATTCTCCCTCGCCGGCATTGAGCGCTGATCTGGTATCAAAGGTTGAGGAACTCGCTTCTAGCTTAAACCGCTATCCAGAACGAGACTGTGTGGAGCTTCGTGCTGAATTAGCTCGCTATATCAGCGAACAAACCGGCATCGAGTTCAGTCGAGAAAACCTATGGGCTGCTAACGGTTCTAATGAAGTGCTGCAGCAACTTCTTCAGGCCTTCGGAGGACCGGGCCGAAAAGTGTTGGGTTTCCAACCCAGCTATTCGATGCACCCCATTTTGTCCGCTGGCACGCAGACCACTTTCGTTAATTGCCCCCGAAATAAAGACTTTGATCTTGACATGGACGCTGCTTTGGCTGCCATTGACCAAGAACAGCCGGATATCATTATGGTTACCAGCCCTAATAATCCTACCGGCAATATCACTGATATTCAGGACATACGAAGAATTATCTCAGCAGCACCGGGGATAGTCATTGTTGATGAGGCTTATCAAGAATTTGCCGATACCCCCAGCGCATGTGAACTTCTCGTGGAGTTTCCCACGAAACTAGTGGTGTCACGCACCATGTCTAAAGCTTTTGACTTTGCCGGCGGAAGATTAGGGTACTTCGTCGCTGCCCCGGCTTTTGTCGAGGCGGTAATGCTGGTCCGTTTGCCTTATCATCTTTCCGCCATATCGCAAGCGGTCGCTATCGTTGCGCTTCGCCACAGCGCTGACACCCTAGCTACTGTTGCTGAACTGGTTTCCGAACGAGAACGAGTCTCTGCTGCGTTGCGCAGCTATGGTTATCAACTCACCGAAAGCCACTCTAATTTCCTGTTCTTCGGTGTATTCCACGATCAACACGCAGTCTGGCAAGAATTTTTGGACCGCGGAATCCTCATCCGGGATGTAGGGGTGAAAGGATACCTACGAGTCACCATCGGTCTAGCCGAGGAAAATGATGCATTTTTGGCGGCTGCCCACGACATTGCGGCCAAGAATCTCTGAGAGAGGAACACCAAGTCATGACTTCTCCCACAAACACCACTGAGCGGATCGGACAAGCCACCCGAGCTACCAGTGAATCCGCTATCAGCGTCGAACTTAATCTTGACGGTTCCGGCAAAGTAGACATCAAAACCGGTTTACCCTTTTTCGATCACATGCTTACTGCTTTCGGGGTACACGGGAATTTTGATTTAAAGATCCATGCCGACGGTGACATTGACGTTGATGCCCACCACACTGTGGAAGACACCGCTATTGTGCTAGGGCAGGCCTTGCTGGAAGCGCTGGGAGATAAGTCTGGTATTCGGCGCTTTGGGTCCCAACAATTACCCATGGATGAAAGCCTGGCGGAAGCAATTGTTGATATTTCCGGGCGCCCCTATTGCGTGATGCGTGGGGAACCGGATGAGATGAGAACCGCTATTATTGGCGGGCATTATGCGACCGTCATCAACCAGCACTTCTTCGAAACCTTAGCTCTGAATTCACGCATTACCTTGCATGTATTGTGCCATTATGGCCGGGACCCGCACCACATTACTGAGGCGGAGTACAAAGCAGTGGCTAGGGCGCTGTCCCAAGCTGTACAGCGTGATGAGAAAGTAACTGGAATCCCTTCCACGAAGGGGTCACTATAAGCCATGAGAAGGCACGTCCACACTCTATACAATCTAACGGCGGTTCAGAAATGTGCTTCGAGGGCGAAAATAGCCTGTTATCAAGGGGGTTAGCCGCATGAAGAGTGTGTTGACAGAAGTCTCAGCGGGGATAACCGCATGTGAAATAAGAGAGTAAAAGCCGAGTCTGGTTGTTCAAGCTCGGCTTTTTTGTACGGCTCGTAGTGGGCGTTAAATTGTGTGGGGTGACGTTAAAAGGTTCAAGTGTTTCTATACGGTACGACTCATCGTAAAGCTCTTTTTATCTAGTCTCAGAATTATTAGAAAACGCCCTTCCATAAGACTGAACAAACTCATAGAATTTGTCTGAGAATTAAAAATAACAGTTGAAAACCCCGATGAGCGACTGACCTTGTCGTATCGCTACCTGCAAGGCAGAACCTGGGAAGATATCGGCACGGTACTCTACGTCGATGAGCGAACCGCTCGACGCTGGCACGGACGAGCACTTCTTCACGTCGTGATGCCGGATGACCCGATTCTTTTACCGAGCCAGCAATTTCGCCCCAAGATGTCCGAGAATGTCCACCACCAGTTGATACTGATATAATCAGCGATAAAACTAAAGACTAAGACCTCGCAAGCATACGTTCTTGCGAGGTCTTTTTTATGTCCAAAGGAAAGGAGGCGGACATGTCAAGGAAACCCAAGAGGCCGTGTTCGTATCCAGGATGCCCGCGTCTCACTGAGGGCAGGTTTTGCGAAGAGCATTTGAAAAATACAACCAAGACTACGAACGCTACGGCGGAGACAAGAATGCCAAACGCAAATACGGACGGCGTGGAAACGCATCCGTGACCGCTACATTGCCGCACACCCGATGTGTGAGCTCTGTCTGGAGCAAGGCAGATATACGAAAGCTACCGAGGTGCACCACAAGGTGCCACTCTCGTGGGGTGGCAGCCACGATGAAGCAAACCATCAGGCCTTATGCCACGAGTGCCATTCGAGAATTACCGCCCAGGTGGGTGATCGCAGGCATAACAAAAAGCCACCCGTTTCCGAGTGACTTTTTGGCTTACGTGTTGAATAGATCTGCGTGCGTACCCGTGCCGGCAGCAACAAGAACGAGCTGGTCTTTTTCGATCGCATAGATAAAAGCCAGTCAGGCTGGATATGACATTCTCTAAACCCTGCGTAAGAACCGGTTAGGGCATGGTCTTTATACTTTGTTTCTAAGGGTTCTTGGTTGAGAAGCTTTTCCAGAACCGCTTCAAGCAAAGCCAAATCATAGCCGCGTTTCTTGATGCGCTTGTAGTCCTTGCGAAACTTGGAAGTCGTGCGAAGCTCTAACATGATTATTCAGCTTCCAGATCCAAGTCAGCGAAGAGCTCTCTGGCCGAACCATAGGACTTAGCCGGAATCTTTCCGGAGAGAATATCGCGCGCTTCTTGCAGAGCTGCTTCGGTCTCTGCGTTGTATCGGGGACGCTGAATCGCAAACGGAAAGCCCTGCTCCATGATGGACTGATGCAAAAAGATGTTGATCGCATCGGTAACAGAGATTCCAAAGCTTTCAAAAACTGCTTCAGCATCCCGTTTGACCTGAGGTTCGATCCTGAGATTGATATTTGCTGTTTTAGCCATCTTAGCCACCTCCTATTGCTCGTATTGTAACGCAAAAGTGAAACAAATGCAATCATTTTTGATGTGTTAGGGGGGAGGTCAAATCTCTACCATGTGGTCCTCGGGGAACGGTGCCGGGGTTTCGCGTGCAAAAACGCGGATTCAAACACCCGATTAACCCCACAATGCCTACAGAAAGGAGGAAACGCTCATGGCACAAGACGGAACACACCGTGGCGGCAGGCGCACCCGTGCCGGAACAAAGCCAAAACCCTTAATCGATAAGATCGCCGAAGGTAAACCCGCTGAAGTGCTTGATCCCACCTTGCCCGATGTGACCCTCCTTGTGGGTTCTGACATTGGCGAGGGTGCGGATTTAGAGGGTGCAGATATGCCTGAGCCTTCTGAGTATTTGTCGGCGAAGCAGAAAGACGGCACACCGCTTGGTGCCGATGAGCTCTACCGAGAAACATGGGCTTGGCTGCATGGGCGAGGTTGTTCGCATCTGGTATCTCCTCGGCTGATTGAGGCGTATGCACAAAACTTCGCCCGCTATATCCAGTGTGAAAACGCCATCTCGCACTTTGGCTTGCTCGGAAAACACCCCGCTACGGGCGGGGTGGTGACCAGTCCGTTTGTGACGATGAGTCAAAGCTTTCAAAAACAAGCCAACGTGCTGTGGTACGAGATTTTCGACATCGTCAAACAAAACTCCATCGTCTCTTACGACGGTTCAACACCAGCCGATGACTTGATGGAACGGCTTTTGCAAACCAAGAAATGAGGTGAACGCTTATGTTTGAAAAGTAAATCCCGCTTATCCCGATAAAATCGCTGACCGCATCGCCGGTGCCATTGTTGATCTGGCCTATAAAGCTGAGACAGATCCGAAGATTGCGGTTGAAGTGTTGATCGGGCATGGGAGCTGTCATGTAATCATGGAAACCAACACACATATCGACACGGCAGAGATTGATGCTGTGGTCAAGCGTATTGCTGGGAATGTGTCTGTGCATATCGAGCAGGTCGCTCAAGATATCTATTTGGCGGCGAATCAAGCCGACGAGTTTCGCTGTGGTGATAACGGCATCTTCACCGGTGTTCCGGTGAATGCTGAGGAAGAAAAACTCGCGCGTATTGCCCGCGACCTTTACGCTATCTATCCCAGTGACGGCAAGTTCATCCTCGATGGCGACAAGCTGATTATTTGCCAATCCTGCGCCAACACAGAAAAACTTCGCTCGGATTTCCCGGTGCTGTCGTGAATCCGCTGGGTGATTGGGCCGGTGGCACGGATGTGGATACCGGAGCGACCAACCGAAAACTCGGCTCAGATATGGGACGCGCCGTAACCGGTGGTGGTTTGCATGGCAAAGACCTCTCCAAGGCTGATGTGTCGGTCAACATCTACGCACACCTGAAAGCGCAAGAGACCGGTGAAGTGCAGCAGCTTTGCTGTGCTATTGGAGACACCGAGGTTGACGGCAAACCCTACGCTGAGATTGTTGCGATCGCCCGCGACTACATCAACCGTCTGGGCGGTTTTGAGCAGTTTGCCGAATGGGGGTTGATCCGATGAACACGACCAAAGACATGCAGCTGATCTCTATTTCCGAGCTAGTTCCGTATGTGAATAATGCCCGCACGCATTCGCCGGAGCAGGTTTTGAAACTGCGTGCCTCGCTTCGAGAGTTCGGCTTTGTCTCGCCGGTCATCATCGACAAGGACAAAAACATCCTCGTTGGTCACGGACGTGTACAAGCCGCCAAAGAAGAAGGTATCACTGAGGTGCCCTGCGTGATCGCTGACTATCTCACCGAGGCGCAAAAGAAAGCCTACATTCTTGCAGATAACCGCCTTGCCCTTGATGCGGGCTGGGACGAAGAACTGCTGCGCATTGAGATCGAAGCCCTACAAGGCGCAGACTTTGACCTGTCGCTTATGGGCTTTGATGATGCCGAGCTTTCTGCTTTATTCGACCTTGGTACAGAAGCCACGGATGATGGTTTCGATGAGAGCGAGGAGCTTGAAAAGCCTGCCATTACCAGAAACGGTGATGTGTGGCAGATAGGCAAACACAAGGTCATCTGCGCAGACTCCACGCTGCCCGAGACCTACCAGACCTTACTTGGGGATATAAAGGTGAATCTGGTGTGTACTGATGCGCCCTATTTCGTCAATCTTGAGTCCGCATCGGGCAAGATCCGAAACGACGACCTTGATGACAAACAAGCCTACGAGTTCTTACTCAAGGTCTTCACCTGCTTCAAACAGGCAATGGCTAAAGATGCGTCGATTTACGAGTTTTATGCCACAAGCAAATCGCGCATCTTTTTGGATGCCTTTGAAGATGCCGGCTTCAAGCTCGGAGCAGGCCATATTTGGCGCAAAGAGCGCGCACCCTTGATGCGCACCGACTGGAAGTTCAAAATCAAGCTCTTCACCAAGTCACCCATCAACGCCGTAAAACGACGCAAGGTCGCCGCCTACGCGCGAGTCCACCGACTCTGACGAGCAGTACACCAGTTACGAAGCGCAAGTCGACTACTACCAAAATTACATCCAATCCAGAGAGGACTGGGAGTTTGTCGGAATCTACACAGACGAGGGCATCACTGGCACGAACACCAAACGCCGCGAAGGCTTCAAACGCATGATCGCTGACGCTCTCGACGGCAAAATAGACCTCATCGTCACCAAATCCGTGTCGCGTTTCGCACGCAATACCGTCGACAGTCTCACTACCATCCGTCAGCTCAAAGAAAGAGGATGCGAGTGCTTCTTCGAGAAAGAAAATATCTGGACGTTTGACTCTAAAGGCGAACTGCTCATCACCATCATGAGCAGCCTTGCCCAAGAAGAATCCCGCTCCATCTCTGAAAACTGCACATGGGGACAGCGTAAACGCTTCGCAGACGGAAAAGTCACCGTTCCCTTTCGACGCTTCCTCGGATACGACCGAGGACCCAAAGGCGAACTTATCCTCAACAAAGAACAAGCCGAGATCGTGAAACACATCTACGCGCTCTACCTTGAAGGTAAAGGTTTCTACTGCATCGCCACCATCCTCAACGAAGAGGGCGTCCGTACAGCCAGCGGTAAATCTAACTGGTGTCAAGGAGCCGTTAAGTCCATCCTCACTAATGAGAAATGCAAAGGCGATGCACTCTTACAGAAGTCCTTCACCGTGAACTTCCTGACCAAAGAGAAGAAGATCAACGAAGGTGAAATTCCGCAATACTACGTGAAAAACAAGCACGAAGCCATCATTGATCCTGAGATCTGGGACGAGGTACAACGCTACATCGAGCTGCGCAAAAGCTACGGACGCAAAACCGAACAAGCTTTTCTCCTGCAAAATCCGCTGCGGCAACTGTGGTGGATTCTACGGAGCAGTAATTTGGCATGCAGGAAGCAAATACGAAAAGGACTATTGGCAGTGCTCGAACAGATACCGTGGTAAGAAACTCGGCTGTAAAACACCCCACGTCTCTGACGAAAAACTCAAAACCATCGTTGTGAACGCCATCAACCGAGTGCTTGAAAACAAAAATGAAATCATCAGCCACTTCAGGGAGGTGGGCGACACACTATTCGACGTCGATAAAGCACGAGCCGATCTGGCAAAAGCCCAAGGTGAACTACAAGTCACCGAAACCTGCCTGAAAGACCTCATCGAATCCAACGCACGCATCAGCCAAGACCAAGACACCTACGAGACCTGCTACCAACAACTGGCTGCCACCTACGAAACCCAAGAATGCGAAGCCAAAAAGGCAGAACAGCAACTCGTAGAACTCGAGCACAAACGCTACCAAGTCGACGCATTCCTTAAACGGCTCGAACAACAAGACCACCTGCTCGCCGAGTTCGACCCCATACTGTTCTACGCATTGGTCGAACACGTCACCGTCTACGCCAAAGACGACATCCGCGTGACGTTTAAAAACGGAATGGAAATCTAGAGGCAAAACTTAAAACGACCGAGGTTGGCTGCACATAAGCGGCCGGCTTTTCTCATGCTCGTAAACCCTGATCTGCTAGCGCTTTTCCCGTTTTCGTACGGTGCTCAAGATTTTCACGGCAGTCGGTAGGCGTTAGACTACACATGGCTTGCCGCAGGCGCTAAGCTGGTGAATTCTTATGAGCATTTCTCCTAAAAATAGTGCTAATTTTGTTGGATGGTACACGTTTTATGTTCGTGATAGGTTTAGGTCGAAATCTGTACCTCGATGGGGAAGATGTCATGCCTATAAGTATCTAGTGTCATATTGGTGATGACTACCAAATCGGCGTCTTCTTGTTCTGCCAATATGCTTTCGTATACGTTATGAGAATAGAATAATGCGGTCTGAGATTCTTGATAGCAGTAGTATTCCTTTTCCTTCAGGACAAAAATCCGCTCATCATCGGTTGGCGGATTGAGTACCTCCAAGAAAATACTGGCATTAATTGATGATTGGAGCCCTCGCTCGAGCAAAATGCCGATTGGGAAAGTGTATCCTGAGTCAAAGCCCCGTTCTTTTGCCTGCGTAAAGAGGGCAAGCGATTGTTTTGAAAAACTGGCGAAATCCTTTGGATCCTCCAACGGTTTTTTAAGAATATATCGTCGGTTGATGCGCCGAACGTAATAGTCATGTCGATCTTTGTACCTGTCATTGTTGCTAATGCAATCAAGAGCATATTGAAGTCGCATCAGAGTCGTTTTGTATTTTTCAATTTTGTCTTGCGTAATCCGTTTCCCATCCTCAAAGAGTTTTTTGACAGCTAATACCCCATCTTTACCTCGGTATTTGGATGTTCCTTTGAGCGGAATACCCATTTCTAGGCACAGCAAAATCGTGTCCAGATCAACTAGCTGGCTCACCGTGTAGTAGCGGTACTGGGTATGCGGATCAATATACGCAGGTATCAGTGCCCCCACCCGTTCGTAGTACCGAAGTGCTTTACTGTCGACATTACGCAAAGACCCAAATTCGCCAATCGTCAGATAATCTCGTTCTTCGATTTCCATTTTTGACCTTCCTATAATAGTAAGGTTTACGATAACACAAGAAAGCAATTGTTGTAAGCGCACCTTTGCGGAGGCAACGATAGCGTATGTTCAACCATAAAAAAGATGACGAGGAGTACGACAATGAACTTAACAATAGAAAATGCTATGACTTTTGTAGAAAAAGTAGCAGAAAAACTAGGTGGCGCAAACAGTATCAAAGAGATGACATCCTTGCAGATGTTTGGTTATGGACAGTATGCCTATATGTGGGGTGGAGGTAACATCTCCGCTTCACCAGACGCCCCACAAAAGTATATGGCGGCAAATGAATTGCAACGGAATTGGAACTTCAAAGAGGACACCTTCCAGATGAAAGAGCGGCGCAACATGCTGTTTCCCTTTGCTGCTGAGTTCGGACATGCCTTCTACCCTCTTAACCAAGTATTGGATGGCGAGATTGCCTACGATATTTTGCCCGATGGCACGATGAAACGAGTTGCTGAGTTTTTACAGGATCCACTCACAGTCGATGGAAGAAGAATCAGGCGCTTATGGTCACTTACAAACCCGGTGGTCGTCTTACATGAACTGCTAAATCATAAGCTGACAGTTGAGCATATTCAGGAAAAGACAGATTTGGTAGAATTAGCGTTGGCTACGGCCGCTGGAGATAAGCTGAAATTTTTAGTGGATAAACGTTCGCTCCTTCCTGAACAGATTAAATGGAATACCGCGCAGACCAATTTGGGAGAAGTGACATTTACGACGACGTTTACCGGCTACATGCCCTTTGATGACCTGCATTTCCCCATGGGATACAGCACCAAAATAAACTTTCGAGACATCGTATATTTTAAGGTCTATGTCGATGGCTACCGAGTAAACCGAGACGTCAAAAGCGTCCAGGCCCCAGAACATATCGCCAGCGCGGATATTCCCCAGGAGTTTTTGCCGCCTTTGAGCGTTGAACGGGTTGACGACGGCGTATGGCGAATTGCGGGAATAGGAGGTACAACGGTCATTGAGTTTGACGACCATCTCACTCTCTTTGAACTATATTGGAATCAGACCCAGGCAAAAGCCATCATCGATTTGGCCAATACGCTCGTCCCAGGGAAGAAAGCAACCGACCTTATCATTTCTCATCATCATTTTGACCACACAGGCGGATTTAGGGCAGCGGTGGCCCAAGGGCTTCGTATCTATGCGAATCGTGAAAACGAAGGTATCCTGCGCGAGATGGCGCAACGCGAGACACCGGATTTTGAAGATATCATTACGCCCACCACAGACCGTAACTTTGAGTTTGTCCCGATTGACGAGCACATAAGGCTTGAGGATTCCAAAACGATCCTAGATATTTACCGTGTGATTTCAAATAGCCATATGGCGGATGCTGTTTTTGCCTACCTTCCACAGCAGCAGATTTTTATGGACAGCGATATCGCAACTGCAGGATTCGATTGGCAGTTCTGGCCAGATAGCTATCTGGATAATCTGGAGCGGTACGAGTTGCAAGTGAGTAAGGTCACCACCGTACACGAAAAGGTGCTGACGCATAGCGAAGTGCTGGCCTATATCGAAGCAGGAAAACAGCGAATACAGGAACGGCATGTCAAGTATTTGGGTATGAACGAGTACCTGCCAGGATTTCCTGTGTTTAGAACCCGGAAAGATAACTAAGCAAAGGAATATGTGCCCCGAACATTTAAAATAATTCTCTATACCCAGCCATCTGAACTGCCGACCACACGGGAGCAGTCAGCTTTTCGCACGGCTAGCAAGATTTTCGTACGACAGCCAGTAGGCGTTAGATTGTATTCTTAACAGTAGGAAAATGGAACCAGCTTGCTATAGTGGCTCAGGATTCGGCGGCTCAGGGTGCGGCAAACCCACCGTGGTTGATCTAGGTTGCTTTTCTTATCGCTGGGCTCCTCGTGGGCGGAAGCTGGTCACTGTATCAGGCTGATAGGAAGGCGCTGAGCATAGCGACGGCAATCCTAGCGGCCGCCTTTTTAGCCTTGGCAATTGTTTTGTTGATGGGAGTGATGACCTAAGTGGCGCCACGGGCTCTGACACCGGAGAAGATCAATCAGATCAACAGCGTATGGCAGAGTCCTGGTTTTATTGCCACGCTGATAGCGGTGGCTGCCGCTTTCGGTAGCTACGCTTTGCTTCTTCCCGTTATTCCCCTGGCTGTGGTGGATGCCGGGGAATCAGAGTCTCTTGCTGGTTCGGCTACGGGAGTATTTATGGCAGCGACTGTGTTGACCCAGATACTCACCCCCACCATGCTGCGCGCTATGGGGTATAACCCGGTGATGGTGGGGTCTGCTTTTATGCTCGGTTTTCCAGCCCTAGGTCACCTCTTGGGACTTGACCCCTGGAACGTCTTAGGTTTTTCAGCCCTCCGTGGTGTTGGCTTCGGAGCTTTGACTGTGGCCCAATCAGCATTGATCGCGGAACTTGTTCCGCTGCGATGGCTAGGAAAAGCCTCCGGCCTACTCGGCGTGGCAGTGGGCTTGTCTCAAATGCTCTTTCTCCCCATCGGTTTAAGCGTCAGCCGAAACTTTGGTTTCCACGTCGTCTACCTGCTCGCAGCAGCAGTGGCCTTGATTTCGGCTCTCATGTGTCTGTCCATCCCCCGGCTTCGCCCCACCCCACCAACTACACCCTCGCAATATCAACATATGGATGAACAGGAGGTTCCTCCACCAGCCACCTGGAAACTGATCACGGTTCCTGCCCTGGCAGTAACCTCCCTCTCAATGACATTCGGGGCAGTATCGTCTTTTCTCCCCATCGCGGTAAACCAAGTGGATCCGGTGTCCGGCTCCATCATCGGCGGGCTCATGCTCTCCATCCTCGGGGCGTCGATGATGGTTTTTCGTTTCCTTTCCGGCATGGTTGCAGATCGTCGCGGAATGCCCGGATTAACCATGATTCCCTCCCAGCTGGCTTCTTTGCTCGGGACGTTATTGATAGCAGCCGTCCTCGCCTGGAACTGGCCCTTATGGCTCCTGGTTTTAGCAGCAGTGTTATTTGGCGGCGCCTTCGGTATGGTGCAAAACGAGGCGCTGCTTTCTATGTTCTTCCGGTTGCCGCGATCACGAGTTTCCGATGCCTCGACCTTGTGGAACATCTCTTATGATGCCGGTACCGGCATTGGTTCCGTCCTCCTTGGGGTGGTGGCGGCCTCGTTGAGCTATAGCGGGGCTTACACCCTAGGAGCAGCGATTATTGCCTTGGGGCTTGTCATCACCATCGCGGACCATGTTGTTGGTAGGCACCGTATTACGGAGCATTCAAATATGCGGGCCCGGCTGCGCCAGGTGCCGGTAGCGCGCAAAGCCGTCTATGGGGTCCGGAAAGCTCGACGGGTAGCAACGCGCCCAGTAGAGGTGACCAAGTTATTAGTCCGACGCCCACCTCGGCCCGGCTGGAAGAATCGTGGCGCGGTGACTCCGCCGAACCAGGATGAGGGCTAACTGTTGGGTCAAGAACCCTAACCCACTAAACTTTCGGCCATGAGCTCCACCGTTGCCCTCCTCGATTATGGATCTGGGAATTTAAGATCTGCCCACCGCGCCTTGGAAAAGGTCGGAGCACAGGTCACGTTGACTGCTGATCCGCACACTGTTCTTAACGCTGATGGGCTATTAGTACCCGGGGTGGGAGCTTTTGAGGCTTGCATGAATGGGCTCAAACGAGTACACGGGCCCCGAATGATTGGTGAACGCCTAGCTGGAGATCGCCCGGTTTTCGGCATCTGCGTAGGGATGCAAGTACTTTTTGAACGAGGAGTAGAACACGGCTCCACCGCCGCAGGTTGCGGCGAATGGCCGGGTGTGGTGGAACGTCTAGCGGCTAAGACTTTGCCCCACATGGGATGGAATACCGTTGAGCATCCAGAAAATTCGGAGCTGTTTCAAGGGTTGTCTCCCGGTGAAAGATTTTATTTCGTGCACTCCTATGGGGTTCGGAAGTGGGATTTTCCGACCGATGGGCCTACCACACCACCCTTGGTGAGCTGGGCTGATCATGAATCAGATCGGTTTATTGCGGCCATTGAAAACGGGCCCTTGTGGGCTACCCAGTTTCACCCTGAAAAGTCTGGGGACGCAGGTTTAGCCCTGCTAGAAAACTGGGTGCGAACACTTTAAGGCGTAGTTCCGATTACACTTAACAGCCATGAGCTTTACTCTTCTTCCTGCGGTGGATGTTGTACGTGGCCAAGCGGTTCGCCTTGATCAGGGGGAGGCTGGGACCGAAAAGGTTTATGGTTCTCCCATGGAAGCTGCCCAGGAGTGGCAAGACCAAGGTGCTGCGTGGCTGCATTTCGTCGATTTGGATGCTGCGTTTAACCGTGGTTCTAACCATGAGCTCATGGCAGAAATCACTCGTAACCTGGATATTAAGGTGGAATTGACCGGAGGAATCCGGGATGATCAGTCTCTGGAACGGGCCTTGGCAACAGGTGCCGCCCGAGTAAATATCGGTACCGCGGCATTAGAAAAACCAGAGTGGATTGCCCGGGTTCTGAAGGAATACGGGGATCAAGTGGCCGTGGATTTAGCTCTTCGCCAAGAAAACGGAGAGTGGCGTGCCAGGGGCAATGGTTGGGTATCTGATGGGGGAGATGTGTGGGAAGTATTAGAGCGGTTAGATGCTGCCGGCTGCCGCCGTTTCGTTGTTACTGATGTGTCACGAGACGGCACACTGACCGGCCCTAATATTGACTTGCTGAGGGAAGTTTCCGCAGCAACTGATGCCCAGGTAACAGCCTCTGGTGGGATCTCCACCCTGGAAGATGTCCGTGAGGTTTCTCGCTACCACGATGAGGGGATTGATTCCGTCATTATTGGTAAAGCTCTCTATGAGCATAAGTTCACCCTGGCAGAAGCCTTAGCCGCCGTTGAGACTCAGACGCGTCCCCACACCCAGGGCTAGGGGTTAGACAATGGATCTGTCACAGTTGCTTTCTCAGGCGGAGGAAATCTGTACCGAGGCAGAACATATTTTCCTTGATGGGTTAGGGGCAGATCCCACTACCTTTAAGGCGCCCGGGGATTTTGCTACCGACGTTGACGTTCATATTGAAGAACTCCTCCGCACCCGGCTGAATCAACTCACCGGAATCCCGGTTTTCGGAGAAGAACAAGGCGGCAGCCTCAACCATCAAGCGGTCTGGGTAGTTGATCCGGTTGATGGAACCTCTAACTATGCTGCTGGCAACCCCTTATGCGCTATTTTGATGAGTCTTATTATCGACCAAAAACCGGTCATTGGTATCACATCTCTGCCCACTCTTGGGCGACGCCTGAGCGCCTACCGCGGCAGTCCGCTCCTCATCAACGGCTCACCTTTCCGCCCGGAGTCTCGCCCTTCCACCCTAGTTGGGCAGGTGGGATTTTCTTCAGTATCGTCCCCCGCCGCCTCAAAATTCCCCTCCATGGTTCGCCAGGGTCTCCTTTCAGAATTAGCGGATACCTACTTGCGCCCTCGAATCACCGGATCAGTGGGGGTAGACCTAGCTTTTAGCGCTCAAGGAATCTTCGGCGGTGCGGTATCCTTTTCACCCCATATTTGGGATAACGCTGCGGGCGTCGTGCTTAATCGCGCTATTGGAGGATACGTCACTGACACCAGCGGACAACCCTGGACTATTCACTCCGATAGCTGTGTAGTGGGGTCCCCTCAAGCTCACTCCGCCATCATGGCTACCATGAGTAGAAACCTACCCACCTAAGAAGCCTCTCTCACCTGGTTCCCTGTTTTGGAAGGACGGTTGCCTCATGGCTGTGGCAGTTCGTGTCATACCGTGTCTCGATGTCGATGATGGTCGTGTTGTCAAAGGGGTTAATTTTGAAAATCTCCGAGACGCCGGTGACCCGGTGGAATTAGCCAAACGCTACGACAAAGAGGGAGCTGATGAACTTACCTTTTTAGACGTTACTGCTTCGCGACACGGCCGAGGCACGATGTTGGAGGTAGTTCGACGCACAGCCGAGCAAGTATTTATCCCCCTGACTGTGGGTGGAGGTGTGCGTACCGAAGCAGACGTTGACCAACTTCTTCGCGCAGGCGCAGACAAAGTTTCCGTCAATACAGCAGCAATTGCTCGGCCCGAACTTCTCGGTGAGCTTTCCCGGCGGTTCGGTGCCCAATGCGTGGTGTTAAGCGTTGATGCCCGACGTGTTCCAGACGGAGCCGAACCCCAGCCTTCAGGCTTTGAGGTAACCACTCATGGTGGCACCCGAAGTGCTGGGATAGACGCCATTGAGTGGGCTCGCCGTGGTCAGGAACTTGGGGTGGGGGAGATCCTCCTTAACTCTATGGATGGGGACGGCACAAAGACAGGATTTGATGTCGAACTCATTGATAAAGTTGCCGCGGCGGTGGATGTTCCTATTATTGCTTCGGGTGGGGCTGGACATGCAGAGCATTTTGTTCCGGCGGTAGCAGCTGGAGCTGATGCAGTGCTGGCGGCCAGTATTTTCCACTTTGGGGAAGTAGCAATTTCTGAGGTAAAACAGGCACTGAGTAAGGGTGGATATGAGGTGCGCACGTGAGTTCAGATAACCCAGCTGACTATGATTTAGACCCCCAGTTTCAGGAACGCGTGAAATTTAATGAGGCTGGACTTGTGCCAGCTATTGTGCAATCAGCCGATCAAGAATCTGAAGTGCTGATGATGGCGTGGATGGATTGTCATGCCTTGGCGTTTACTCTGGCTACTCGACGGGGAACCTATTGGTCCAGGTCTCGCGGAGAATACTGGATTAAAGGGTTGACCTCCGGGCATACCCAAGAGGTGACTGAGGTACGGCTGGATTGTGACGGGGATACCGTCTTGGTCAAGGTGCATCAACAAGGCGCAGCGTGTCACACGGGGACGCGGACATGTTTCGATGGTGACCAGCTACTGTGACAGATTTAAAAGGGAAAACTGACGTGGACAAGGCACAAGAGGATAAAACTCGGGCCCGTTTTGCCGCTCTTCTTTTAGGAATATCAGCTTTAGTGATTTGGCTCAGCTCTCGGATGGCCTGGGTCAGTATTTCAGCCTTTGATGACAAATCCGGAGAGCACCATGAAAATCTGGTTGGCGCATCCTGGTCTACCGAGATGACTGCTCTTGCCTTGGTGCTCATTGCTGGATGTATTGCCGCTTTGGTGTTGCGCCGATGGGGTCGACGCATCATCGGGTTGGTTGCTGCTCTTGCTGCCGTGGGTGCTTCCTGGGCGCCGATGCACCTGTTATTAACCGGCGGAGACCCGGAGCGGGCTCGATCTATTTTGACCTCCGGGGCCAATAATGCCCGGCTGACCGACCCAGTGAGCTTGTCACAATGGGCCCAGCTCACCGACATGCAGCTTCATCCGCTATGGCCAGGTGTTGCCCTAGGAGGATGTGCTCTCGCCTTGTTTGCTGGGGTGCTGTTGATGATTAGGCCTGGATCTGATTCCGCATCCCCGGATAAATATCAACGAAAACAACAACGAGAACACACTATCCAGCAAGAATTAGCCGAAAACTCTGATTCCGACCGGGTGATGTGGGACGCCTTGGATGCAGATATCGATCCCACAGATGCGGATTCACGTTCCTGCTGATTTCTTTCTTGCTTGCTTTCCGGATAACCTATACAGCTACAAGGAGCGTCGTGCTCTAATTCACTTTCCGCAGGGGTGTGGGATGGTGGAAGAAAGCGAGGTGAGGGCTGATGGTACCGGTGGTCGTAGACTACCTCGTGGCGCAAGTGCGTCGCCGAGTTTCGCTGCGGGAAGCCGCCCTTCCTTTTCCTGAGATTAAAGAATTAGCAGCACAAACCCCGGCGCCCTTGGATCCGACCTCACCTCTCCTGGCGCCGGGGTGTTCTATTATTACCGAGCTGCAATGTTGCCAGCCACAAGGCAGTGACCCGTGGGAATACACCGGGATCAAGAGCATCGCCCAAGAGTGCGAAGCTAGCGGTGCTGCGGCGCTTTCGTGTCACACTGATTTGCCGCCATTTTGTGGGTCCCATGAGGATATGCGACGAGCCAAAGGTGCCGTCAATATTCCTCTGTTGTGTCGGGATGTCATTATTGACCCCTATCAAATTCATGAAGCTCGCTTCTATGGTGCAGATATGCTCACTGTATCCTTAGGGCTTCTACTTACTCGGCACAGTGAATCCTTGGTAGATCGAATTGGATCCCTGGGAATGACTCCGGTTCTTGAAGTCCGTAACCCCAAAGAAGCCGAATTGGCGGTGTCACTAGGAACCGGGATTATCGGTATCAATCCTCAGCTGTGGGGCAAGGCTTCGATAGACCGAGAATTGATTTTCCAATTGATACCGTTGGTCCGGCGTGGGAATCAACCGATTGTGGTGTTAAGTGGGGTGACAACTCCAGCTCATGTCGTAGCGTGTGCCCGGCTTGGGGCAGATGCTGTGATAGTCAGTCGCGGGATGTCTACCACCAGGACGCCTGGCTCCTTGACCCGAGAAATGGTGGCAGCCGGTCAGCATCCGGCTATCGGCACCGAGAATTAGCGGTACCTGCGTAATGTAAGGCACACTAGGGGAGTGCATCTTCAAAACTTAGCTGCTATTCCCTCTCCACCCCAGGGAGTTTGGTATCTGGGGCCTATTCCCATCCGGGCCTATGCCCTCTGCATCATTGCTGGGATTGTCGTTGCTTTGTGGATCACTGTTCGTCGTTATGTCGCTCGTGGAGGCAACCCCAACGTCGTGTGGGATGCTGCTATAGTCGCTATCCCCTGCGGCATCATCGGCGGGCGACTGTACCACGTCATCACGGACTATCCTAAATATTTCGGTCCCGGCGCACACCCTATTGATGCACTCAAAATCACCAACGGTGGCTTGGGGATTTGGGGTGCCGTGGCTCTTGGTGGAGTGGGGACGTGGATCTTTTTCCGAAGAAAAAACCTTCCACTTGCCCCGTTCGCAGACGCCATTGCCCCCGGCATTATTCTGGCCCAAGGCATCGGGCGGCTAGGAAATTGGTTTAATCAAGAACTTTATGGTCGTCCCACGAATGTTCCGTGGGCTTTAGAGATATACCAGCGAGTCGATGCGCATGGTCGGATAGCTCCTTTGACTGGTCATTCCACCGGTGAGGTATTAACGACGGTCCACCCCACCTTCCTTTATGAACTGCTATGGAATGTTTTAGTGTTCTTTATTCTCCTCTGGGCAGATCGCCATTATCGCTTAGGGCATGGTCGGGTTTTCGCCTTGTACGTAGCGCTCTATACCGCCGGTCGGTTTGTGGTGGAAGGAATGCGTTCTGATGAGGCAACCATGGTGATGGGGCTTCGGATTAACACCATTGTGTCGGCAGTGGTGTTTATCGGGGCGGTAATTGTCTTCCTGCTTTTAGCTCGGGGACGAGAAAGTGAGCAACAGGTCACTGGAGGGGAAAATAGGGCGAAGGTCATTGATTCATCTGAAAAAGCCCAGGTGGGTGAAGAAAATAGTGATTCTTCTCCGGTTCGAATAGAGGATAAGCACGAAGGCGCGTAGCCTTTGAAGCGTGCTCATTCGGGATCACGTGGAAAATCCCCTAAGATTCGTTCCCGAACGGGCGAAAGCCAACATAATCGGGCAGAGAATGCCGGTTTGATGTCGAATGAAGTAACAAGGGTGATGAATTTCAGTGGATAGAAGAACCAAGATCGTCTGTACGTTGGGTCCGGCGGTAGCGAGCAAGGAGGGGATTACCTCCCTCGTTAACGCTGGTATGGATGTAGCGCGGATGAACTTCTCCCATGGTGATCATTCTGATCATGAGCAGAATTACCGATGGGTGCGTGAAGCTACCGATGAAACCGGACATGCGGTAGGGATCCTGGCTGACCTCCAAGGCCCGAAAATTCGCTTAGGGCGGTTTACCGATGGCTCGACCTTCTGGGAGACTGGTGAGACAGTAAGGATCACCGTGGATGATGTGCCGGGTACTCATGATCGGGTTTCTACCACCTATAAGGGGCTTGCTCGAGATGCTCGTCCTGGAGATCGCCTGCTGGTTGATGACGGCAAAGTTGGTTTAGTATGCAAAGCCGTTGAAGGTAATGACGTTGTATGCGAAGTAACTGAAGGCGGCCCGGTATCTAATAACAAAGGCGTATCTTTACCGGGAATGGATATTTCTGTTCCGGCTTTGTCCGAAAAGGACAAAGAAGATCTGCGGTTTGCCTTGAAGCTAGGGGTGGACATTGTTGCTCTATCCTTTGTTCGCTCTCCGGCAGATGTTGACCTCGTGCATGAAGTCATGGATGAGGTCGGGCGACGGGTGCCCGTAATTGCGAAACTAGAGAAACCCGAGGCAGTAGATGCGCTTGAATCTATCGTTTTAGCTTTTGATGGCATTATGGTGGCTCGCGGTGATCTCGGTGTGGAAGTTCCCTTGGAACAGGTACCGCTGGTGCAAAAGCGCGCTATCCAGATTGCCAGGGAAAACGCCAAGCCAGTTATTGTGGCTACTCAGATGCTGGATTCGATGATTGAAAATTCCCGGCCAACCCGCGCTGAGGCTTCAGACGTTGCCAATGCGGTGCTTGATGGTACTGATGCAGTGATGTTATCGGGAGAAACCTCGGTGGGTGTTGACCCGGAGAATGTGGTGCGAACAATGGCGAAGATTGTTCGCCACGCCGAGTCTCACGGCAGTGTTCCGCCGTTGACTCATATTCCGCGCACCAAGCGGGGTGTGATTTCCTACTCTGCACGGGATATTGCCGAGCGTTTGAACGCTCGGGCGTTGGTAGCCTTCACTACCTCCGGCGATACCGCCCGACGTGTGGCGCGGTTGCATTCTCACCTGCCGTTGTTGGTATTTACTCCGCACCCGGCTGTACGTTCCCAACTGGCGTTGACATGGGGAGTGGAAACCTTCTTGTGTGAACCGGTTGAGGATACTGATTCCATGATGCAGGAAGTGGATTCAGCTCTTTTGGCTATGTCTGACTATGAACGCGATGACATGATGGTGGTTGTGGCTGGTACCCCTCCAGGGGAATCGGGAAACACCAATATGATTCATGTCCATTTGCTCGGAGAAGATACCTCGAAGCCGGTAGCTGATTAGCACGGCGGGGGTAAGTTTTACCCCGTTAATAGAGGCAGAAGAAATGCGGCTAGGTTGATATCCTAGCCGCATTATTGAGATGAACTATGCTATGGGGTTGGGGGTCAACCGCCATACTTCCCGGGCATAGTCATCGATGGTGCGGTCGGAGGAAAAACGACCAGATTCGCAGATATTAATCCAGCACTTTCGTGCCCACGCGCGCGGATCGGCCAGATAATCAGCCGCCATGCGGTCACGAGTTGCGCGGTAATCAGCAAAATCTCCGAGCACGTAATAAACGTCGGGAGTTTCCCAGCCGCCTTCATCAAGGAGAGAACTTAATAGATCATGGAACATTCCCGAGTTATTGTCATCCAGGTGTCCATCTACTAGGGCGTCAAGGGTTCGACGTAAACCTGGGACGGTTTCATAGGCGTCCCGAGGACGGTAGTTTTGGCGCAAGGCGTTGAGCTCATCATTGCGAGCCCCGAAAATGTAGGCGTTGTCTTCTCCAACAGCATCAACAATTTCGACATTGGCGCCATCTAAGGTCCCGAGGGTGAGGGCACCATTCATCATGAACTTCATGTTGGAGGTCCCAGAGGCCTCTTTGCCGGCCGTGGAGATCTGTTCGGAGATATCGGCTGCCGGAATAATTTTTTCCGCGGGAGAGACGTTATAATTTTCCACGAAAACCACATGCAAGATGTGGTTGACTTCCGGATCATTATTAATCAAGTCGCCGATGGCATTGATGAGCTTAATAATCGCTTTGGCGCGAACATAGCCGGGGCAGCTTTGGCGCCGAAAATAAATGTCCGTGGCGGTATATCAGTTTCCCCATCTTCCTTAATGCGGAAATAGAGATCGAGGAAATAGAGGGCGTTCATGAGCTGACGCTTGTATTCATGAAGACGCTTGATCTGGACATCAAAAATGGAGGAGGGGTTGAGGACTTCGCCTTGGCGTTGCTTGATCCACTCGGCGAAATCCTGCTTATTGGCTTCTTTAATGGCCAATAATTCATCCATGATGGCGTTATCATCGACGAAATGACGGAGGTTGTGCAGTTGGTGCAAATCCCGGACCCAGGCGTCGGACCCGGAAAGTCGAGTTAATAATTCCGACAATCGAGGATTACACATCTTCAGCCAACGACGCGGGGTAACACCATTGGTTTTGTTGTTGAATTTTTCTGGCCACAACTCATGCCAATCCCGCAGCGTCTCAGACTTGATGATATCCGTGTGCAGGGCAGCGACACCGTTGATGGAATACGCAGCGTAACAAGCAATCCACGCCATGTGTACGGTGCCGTCATGGATCGGAGACATGTAGTGAATGCGCTCCTCATTCAGCCCACGAGAGCGCATGTCTTCCCGGAACCGGCGATCAATCTCGCACACAATTTCCCAGACGCGGCCAAATAGCTGCTGGAAAATAGAGGTGCTCCATTGTTCTAAGGCTTCAGCCAACACGGTGTGGTTGGTGTAGGCAAAGGTCTGAGAGACAATATCCCAGGCTTCCTCCCAGCCGAGGCCATGATCATCCATTAACAACCGCATGAGCTCTGGAATGGCTAGCACCGGGTGGGTGTCATTGAGTTGAATGCAGTTGTACTCTGCGAATCCGCGCAGATCATCACCATGATGCTCACGGTAATTGGCAATCATGGCCTGAAGTGACGCTGAAGTGAAGAAATACTGTTGACGAACGCGCAAAACCTTGCCGGCATAGGTGGTGTCATTGGGATAGAGAACCCGGCATAAATCCATCACCCGTTCGCGTTCCACGATGGCGTCAGTAAACCGCTGAGAGTTAAAAGCTTCATAGTCGAATTCATGCAGCGGCTCAGCTTTCCACAGCCTGAGAGTACCGACATTCTTGGTGCCATATCCGGTGATCGGCATGTCATAGGGGATGGCTCGACACACCATGTCATCAAAGGTAACGGTGTATTGTTCGTCTTCTCGGCGGACCACGAAGGGGTAGCCGTCTTCTTTCCACGCATCGGGTTGCTCTACCTGGAAGCCCTGCTCAAAAATTTGACGGAATAATCCGTAGCGGTAGAGCAAACCATAACCGGTGACGGGGAGATCCATCGTTGCGCAGGAATCGAGGAAACAGGCGGCAAGTCGGCCTAGACCGCCATTTCCTAACGCGGCATCATTTTCAGCTTCAAGGACGTCGCTGAGGTTGTGGCCCAGTTGGGATACAGCCTGTTCAGCCTCTTCCACCAAATCCAGGTTGGTGAGGTTATTGAGCAAGGCTCGTCCCATCAGGAACTCAGCAGAAAAATAATGCTGACGACGTGTAGCAGCATAAGCACGAGTGGTTTCTTCCCAGCGGTCGGCTATTTGCTCCATGACGGCGTCGGACAACCCAAACCAAAACTTGCGGGAGGTCGCTGAGGCTGGGCTTTTTCCGGCGGCGGCGCGAACATGGCTGCCGACAGTATCGGACAACGCAGGAAGAGAAGCGGTGTCGCTCATTGACACAGGAGACTCCTGGACTAGGGGATGAGGTCAAAGTGGTCCATGATCATTCACAGACTCATTCGATATACCTTAACCCAGGTACGCCAAGATCGCTGACAAGGCCGCATGTGTGGTGGCGTACACCGTAGGTTCATACTCGGGTAAAAAGGTGCTTTGGTGATTAACTGGGACGTCTTGAGCCACGCGCTTGGTAGCTACCGCGTGATCCCAAACCTGACGCGGAGTGCAGCCGATAACCCAATACATATAGGGAACCCCAAAGGCTCGGGGGATATTGGCGAAATCTTCTGACACGGTGGTGCGGTGCGCAGTCACGGAATCTGGGCCGAAGACTTCATCGAAAACTGGGCGCACGGTCTGGAAAACCTCAGGATGATTATTGATCATTTCCCCGTGTCCAAAGAATTGGAAGGTTGGTTGAGCTTCACATCCTGAGGCTTGGCATTCAGCTTCGACGACACGTCGGATTGCGGCATACACGTGGCGTTTTACGGAATCATCATAAAAACGGCAGTTCAAAACCAGTTCCGCAGTGGCGGGAATGATGTTATTTGTTGAACCTGCTTTGAGCGTCCCCACCGACACCACCGCAAAATCATTGGGATTGACCTCACGAGACACTATCGCCTGGAGCCGAACCACAATCATTGCGGCAATAAATGTTGGGTCAATTGCTTGGTGAGGCATAGAACCATGGGCACTTCGACCGGGAATGATAATCCGGATGGAATCACAGGCGGCAAATTGTGCGCCTGCCATAGTTTGGACTTCACCTGCCCGCCCCGGCATGATGTGCTGTCCTAGACAAACATCAGGGCGAGGTATTCGATCAACTAAACCATCGGCGACCATGGTTTCAGCGCCGCGCCCATTTTCCTCAGAAGGTTGGAATAACGCGAGGAAAGTTCCGTGCCAGACATCGCGTCGTTCATCTAACACTTTTAATAACCCCATGAGCGCTGTGGTGTGCATGTCGTGGCCACAGGCGTGCATGACGTGAGTTAACTCCCCATTCACCCCAGGGCGCATCCGGGTTGAGGCAAAAGGGACCCCGGTGGTTTCTTCTACCGGTAGTGCATCAAAATCTGCTCGGAATAAGGCACAGGGACCCTCGCCGTTGCGAAGAACGGCGACGATGCCAAAGCCCCCGATGGGGGAAATGACTTCACAGTTGATGTCGGATAGTCGACGCAGAATCCGTTGCGCTGTTTCTTGTTCCTGCCCAGAAAGCTCTGGATGCTCATGGAGATCCTGGTAGAACTCGCGCTGCCAGCTAAGATCCACGCCATGATTCTTGACAAACTCGGCAATAGCGGGACTCTCAGCCATCATCTTTCCTCTTCCTCGGTGAGTAACAACTAATTCTTTTAGCGAAGTCCCATTATAGACCTGTGTTTTCAGTCTTAAAGGCGCAGTAGCGGGTTATAGCGCAAGGGATTGCGCTGAGCCTGACACTCCGTGGCAATACGAATTTGCTGGGAAATGTGTCCTTCATCGCGGAGTCGATATAGCTCTGGAACCACTTTGTCGCGAACGTCCACCGGTGAGAGCGTGTTGACATATATCTTGGTGCCGCCTTCAAAACCGGCGAGGGTAGATACCCGCCATTTGATGTTAATGCGCCAGGGCATCGCTAAATCCAGGCCTGGGGGACGATGGTGCCATTCCTCATTACATGCCACATGGGGACCAGCTGCCGCATGGCAGGCGTGGATAAGATCACTCATTCCTCGAACCTCGTCCTCGCTCTGAAGCCACGGTTCTGAGGTCTCAGAGCGAGAATACAACGTGAGTGTGGGGTAGCGGTGCCCAACCCCAGCAGCCACTATTCCATAATCATTTTCAGCAATGACGAGGTTGTGCTGGAAAGCGAAGTCGGCTCCCCATTCGTTGTACATGTTGGGATTTTGACGCAGCCGAGAAATTTCTAGTTCTGCCTGGACAGAGGCCTCATCAATAGCAACGAGCTGCTTGTGGAGATGCTCAAAGGACGCGCCGGCTGGAGATAACCAATTTTGAAAGGCGACGACGTACTGGGCATAGCGGTTTCTTTCATAAAGATCGCGCATCGCGTCTACGGTGAACAGAATAAACCCCGCATGTTCTTCCTGCGTCAAGGTTCCTGAGGAAGCGAGCTGGGAACTGTCAACGGCATCATCAACATAGTGGCGTCGGGCGATAATGACGTCGTGTCCTCCGGCGAAATAAGAGGGAGCCAAGGCTAGCAGGTCATTATCCTTAAAAGTTTCGGCATCGTGGTGGCGTCCAGAGGCTTTTAACCTGGTCCTCACAATGTTCTTGACGTGTTCTTTTCCAGCCGGGTCACGGAGATAGCGCTCCATTCTCGCGGAGGTTTCTGGGTCCGGAGAGTACTGATAGTTTTCTCGCCAATAGTCATAAGAAACGATTTCAAAAAGATTGGGGACACGTCGAAACTCAGCCGGATGGCTCGCTAATTCATCCGGCAATAAACCACGAAGAATTTCCCAATGATCGCCAATTCGCACCATTCGGGCTTTCTCAGGCGGGGTATCGAGTGGACGCTCAGAACCGAAAGCATCTTGCCGATACCGCATATCATCATCAAGCGGCTGGGGATTGGCGATGGAACGCGCTAAGGGACGATTCCCCCGGCCTGGAACCGTCCAGACCTCGGTCCCAGAAAAGGGATTGACTTGCTTGATTGTGCCGTCCGCCATGGTGGTCAGCGGGTTCGGCCGGAAATTCATGGGAGCTGTCATATCTCCCAGGGTATCGCTAGAGTGTCCTCATGCCCGTGATCCAATTTGATTGTCTTGTCCCGGATTCACTTGCTGATCAATTAGCCAGTGCTTTTGGTGCCGCTATGGATAGACTCGCCGAGGCTGGGAAACTTGAGTCCGCAGCTGTTGACCACACCCCTGATCCTCATCTGGAAGAAGGGGTAGAAGCGCAGCTGCGCGAGACCTTTAGTCAAGAACACGGCTTAGGTGCCGATGATATGAGGGTGCACAGATACGCCATCTCCCTCATCGGGCTGCACGGTTCTGTCAATCAGTTAGCCATGGTGCTCTCTCGATTTTTGACTCCTCAGGCGCAATTACCTCAAGATCCAGTGTTATTGATGAGGGAAACCGATTATGAACTACCGGCGATCTTCCCGTGGAAGATCGAAATTCTTCCTTAAGAGTTCTGCTGGCTTAGGGAACGTGCGATGTCTTTTCCAGCTTCTCGCAACTGCCAGCTCACCTCCCCGGGAGGTAGCTGATAAGCGCTGAGGTGTTGAGGTAAAGACAACGTCTGGTCGACTTTCCCGGCGACAACGATCATCGGAACCCCGTGCTGGGCAGTGAGCTCAGCTACATTACCAATGATTTTTCCGCTAAAAGACTGCGAGTCCAAAGCCCCCTCGGCACTAATAACCACATCTGCTTGCGAGATTGCGTCAGCTAGGCGTTGTTTTTCCATAACTGTGGCTGCCCCTGGCTTAAGGCGCACGTGCTCGTCGTTGCCGTGGATAAATCGCGACAGCCCGAGGACTCCTACCCCGGCAGCGCCGGCTGCGCCCAGCCGAGGGAGCCGAGGATCAATATCTAAAACGCCACAAAGATGGGCAATCCCAGCATCAAGTGTTAGCACTTCTTCTTCCGACGCGCCTTTTTGCGGGCCAAAGACGTGGGCGGCTCCGTGTTCGCCGATAGCAGGGGAGGTTACGTCACCAAGAAGCTCCCACTCAACAGCAGCAGCAGGAACATTAAGTTCGGTGATATTAAAACGAACAATTTCACTGAGGTGTCCGCCGCCCGGGGCAACGGGATAGCCGCGGGAGTCTAATGGCTGAGCGCCAAGCGCCACCATGATCCCGGTACCTCCATCAGTGGTAGCGGAACCACCAAGGCATAGCACGATGGTGGTCGCACCCCGAGTACAGGCATCAGCAATAAGAACTCCAGTGCCATACGTATCTGCCCGCAGCGGTTGAAGATTGTCTGAGACCTCAGGCAGACCTGAGGCAGCCGCTATATCAATATGCGCGGTGTGGTGTTGCGCGTCCCAATAATAGGTAGCTTCACTCAACCGCCCGACGGCGTTGGTGGTGGGAAGGGTAATCTCTTCTCCACCTAAAATTTCGGCGGTGCCTTCACCACCATCGGCGAGGGGAGTGCACACGATGTCAGCATGGGGTAAGAGCTGGTGAATACCGTCCGCCAAGAATTGAGCCGCGTCGGATGCGGTGGCAGTACCTTTGAGGGAATCGGGGCAAATCACGATGCGAGGAGAAGCCATGGGCAAAGATTAACCTATGGTGCACTATCACGCGCGAATGTGAGTCAAACCATACAAATATTATTTGCGTTCATCTACCTGCCGATAGAAAGATGAGTAGAGTCTTCCACGATTAGTCTGGAAAGAAGGGTTTTTCTGATGAGTGCAGATGAGCAGGTTTCGAGTTATTACAACATGTTGCTTAAGCGAAACGCCGGAGAACCGGAGTTTCACCAAGCAGTGGCAGAGGTCCTTGATTCTTTAAAAATTGTGTTGAATAAGGATCCTCACTATGCCGACTATGGCTTGATCCAGCGCCTGTGCGAACCAGAGCGTCAACTGATTTTCCGGGTGCCGTGGGTTGATGACCAAGGGGTAGTGCAAGTCAACCGTGGATTCCGGGTGCAATTTAATTCCGCTTTAGGGCCGTATAAGGGTGGTTTGCGTTTCCATCCTTCAGTGAACCTGGGCATTATTAAATTCCTTGGTTTTGAGCAAATTTTCAAAAACTCCCTGACCGGCCTGCCTATTGGTGGCGGCAAAGGTGGTTCTGACTTTGACCCCAAGGGGAAGTCCGACGGTGAGGTCATGCGCTTTTGTCAGTCCTTTATGACTGAGCTTCACCGACACATCGGCGAATACCGCGATGTCCCGGCTGGGGACATTGGAGTCGGTGGACGCGAGATCGGTTATCTCTTTGGACAATATCGTCGCCTGGCTAATCAGCATGAGTCTGGAGTCTTAACCGGTAAAGGATTGACCTGGGGTGGGTCCTTAGTGCGCACCGAGGCGACTGGTTATGGGACCGTGTATTTGACATCTGAAATGATGAAGGTCAATGACGCTAGCCTCGACGGCGCTAAAGTGATTGTCTCTGGTTCAGGCAATGTCGCTATCTATGCCATCAGGAAAGCCCAAGAACTAGGTGCCACGGTCATCGCGTTTTCCGATTCCTCCGGTTGGGTGGAATGTCCGGAGGGGGTAGACGTCGACCTTCTCAAAGAGATCAAAGAAGTCAAACGTGGACGCGTTGCTGACTATGTAGAAAATAGTGATTCCCCAGCTACGTTCCATAAAGATGGCACTATCTGGCAACTAGCCTGCGATGTTGCTCTGCCCTGCGCTACCCAGAATGAACTCAACGGTGACCATGCGCGTTTGCTCGTCAAGAATGGTTGCCGCTTCGTGGCAGAAGGTGCCAATATGCCATCCACTGCCGAAGCTATTGAGGTTTTCCGTTCCGAGGGAGTTCATTTCGCGCCCGGTAAGGCGGCTAATGCTGGTGGCGTTGCGACCTCCGCACTGGAAATGCAGCAAAATGCCTGCCGTGATAGCTGGTCTTTTGAATACACCGATGAGCGTCTTCACAGGATCATGTCCAATATCTTCCAGAATATTGATTCCACCGCTAAGGAATACGGCCGGGAGGGTGACTACGTTATTGGTGCAAATATTGCTGGCTTTAAGAAAGTTGCCGACGCCATGCTGGCTCAAGGTGTTATCTAAAAATCAGGGTTAAAGACTCTAGTTCTAGGCCGTGGCTCCACCTCTTGGGGACGCGGCCTCGCTACAATCTGGGGGCATGTACCGCGTCTTTGAGGCCCTTGATGAATTAGTCCAAACCGTAGAGCAAGCCTACGGCGTTCCCATGACTTCTAATTGCATGGTGCCGCGCAATGAAGTGCTAGCTTTGCTCGATGATCTCCGCAATGCCTTACCCGCTGAAGTTGATGATGCTCAGGATGTCTTAGATCGGCGCGATGAGCTGATCCGCGGCGCTGAGGAACGTGCCCACGATATTGTGGCTGATGCTCAGGAGGAAGCAGACCGGCTAGTAGATGATGCCACAGCCCAATCCCACGACATGATTGAGGACGCTCAGCAACGCGCCAGCAGCACTGTGGCTAAAGCTGAAGATGAAGCCAACCATATGGTCAGTACCGCTCGGGAAGATGCTGAAGACATTGTGGCTCGGGCCCGTGGCGAAGCTGATCGCTTGGTAGCTGATGGCAATGACCATTATCAGCGCAGTGTTGAAGAAGGATTAGCGGAACAGCGTCGGTTGGTTTCTGAGTCTGAGGTCGTACGTCGAGCTAATGAAGAGGCACACCGTGTTGTCGATGCTGCGCACAGTGACTCACGGAAACTCCGCACCGAGTGCGACCAGTTTGTCGACGGCAAGCTCGCTGATTTCGAAGAGACCCTCTCAACAGTCCTACGGACTATTTCTCGCGACCGTCAGGCATTACGCCGGGGTGCGGGAGCCGGAGGTGCTGACCGAGGATACGGAGAGTACTCTGAGCGATCCTATTCGGATCGTGACTATGGATACGACAATTAGTGGGGTAGGCAGGTAGGCTTTACAGTCACCATGACTTCACCTTTTATCTTTGATGTCGCTGACTTATTGAAATCTGGCGACCTACCAGAACACCGTGTCCAAATTGGGCCCAGCCCCACTCGAATTGGAGTGGAAATGATTGGTATCCCCGAGGGTCAAGAGGTCACGGTTGAGGCCACTTTGACCCCGCTAGGCGATGCAATCATGGCAGACGCTGATGTCCGAGCCATCCTCACCGGTGAGTGTGTGCGCTGCTTGCATGAGCTGCGTCCGGAATCCTCCTTCCATATCAGCGGCGTTTTTAGCGCTGATCCACATTTTGTGGAAGGGAACCCTGATGAGGATGATGAGGATATTAATGATGGTTTAGGGCACGTTGATAATGGGAAAATTGATCTGCTTCAGCTTCTTATTGATGAGGCGGGATTAAGCCTTCCCTTTAATCCGCAATGCCTTGGTGGTTGCGTAGATGATGACACCGTCCCAGCTCCAGACGGGATTTCTGGAGAAGACGAGGAGAAGCTTCCGGATCCCCGGTGGGCTGGATTGGAGAAATTCTTATGAGCCGGAAACGAACTCGGCTCAGCGGTCCTGAAGCCCTAGCCCAGGCCTACGCCGCCGTTGATCACGCACCCTTAGTGGAGAAACTAGGGGTAGAGCTATCAGATGATCTGCTACGGTTAGCCTTGACCCACCGGTCTTTCGCCAACGAAAACGGAAGTTTGCCGAATAATGAGCGCTTAGAATTTTTGGGTGACGCGGTCCTCGGTTTATCAGTCGCCGGACAGCTCTATCAGCAATATCCGGAGCGCCCAGAATCCGATATTTCTAAGATGCGCGCGTCGATTGTCTCTCGTTATGGCTTGGCGGATATTGCACGAGCTATCAATTTAGGACCTCACATCCTGCTAGGCCGCGGTGAACAAAGCACTGATGGAGCCAATAAGGATTCTATTCTGGCGGACACGACCGAAGCGTTGCTAGGCGCCATTTACCTAGAGCATGGTTTTCATACCGCTCGCGATGTGGTGTTGCGGTTATTCCGTCAGAAAATCGATCATGCTACTGCTCAGGGGCGCCACCAAGACTGGAAGACCACCCTTCAGGAACGGGTATCTCACCGGCGCTTAGGGTTGGTGACCTACCAAACCACCACCAGCGGCCCAGAGCACGAGCTGCATTTTTTTGCTGATGCAATCGTCGCCGGACGCATCTTTGGGAAAGGCGAGGGCACCAATAAGAAACTAGCCGAACAAGCTGCGGCACATCAGGCTTTCTCGCGGCTTCGCGGTGACATTAATGAACTCTTGGCCACGTTGCCTAAGGTTGACTCGGAAAGCTAGGAATTTGTGCCTGAGCTTCCCGAAGTAGAAGTTGTCCGACGCGGCCTAGAGTCTCATCTCCTAGGCACGAGTTTCCACCATGTTGAGGTCTATCATCCGCGCGCTAACCGCGGACAAGACGGTGACCTCGCTACTCTTCTCGGCAACAGTAAAATCACGGCAATTCGTCGCCGCGGTAAATACATGTGGTTTGACCTCAACCACGGAGACAGTGCACTTTTTGTCCACCTGGGGATGAGCGGCCAAATGCTGGTAGGCCCGCCGGGACAAGTCACCTCCCCTCATCTGCGCATCAAAGCTCTACTGTCTGATCCACTTCATCCGGAAGCACCGATGAAACAACTCAGTTTCTTGGATCAACGCACCTTCGGACGGTGGCTCTGGTGCCCCTATGATGAGACTGGCGTCCCGGTCCCAGTCAGCCATATTGCTATTGATCCCCTGGATCAAGATTTCGATAGTCGCGTGTGCGCTCGCCGGATCCGAACAAAAAGATCTGAGATTAAACGGGTGATCTTAGATCAAACTGTGGTGTCGGGAATCGGTAATATTTATGCTGATGAGGCCCTATGGGCGGCGGGAATAAAACCAACCCGCAAAGCTTACCGATTACGGTTCACAGATGTAGTAACACTGCTGTCATGCGTCCAAGAAGTCATGCTCAAAGCCTTAGCGGCTGGGGGGACGAGTTTCGATAGCCTCTATGTGAACGTTAATGGGGCGTCGGGATATTTCTCCCGATCCTTGGTGGTATATGGGCAAGAAGGCAGGGCCTGTCCGCGTTGTGGCACAACTATTCAAAGAGTGTCGTGGATGAACAGATCTACCCATTGGTGCCCAGGGTGTCAATTACTTTGATCCTGAAATGGTGTTGTGTATCACCGGCGGGGTAGCATGCCTTTCATGGCAACACTGGAATCCTTCCTGACAAACGGGATCAACCCCTTTTTATGGACGTGGGTTGTCCCAATCATTTTGATTTTGGCCGGTTTTTACTTCGGCTTACGGACATTGTTGGTCCAAATCCGGATGATTCCGGATATGTTCCGAGCAGTAACTGAACGTCCTGTTCCTCATGAAGGCCACAGCGGAGAAAAAGATGATCAATCTATTTCTGCGTTTAAGGCTTTTTCAATTTCAGCCGCGTCCCGCGTAGGTACGGGAAACGTGGCCGGTGTCGCGGTTGCGATTTCTCTCGGCGGTCCGGGCGCTGTGTTCTGGATGTGGATGATCGCGCTCCTCGGCGGCGCTACCGCTTTTGTCGAATCCACTCTAGCTCAGCTCTGGAAAACAAAAGACGGTAAGGCTTATCGTGGTGGTCCCGCCTATTACATGACTAAGGGACTCAATACTCGCTGGTTGGCTGTGATTTTCGGTATTGCCATCACCATCACCTATGGTTTTGTGTACAACGCAGTGCAAACGAACTCCATCGTTGAGGCGGTATCGAACTCACTCGACTATGATGGGATGAACCTGAAAATCGTGGTGGGAATTGCCGTCGCAGCTCTTACCGCAGCCATTATTTTTGGCGGGGTACAACGTATCGCAAACGCCACCCAAGTCATTGTCCCCTTCATGGCTGGTGCTTACCTGCTTATCGGGGTTGTCGTACTGATCTTAAATGCTGAAAAGATCCCGGGTATGCTCGCCGACATTATTGGCAGCGCTCTTGGTCTACGGGAAATAGCTGGAGCTACCCTGGGTGCTGCTTTTAGTAATGGTATGCGTCGTGGTCTGTTTTCTAATGAAGCCGGTCAGGGGTCTGCACCTAATGCTGCTGCCACCGCCACGGTGTCGCACCCGGTGAAACAGGGATTAGTACAAACCCTAGGTGTGTATTTTGATACTCTCCTGGTTTGCTCAATTACCGCTTTTATTATCTTGCTGTCCAACCCTCAATTTGGTGCGGACATGAAATCAGCCACCCTGACCCAAGATGCTCTCGCTGCCGAAGTTGGACATTGGGGTATCCACTTCGTTACTTTCATCCTCTTTATTCTCGCTTTTTCCTCAGTCATTGGAAATTACTATTTGGCAGAAACCAACATTATGTTCTTTACCGAATCCCCCACGGTGCTTAAGCTATATCGCGTAGTTGTGTTGCTCTGCGTCTTCGGGGGAGCTATTGGAACAGTGCCACTAGTCTGGGCCCTGGCTGATACGTTCTCAGCGACGATGGCAATTATTAACCTCATCGCTATTGTGCCCTTGGGTGGATACGCCTTTAAACTGTTGCGCAATTACTCTGTCCAGCGTAGTCACGGCCTCGATCCAGTATTCCATCGTTCAATGCTGCCGGAGGCTAAAAACGTGGATTGCTGGGAAGGCGATGACCCAGTTACTCGTGATTGGGAGAAAGGAGCGAAGGTGCTATGAGCCAAAGCCGGCTGACTGCTTTTGTTCACGGCACAGTCCAAGGGGTTGGGTTTCGTTGGTGGACGAGGAGCCAGGCTTTGTCCTTAGGCTTAGCTGGTTCAGCGAGGAATTTGCCCGACGGCAGGGTGTGCGTGGTTGCGGAAGGAGAGGCAAAAGACGTCGAGTGTCTCTTGCGGTGGCTTGAAGAACAACCCAGCACCACCAGACGTCCTGGTCAGGTTGACAAGGTCATTGCCCAGTGGTCAGAACCACGGGGAATATCTGGTTTTGAAACGAGCTAGAATTCGGGGGATCGGGGGCTAGCACGTAGGATAGTCGCGTGCACTTAAAATCCCTGACTCTGAAAGGCTTTAAATCCTTTGCCTCGGCTACCACTCTCAAGTTTGAGCCGGGGATTTGCGCCGTGGTGGGGCCAAATGGCTCGGGGAAATCAAATGTGGTGGATGCCCTTGCCTGGGTGATGGGTGAGCAAGGGGCAAAGACCTTGCGGGGCGGAAAAATGCAGGACGTTATTTTCGCTGGGGCGGGGGAACGGAAAGCCTTGGGGCGGGCCGAGGTGACGTTGACCATCGACAACCATGATGGGGTTTTACCTATTGACTACCAAGAGGTGTCGGTTACCCGGAGAATGTTTCGGGATGGGGGCAGTGAATATGAGATTAATGGTTCTCGTGCGCGGTTGATGGATGTTCAGGAACTATTAAGCGATTCCGGGATTGGCCGGGAAATGCATATCATTGTCGGGCAGGGGAAATTATCTGAAATTCTAGAATCAAGACCTGAGGACCGGCGTGCTTTTATTGAAGAAGCTGCTGGGGTGTTAAAGCACCGTCGACGGAAGGAAAAAGCCCAGCGCAAGTTGGCGGGGATGCAGGCTAATTTGGATCGTCTGAAGGATCTGACCGCCGAATTGTCCCGTCAATTGACTCCGTTAGCGCGCCAGGCGGAGGCGGCAAAAAAGGCCGCAACAGTGCAGGCGGAGTTGCGCGAGGCGCGCCATAATTTGGCGGCAGTACAGATTATTGACCTGCGGGTGAAGCTGAAAAGTGCCGAAGGGGAGGCGCAGCGGGCTGCTGAAGAAGAGGACATTCTTCGCCTCCAGTTACAGGAGCTGGAGCAAGAACTGGGGATGTATGAAGAAGAAGTAGCGGTTCTTAGTCCCCGGGTAGCGCAGGCCCAGGAGGTGCATTTTCAGCTTTCTACTCTGTTGGAGAGAGTGTCAGCCACGTTAAGAATCGCTCGGGATCGAGCTGGTGATGATGGTGCCGAGCATTCCTATTCCGGCCCTGATCCTCAACTCTTAGAAGCTCAGGCTAAGCGAGCTCATTCCGAGCTCAGTGAGTTAAAAGAGTCCATTGAGATTGCCGAAGAACGGTTGGTCACCATTGAGGAGACCGTCAGCGAACAAGAAGAACGTCTGCGAATGGCTGAGGCTGAACATCTTGCTCAGGTTCGGGCTATTGCTGATCGGCGGGAAGGAATTGTTCGGCTTCTTGCTGCTGAGGAATCCCAGGCCAAGGAGGTAGCAGCACGCCAGGCAGAAATACAGCGGTTGAGTGAGGATGAAACTTTCGCTAAGGCTCAACTCCAGGAAATCTATGAGGAGCAGGAAGAAGCTCGACGCCAACTAGCGCAATGGGAAGCAGATGCCGAACCTTTGAATGAGGCGGAACGTCGAGCACAATCTGAGCTAGCCCAGGCTAAGGATCGTTTGACGCAGATCTATGAGGAGCAAAAAGGTTATGAACGCCGGATTTATGGTTTGCAGAGCCGAATTGAGACCTTGCGCCATACTATCCCGGCTGTTCCGATAGAAAGCGTGGTAGAACAGGGGGAGTGGGGGTTACAACCAATTTCGGAATTATTAGGGCTAGAACCCGGTATTGATAAGGCAGTAGCAGCCGCCTTGGGTGCGCATTCTGATGCGTTGGCAACGTCACACTGGGGGGAGATAGAACAGAAGCTCCAGGACGTTGAGGTGTCGAGACTGACCTTGATGAGATGGGATGATCAGCCTCAGCACGGTGGCGATGGTTGGCATTTAGAAGTTGAGCTTCCTGGAACTATTTCTTGGCTAAGAGACAAGATGTCGCCGCATCCAGGAATAGCGGAAGTTATTACTCGGCTTCTTGCGGATGTTGTGTTGGTTCCCGATGGGGTTCGTGCCCAAGAGGTGGTCCGCGAAGATCCACGATTAAGAGCAGTGACCTTAACCGGAGAACTGTACGGTGAAGGCTGGGTGCAGCGTGGCCAAGCTCAATCCACTCGAGTAGAGATCTCCTCACAAATTAGTGAAGCGGAAATGGAGCTAACACGCGTCGAACATGATGCAGAACAGCTCAAAGGCACTGTAGCTGGGGCTGAGCACAGCGCTGAAGACGCTCGTATGAGAAGCGCGAAAGCAACGGCTGCGATCCGTGAGATCACAGCAAAGCAGGAGGAATGCCGGCGCAATGCGCAGCGGATAGCGCGGGATGTTGAACGTCGAGAAGAACAATGGAAGCGAATTCAACAACAAATCCGCGAGCAAGAAGAAAGACGAGCGCAGGCGGAAAGGTCCTTGGCGGACACCAGAGATCGGGTAGCGAGGGTAGAAGAGCCCGACAGCACTGATCAACCCTCCACTGAAGCCCGCGATGAAGCTCAGACCGCTGTGGCGCAAGGACGAGCCATGGAGATGGAAGTTCGCATGAGTTTAAGGCAGCTCCAGGATAAAGCTGAACAGTTGAGCGGGCGGGCCGATCGGCTAATACAACAAGCAGAACAGGAAAAACAAGCTCGCCAGCGGTTTGAAGCCCGGATGCAGCAACGGCGGCGACGTGTTGCTCTTGCCCGTAAAGTTGTGGACTTGGCGGCCGAACTAGAGATGACGATAAGGCTGGAGGTTGATAGTGCCGGTGCTCAGCGCGACGACTTATTAAGCCGCGAGACCCAGTTGAAAAACCAGGTCAACGGGCTAAAGCAGCAAGTTAAACAGGTGCGCACCCATCACGCTAGAAAAGTAGAACTTAGCCACGATGCAGATATGGCTTTAAGCCAAGCGCAGGTTCGCCATGATGAGACTGTTGACAAGACTGTTGAACAATTGGGGATTCCCGTGGCAGAACTTCTGGAAAACCATCAGCCGGGACCGGATTTTGATGTTTCGGCAGAACGAAAACGGGTGAAACAAGCGGAACGAGACCTCCGTTCTTTAGGCAAAGTCAATCCCTTGGCCTTGGAAGAATATCGGGCCTTGGAAGAACGCCATCGTTTTTTGTCCTCTCAGCTAGATGATGTGCTTCAAGCCAGATCTGACCTCGAGGGAGTTATTTATGACGTCGACGCCCGAATACTTCAACTTTTCTGTGACGCCTGGCGTGACGTGGAGGCAGAATTTCCGGCCGTATTTCGCACCCTCTTTCCCGGCGGTGAGGGACGGCTCATTCTGACCGAACCCGCCGACATGTTAACGACCGGGATTGAGGTAGAGGCGCGTCCCCCGGGAAAGAAAGTGACTCGGCTTTCCTTGCTATCGGGTGGGGAAAAATCGCTGACTGCCTTAGCGATGTTGGTGGCGATTTTCAAAGCTCGACCCAGTCCCTTTTACGTCCTCGATGAGGTTGAAGCAGCGTTAGATGATGTGAATTTGCGTCGTCTTATTGCGCTTTTAGAAGAACTACGTAAAGACTCCCAGCTCATTGTGATCACTCACCAAAAACCGACGATGGATGTCGCGAATGTTTTATATGGTGTGACTATGAGAGATGATGGGGTAACCAGAGTGCTCAGTCAGCGGATGTCCCCTCATCGTGTCACCAAGGACACCGAGTAAACTTTCCACCGTCTTTGTCCAACCATTCTGAGTTTTAGTGTGTAAGGAGTCTTCCCACCCCATGAGCCCAGCGGCTAACCCCACCCCTTTCGCTGATCTTTCGGACTCTCTACTCGGCTGGGCCTCCCACACCGAGTTGGAACTTTCTCAACAGCTCGCTCACCCGGACTTGGACTGGTTTATTGACACCGATCTTGGTTCCGATGAGTTAGAAAGAATCGATCGACTATTTGGAACATTTTTAGGTCGCCAACTTGCTTTTGGGGCCGATATTGATGCCTTGCTAGAGGTCACCCCTTCGTTGCTGGTGTCCACTGCCGTGTCCAGGGCAGCGCGACTGATAGATCCTGACCAGTTTTGGCAAGAATATTTTGTGGGTTTAGGTATTCAACCGCAACCTCAGTGGGAGGCAGCTTTAGAACGTCACGCACTTCCGGCGTTTAAAAAATGTGGGTTGGTCGTCCCCGACTTTCATCCTGCCCCTAGCGGTGCTTTTATTGCTCTACTCCATGCCGGCATGACAGCGGCTGAAGTTCCCGCCATTCTAGAGACCTTGGATAGCATTGATCCGAAGATTCAGGTAAAAAGCACTGAAGTAACTGAAGTCTTAGGCTCTGCCCTGAGCGCGGACACAAGTCCCATCACTCACCGTATTTTTCATGAATGTGGTGCCCACCTGCACCAACTTCTCCCCGGTGTTCAGGAACTTCGACGCTTCTCCGTAGCTCATCCAAGTTCCTGGTTGGACCGGGACTACTCTCACCTTCAACCGCAGTTACCGCAGTTAGTGCGTGAACTTGTCGTCGCTGAACTCCGAGAACGCCCGGTAGGAACCACAGACCGGGCCAGCGCTGTAGGAGTAGCGCTTCGGGAGCTTCGACCTCGGCTCGTATTGGACACAGCCCGGCACAAAATTTGTCTACGCCTACCCGAACAACGGGTAGCGCCGGGTGGGAATGGCCGGGCAGAAGTATCCTGGCGGGTAAGTATTGAAGGCACTACTCGAATTTTCCGGACTGGTCGGGCGTGGGGAGAACCAACCTATGCTGAGGTTTTAGATATTTTCGTGGACCATCCGGTCCGAGAAGTTGCAGTGCTTGATGCTACCAATAATATTTCTTGGGCCGTTCCTGTCCTCAACGCCGATGATCCAGTCCTTATTTTCGCCGCCAACGGGCAAAATCTCAGTGCTAAAGCCTCGCTGCACCATCAAGAGTTGTACGTGGTCGCTCCGGTAGAAGCCACGATGATGGATGTAGTGTCTGGACAGGAACTCCCGGAGCTTGAGCGCTTTGATATTCCCGGCTGGGAGAATTGGAGCTGTCGGCTGATCGACGCCAGCAACGCGGCTAGTATCCAAATTCTGCGCCCAGGACACACCCCATCAGCGATGCATGAAGTCCGGTGCGTTGACCCACGGCAACGGGCTCGCTTCCGGCATCCCTCGGCCCCCATTGAGTGCTTAAGAACTTCCGGTGGACTGAAAGTCCATCGAGATTCCGTCATAGCTGAGTTTCCGCCGACACTATCGGGTACTGATGAAATCTGGTATCTCTCTATTTCTGCTTACGCTGGGGTTGGGGTCGCGGGTGAGGAAATTGCGGACCCTGAGCCTCTGGAAGTACCTGCTGAAGGCGGAGAATTCCCGATTTTCGACCCTGAGGCCTACGATGCACCCTGGGTTGGGGAGTATCTCATTAGGTTACGTGGGCCGCGTAATGAATCCTTCCGTCATCGCTACGGGATTGTTGAAGGAATCCGCACCCGCATAGAAATTGGCGGTGGAAGCACCACGGTTCGGATTCCGACCGGAGGTGGGTTAAGCGAATCCACGTTGACTCTATGGCATGGTGAAAAACCATTCGACGTAGAACCGGGGCAAACAATCACGGTGGGTGCCTCCGAGGCCGGGGCAGATGTGGTGATTTCCACCGATGAAGGAGATCGACTCCCCTTAAGATTTACCCCGCCTCGGCTTCACTTTGAGGTCCCACTCCTGGCTTATCCTCCAATGTGGCGAACTACTCGCTTAGAGTGCCAATCCCGGTCTTTTGATCCGGCTGGAGAAATCAGAGTGAGGGGAATTGGCACCATGGATAAACCGCGGATAGCGGTGCGAAATCACCACGGATCTCCCTTGCGTACAGTGTCGATGAACTCAGATGACGGTGGGCGCACCTGGATTGCCTCGATGAAAGACATTGCTGCTTCAGCAGCTCTCTTACCCTCGGGAACCTTAGACTGCGAGTGGACTGACACCAATATCAACCGTCATATTTCAGTCTGTTTAGCGGGGATCAGCTCGACGCCACATGCAACGACTGCCAGTATTGACAATGGCGAGCTGGTGCTAAGTGAGCTGGCTCCAGAACGCCGACTTGATGCTTGGGTGTGGCCAGAAACTGCGCCGTGGTCACCGGCTTGTAGCATTGCTGTGGAGGGAGAACGCACGGCGCTTCCCCCTGAATTGGTAGATGCTGGTCCCCTTCGGGTGCAGCTCCACACCCGAGACCCATTTATGAACCTGTGGTCTCCTCAGGCGCCTGGACTGGGGACCTTGGGGGCGTCCCAAGAAGGATATTTCACAGCTCAAGATGACGCACTCAGTGAGCTTTCCGCCTTCCTCGCCGGGGAACGTGATTCTGCTCCCGATAATGATGAAGTTCTTCCTATTTTGTGGGATCACCTGGGGGCTGCGTCGTCGAGTTCTCGCCCAGCGATTCAAACTGCGTTAGAATCTCGTCCTTTTGCTTCCATCGGGGCGTTGTCGGGCTCGTTAGTACCTGCCGAAAACCAGCCGGGACAAATTATTAATTCCGGGCTCGTAGCGGTGAATTTCGAGTCCGAATCCGACCATACGGAAGATATCCCTGCGGCTTTTCATTCCACGCCCTGGTTGCGGGCGCTCGCGGAATTATCTCGTCTACCGAAACTATGGCGTCAGGTGGATCAAGCCCTAGCTGAAGGAGATGTGGATGCGGCGACAGTCGGACGTCGAGCCTTAAAGGCCCAGCTAGATGTGCTAGCCGAAACCGCCGGAAAGAATCTGGTTAGCACCTTAAGCACTGGGCGCGACGCCACGCTCGATAGTGCTTGTATTGACCAATCCACGGTCCGGATCGCGCAGATGGATGTATCTCAACAAGAAGCACTACTGGGAATGTTTTTTGCCAATGTCGAGGTGATCCCCGGGGCCATTATGGAAGAGGGGAACCGCCTCATGGCGGTATTTGAGGCGTTCCGACACCGCGAACAACTGCGTTCACTGATGACGTCCGAAGGGCTCATTAAACCCGCGGTGAAATTATTGCGAACTATGCGCGGTACTCAGCGAAATCTGTATGCGGCTGCGCGAGTTCGGTTTGACAAACTCGATGGTGTTAACACGGAAGACCCGAATCACGCTTGGGCGTTAGCGCCGGTTGTTTCGATGGTTTTCGCCCTTTCAGCGCGAATGCACGCTCACGGTTTAATGACTAAATCCCGGACTCTAGACGACGCCGCCCGTGGTTGGGCACAGCTTGCTCATGTTGTCCCGGATTTAGTAACCGGAGATATTGTTAGCGCTGATGCCATGGTGATGGCTATCTCTCAAGCAAGCCTGCGCGACTAAAATTCAGCAACGCTACCATAGACCCCATGGGTTCAACGTATGTAATCATTGGTATTGTTCTGGCGATTGTACTGGTGATTATCCTGCTTTTGCTGTGGGGTAATCATCGGCGCAAGTCCAAGTTGATTAGCTTCGGGGAGCAGGAGCAACCGCAGCGTGAGCTGACTCAACAAGAAAAGTCCGGAAATTATCAGGCGAAACAGGGCTTTCAATTTGCTTCTGCGGCGCCGGCGCGGGAAAAGCAGCCTGTGGTGCGGGAGGAACCTCACTCCGGTAGAGAAGATCTTCGGTCGACTCCGCAACCGCCGTTGGATCAGCCGAATCTGGCCTCAAAGCTTCCGGAGCAGGACTCTCAGCACTCAGAAGCTGAGGTTCCGGCAACATCTGAGCGTCCAGAAAACCAGATTGCTGAAGATCCTCAAGAGGGGTTAGCGGCGCTCGGGGGAGATGCGCAGCGGGAAGAAACTCGGGAAGAGACTCGGGAGGACGCATCAGGGAATCGTGAAGGCGTGGATAAGCTGACGGCTACTGATCACGCGCCGGAGCGGGATAGAAAAGAATTTTCGACACCAGAGTTAAAGACTGCGGAATCCGAAGAAACGGATGAAGAAGATGGTTCCCACGGTGAAGAGACGGGGGACAGCGCGCAGTCTAAGCGCAAGGCTGAAGCAGCTGAAGCTGCTGAGGCGGCAGCAACCCAGGTGGAAAGTGCGGCAGAGGCAAAAGAGGTTACTCCGGTTCCTGAGGAACCAGTAACTCCTAGTCAACGTCAAGAGCCTGAAGAAGACATTGCTCCGGCCGCCGGGCGGATTGGTCGTCTACGTGGACGTTTGTCACGCTCGCAAAACGCTATCGGTAAGAGCGTTTTAGGGATCTTAAGTGCCGGAGACCTCGATGAGGACGCCTGGGAGGAAATTGAAGATACGCTTTATATGGCGGATTTAGGTTCAGTGGCTACCGAGAAGGTCATGGACAATTTGCGCACGAGGATCGCTGAATCTGGGGTAGCCAATGAAGCTCAAGCTCGAAGTATGCTTCGGGAATGCCTGATTGAAGCGGCGAAACCCGATATGGATCGGTCTATTCGAGCAGTTCCCTCCGAAGGTAAACCTGCGGTGGTTTTAGTTGTGGGTGTGAATGGCACTGGGAAAACCACCACTGTTGGAAAACTCGCTCGGGTTCTGGTGTCCATGGGTCATTCGGTTCTCTTGGGAGCGGCTGATACATTCCGCGCTGCTGCTGCCGATCAGCTAGAAACATGGGGGCGTCGTGCAGGTGCGACGACCATTCGCGGCGCAGAAGGTGCGGATCCCGCCTCAGTAGCTTTCGATGCTGTGGCCCAGGGAGTTAAAGAGCGCGCCGACGTAGTTCTGGTGGATACCGCTGGGCGTTTGCATACCTCTAAAGGTTTGATGGATCAGTTGGGTAAGGTCAAGCGAGTTGTCGAAAAGAAAGCCCACGTTGATGAGGTTTTGTTGGTTCTAGATGCCACAGTGGGTCAAAATGGCCTCATGCAGGCCCGGATTTTCCGCGATGTGGTGGATATTACTGGCGTGGTGCTCACGAAACTTGATGGAACAGCCAAAGGGGGGATTGTGTTCCAGGTCCAGGAAGAGCTGGGAGTTCCGGTGAAACTGGTTGGTCTCGGTGAAGGCGCCGATGACTTAGCTCCCTTTGAAGTCGAGGGGTTTGTTGATGCCCTGCTGGGATAGAACTCCAAGCGGACCCTGTGTCTAGTTCCCCCTAAATTAGGGTAAGGGAACCAAAAGGCGTCGAGCACAGTCATAAGACACTAAGTACGGTTACCTGGAAGTGCCGTTGATATGAACATCGGCTAACGGATAGTAGGTGGGATCGGTGGATCCCGCCTCCGGAAATGGGCTCCCTGTCTCTGGTGAGGGGGCCGGCTACAGGGGCTTTCTGAGATACCTGCGGGGGGAGTGTGGGTATGATCCGTCCCGATGTTTTAACCCAGGTAACCGTACTTTTCTCTCTTGATTCTGCAGCAAAATTTTCCTTACCCCTGGGGTTCGGTTAGCTCAATATAAATCTGTCGGTCTATAGTTAGTTATGTCCTAGGGGTGAGAAACCAGGTCACCTCCCACCCCTAGGGCGTCGAAGAAAAGAAACGCCACGAGCTGGTGTGGATTGACTGTATTAACTGAAGAGAAAGGCCTCACCACCATGACCGATGCTGACCTGGTACAGGCCTCAGGTAATTCCTCCTGGATGCTGATTTCCGCAGCGTTAGTGCTGCTGATGACTCCGGCTCTGGCCCTTTTTTATGGCGGAATGTCGCGTCAAAAATCTGTCCTCAACATGATGATGATGAGCTTCGGCGCCCTAGGGGTAGTCAGCGTTATCTACGTGTTCTGGGGCTGGTCAATGTCCTACGGCACCCAATCACTAGGCGGGATAGTAGCTAATCCTTTCGAGTTTTTCGGCTTAAGAAATTCCATTGTTGACGAAGCCGGAAATTACCTCGCTGGGGCCAATGACTATCCCAATGTCATTGATATCGGATTCCAACTTACGTTTGCCGTTATCTCGACAGCGTTGATCTCTGGCGCGCTCGCCGAACGCGTAAAGTTTGGCACCTGGTTGCTTTTTAGCGGTCTGTGGGCGACTTTTGTGTACTTCCCGCTAGCTCACATGGTGTGGGGAGGCGGACTACTGGGGCACACCGAATCCGGTTTATCTGCCCGCCTATTTGGTACGACAGAAGAAGCAGGGAAAACTGTTGCTGCGATTACCCCCATCGACTTCGCCGGTGGAACAGTGGTGCATATTTCTGCGGGTACGGCGGCGCTTGTCTTAGCCATCATCGTTGGACATCGCAAAACTTTCTTGCGTCAACCACATCGTCCGCACAACCTACCTCTTGTTATGCTCGGCGCAGCTCTACTGTGGTTCGGTTGGTTTGGGTTTAACGGCGGTTCGGCTTTCGCAGCCAATGGATTAGCTGGGCTGGCTTGGCTCAACACCACTGTGGCTACAGCGGCAGCAATGTTGGGCTGGTTGCTCATTGAAAAGCTTCGCGACGGGCACCCCACTTCCTTAGGAGCTGCCTCCGGTGTGGTTGCAGGTCTTGTGGCCATCACCCCAGCAGCAGGAAACCTGACTCCCGTCACCTCGATCATCCTCGGCGCGATTGGTGGTGGCTTAGCCTGCTTAGGTGTTGGGCTCAAGTACCGCTTCCGCTTCGATGATTCCCTCGACGTCGTCGGAGTTCACCTGGTTGCTGGGTTATGGGGCACCGTGGGTGTTGGCCTTTTAGCCTCTGACACGGGATGGTTCACCGGTGGCGGACTAGCAGGTTTCAAACTCTTTATCATTCAAATCCTCATTGCCCTTATTGCGATGGTGTTCTCAGCGACGCTCACCACCGTCATTGCTCTGGTCTTAAAGCAGGTCAGCGGCTGGCGCTTAGATGATGAAGAAGAAAACCGGGGTGTGGATTTAGTCCAACACGGAGAAACTGCTTATGACAATATCGGTCCTGATATCCGATAGTCCCACGACAACGCGCTAAAATTTGCGCGGAGGAACCCCACCTATCCGGATGCTTAATCTTGAGGAGATGCCCTGATGAAGCTGATCACCGCTATTGTAAAACCCTTCACCCTCACCGACATTAAAGAAGCCCTGGAAGACGTTGGTATTCACGGTATGACTGTGACCGAAACCCAAGGTTTTGGTCAGCAAAAAGGTCATAGTGAGGTGTATCGCGGTGCAGAATACGCCGTGGATTTTGTGCCGAAATTGAAAATTGAAGTCGTCATCGATGATGCTCAAGTAGCAGATGTTGTTGACGCTATTGTTAGTTCGGCCCGCACCGGGAAAATCGGGGACGGCAAGGTATGGGTAAGCCCAGTAGAGCAACTTGTGCGGGTACGCACCGGGGAACGTGACGACGCCGCCCTATAAGAGAGCCGCTCAACGTCTCCAGGAAGAAGAAGCGCTGCTTTGGACACTTCCTCTTCCTGAGGGTACGGCTTTGGCGGCCACCGGCTCCTTAGCGCGTCGGGAATTGACCATTCATTCCGATCTCGATTTACTCCTTCTTCACGAGCCTGGATGCGCCCCGACGGAAGAAGAGCTCGCTCAGATCTGGTATCCGCTGTGGGATGCCGGGAAGAAAATTGACTACGCAGTTCGCACTCCCGATGAATGTGGCGCCATTGTCAACCACGATGTGACTGCGGGGTTGGCTCTGTTAGATCTTCGCCACATCAGTGGAGCAGAGGAGCTAAGTCTTCGAGCTCGGCAATCCGCGTTAAAGATGTGGCGCCGGGCCATGCCGAAGAATTTCGATGCCGTCGTAGATAGTGCCATCAAAAGATGGCGACGTGCCGGCTCGGTGGTAGCTATGACCCGACCCGATTTAAAACAGGGCCGTGGAGGGCTACGTGACGCGGATCTGATCCGCGCAATTTCACTGGCGCATCTTGCTGACGCTCCACCTCTGGGGCAGGAACGAGAACTCATCCTTAAAATTCGGGCCTGTTTGCATGAGCACCTCCGCCGTAGTCGAGACATACTTGATCCTGAATATGCGGGGGATATTGCTCATGATTTGGGGTATGAATCACGCTATGATCTCATTCGAGATCTGGTGTCCGCCGGGAAGAAAATTGATGAGGCACTTACTGAAGCTTTAGCCGGGGCGCGGACTCTGCTCAACCGTCGGCAACCCTGGTATCGGCGCAGTTCGCGGCGTCGCCCTTTAGAATTAGACGTGGTGGAATCAGAGGGGCGAGTCACGTTATCCAGAGAGCCAAATTTTGAAGATCCTGGTCTTCCTCTCCGGGTAGCGGCCTCGGCAACTCGCTATGGATTACCTATTGATCCAGGGGTGTGGGCTCGGCTAGCCCGGACGCCAGTGCCCCCAGAACCTTGGCTGAAAGTTCAAAGCGCAGATTTTATTGCGGTGTTGGCCTCATCCGAGTGGAGCCCGCACGTGGTAGCGGAGCTTGATGCTCACGGATTATGGGAAAGATTTGTTCCTGACTGGCAATGGGTGAGGGGGAGACGCCCCGCGGAGCCTATTCATATTCACAGCATCGATAACCATTTATTGGCGACGGTTGCCGAATGCGCCCGTCGGTCGGTGCAGGTGGCACGCCCGGATCTGTTGCTCCTGGGGGCCCTCTTCCACGACATCGGTAAAGGCTATGGACGCCCCCATGAGCAAGTAGGCGCTGAGAAGGTCGCCCGGATGGCGGCCCGATTAGGTTTTCATTACCAGGATCGCTCTCGTGTTCAAACTCTCGTGGCAGAACACACCACCTTATCCCGCTTGGTGGCACAGTGTGATATTTATGATCCGCGAACCGTTGATACTCTCCTGGAGGCAGTCCACCATGACATCCTTACCCTTGAGCTACTAGGGGTGCTTACCGAGGCAGATGCTCTCGCAACTGGGCCAGGGGTGTGGAATGCGCGCCTGGAGCGCGGCCGTGATCACCTCATAGCTCGCGGCCGGGAAGAACTTCAACGCCTCCACTACCTCAGTCCCGCTCCCCCTATGGTTCGAGTCCCCGGTGAATTAGGCGTACACCCAGAGTGTGAAGACGGCTTCCCCGTGGTCTACTGGAGAGGAGAGCACCAACGGCAAAGTATCCGTATTCTCGCGCTTTGCGCGGCGAAAGCCTGGAATATCGAGGCGGCACGTATGGTCCGGGTAGGAGAACAGGTGCAAGCTGAATTAGTCGTGCGCCCGACGGCCGGGAGGCAAACCATTGATCCTAATGATTTGATCCAAACTTATCGTTCAGGTGTTCATACCGTGATCCCTCAGATCCAACCACGGCCCTGCGCGATATATTGGCATGAATCCATTATTGAAATCCGCACCCCAGATCAGCCTGGTGTTTTTGGTGAGATCCTGCGTGTTTTGCCTGAAGCGGATTGGATTGAATTGAAGAATATAGGTGACACTCTTATTGTTCGTTCTGCATTATCAGCACCCATAAATAGGGCAGAGACGGAGCGTAACGTGACCCGAGCCCTGGGGAACAGTTAGCATAAGGTGACCTAGCATAAAGATCTGTAAGGGAGAGCACTGACGTGTTTGAGTCGTTGTCCGATCGGTTAACCGGGGCCCTCACTGGACTGAGAGGGAAGGGACGCCTGACCGAGGCCGACATCAACGCAACTGCTAGAGAAATCCGGCTAGCACTCTTAGAAGCGGATGTGTCCTTAACCGTTGTGCGCGGATTTATCAAACGCATTAAGCAACGCGCACTCGGAGCGGAAGTATCTGAGGCCCTTAACCCTGCTCAGCAAGTCATTAAGATTGTGAATGAGGAGCTGGTTGAGATTCTGGGTGGGGAAACTCGGCGTCTCAATCTGGCGAAACATCCTCCCACAGTCATTATGTTGGCTGGTCTTCAAGGTGCCGGTAAAACCACGTTGGCTGGAAAATTAGCCCTTCACTTGAGTAAAAAAGGGCACACCCCGATGTTGGTTGCCTGTGACTTGCAACGCCCAGGTGCAGTTCAACAGTTAGAAATTGTGGGTGAGCGGGCTGGGGTTCCCACTTTTGCGCCTGACCCGGGAACTGCCCCCGACTCCTCCGATCATGATATGGGGACTAGCCACGGTGATCCCGTGGAGGTGGCACGCCAAAGTATTGAAGAAGCACGACGTCAGCAACGAGATATTGTGATTGTCGATACCGCGGGACGTTTGGGTATTGACGAGACTCTGATGACCCAAGCGAGGAATATCCGAGACGCGGTATCTCCAGATGAAGTCCTCTTTGTCATTGACTCCATGATTGGTCAGGATGCGGTGACTACCGCGGAAGCTTTCCGCGATGGTGTGGATTTCACTGGCGTGGTGTTGTCCAAGCTTGATGGTGATGCACGTGGTGGTGCTGCACTGTCTATTCGTGAGGTGAGTGGCAAACCTATCTTGTTTGCCTCAACTGGTGAAAAGCTCGAAGACTTTGATGTCTTCCATCCCGAGCGTATGGCCAGCCGAATTTTGGGGATGGGGGACATTCTCTCCCTCATTGAACAAGCCGAGCAAACGTTCGATCAGCAAAAAGCGGTTGAGACAGCTACCAAAATTGGATCCGGTGAGTTGACGCTTGAGGATTTCCTCGAGCAGATGTTGATGATTCGTCGAATGGGTCCTATCGGAAATCTGTTGAAGATGCTGCCGGGGGGCAAGCAGATGAATCAGATGGCCGACATGGTTGATGAAAAGCACCTGGACCGGATTCAAGCAATTATTCGAGGGATGACGCCGGAAGAACGGAATAATCCGAAAATTCTGAATGCGTCTCGGCGGAAGCGAATTGCGCAGGGATCTGGCGTTTCGGTTTCCGAGGTTAACCAGTTGGTGGAGCGTTTCTTTGATGCGAAGAAGATGATGGGGAAGATGGCTGGCCAGTTTGGGATGGGGGGTATAGGCCGCAGCGCTACTAAGAAGAAACCTAAAGGCCGAAAAGGGAAAAACGGGAAGCGTAAAGCCCCTAAACAGCGTTCAGGTGGCGGTATGGGGATGCCCTCTATGGCGGAGCTTCAGAAGCTTCAACAGCAGATGGATGCCGGTCAAGGTGGTTTCCCCGGTATGGGTATGCCAGGTGCTATGCCCAAAGGGCTGGAAAATATCGATCTAAATAATCTTGATTTCAGCCAGAAGAAGAAAAAGAAATAGGTTACTGCGGGGTTTTAGAGGAGATCGTTGGGGTTTATGCCACGAGAATCCCGAATTTTGGAATTGGCTCCGGCTGTTAATAAAACATCGACGATCGCTGAATCCGGGTAATGCTTAGCGGCCGCATACCACAAGGGGGTGCGGCCGCTGTGGTCTTGAGGATCTATGGTTGCTCCAGCGTTGAGGAGTGTTTGAGCGATATCATCGGCACCCCAGATGGCAGCGTGATGTAATGCTGTGCGGGCTTTTTCATCCTTAGCATGGACGTCGGCGTGATGTGCGCAAAGAAGATTGGTTGTCCAGAGGTAATTACCTTCTGCACTTAACATCAGTAGAGTTTTGTCACCGTCCACGCGGACGTCGGGCCCAAGTCGATTAATGAGGTGCTCCAGCCCTTTCGTATCGTTGCTTAGAAGAAGGGACTCAACACGGTGATTATCGGTGTACCTGATAAAAGTGCGCGGAAGCCTTAGCACAGGGGAGGTCACAGCGATTAATGTACATCCTTTGTGGGAAAATCGCATCTGGTAGCCATATTTGGATTTGGGTTGCTAGCTGACTATAATTACCCAGGTTGTCTTTAGGAGGATAAAGATAACACATAATTCTGCGTAACATCGTTATCGGCTCCGGCCGACCGGTGGTCACGCGCAGGCTAAATCCAAGGGTTGAACCGGCTTATCGTAATTGCTGATAAGCGTCTGAACTGCCCGGTGACCAAAAGAAAGAGGATAGTTGTGGCTGTCAAAATTAAATTACAGCGTCTCGGTAAAATTCGTACTCCTCACTACCGAGTAGTGGTGGCTGATGCCCGGACTCGCCGGGATGGCAAAGTCATCGAAAATATCGGTATCTACGAGCCCAAGCAAGAGCCTTCCTTGATCAAGATTGACTCAGAGCGGGCTCAGTACTGGTTGGGGGTTGGTGCCCAGCCCACTGAACCGGTGTTGGCTTTGCTGAAGGTTACTGGTGATTGGCAGAAGTTTAAGGGTCTTCCTGGTGCCGAAGGCACTCTGAAGGTTGCTGAAGAAAAGCCGTCCAAGCTGGATCTCTTTAACAAAGCTCTGGCAGAAGCTAATGAAGGGCCGACTGCTGAGGCTATTACCGAGAAGAAGCGGAAGGCGCGCGAGGAAAAAGCTGCGAAAGAAGCAGCTGAGAAGCTCGAAGCGGAGAAGGCTGCCGCTGCAGCTGGTGAAGCTGACGCTGATGCCGAAGCAGCTGAATAGTTTTTAGCTTTGGTATGACGGATTAAAAATCAGTCAATTTACCGCTATTACCTAATGCAGGGTAATGGCGGTTATTTTTTTGCGCTGCTACAGTTTTAGCTATGGAAATTCGGGATGAGCAGGCGCTTCGAGCGGCTAAGCTATACTATCTTGTGGGATTAGGGCAGGCCGAGGTCGCTAAAGAACTTGGAGTATCCCGGCCAACCGTCTCTAAATTGTTGAAACTGGCGAAAGAGAAGAAATTCGTCGTTATTGAAATTCATGATCCCAGAGAAAGTAGCGGAGAAGCAGCTGAACAATTATTAGAGCGTTATCGTCGCTATGGCGTCCAGGAGGTGCGAGTGGTTGATGCACCGCGAGACAGTAGTGAGGAATTGCTTGCTGAACTGGGACGAGCGGGGGCGGAGCTGCTCAGCCGCGAGGTTAATGATGGTTACCGAGTAGGAGTGTCGTGGGGTCGTACCATGCATGCGGTAGCCCAGGCCCTGGAATATTATCCACGCCGGGGTGTAGAAATTGTCCAGCTCAAGGGGGGAATGAGCTATACCAAGTCCACAACCAATGATATGGAGACCATTAACCTGTTTTGCCGGGCATTTGATGCCGACGCCCGCACCTTACCATTGCCCGTCATTTTCGATAATGCGGAAACCAAGCACGTAGTTGAAAATGATCGCCATATAGCTCATTTATTACAATTAGGCCGCACTACTGAGGTAGTTGTTTTTACCGTCGGCCATGCCCACCCTGATTCTTTACCACTGACTTTAGGTTATTTGACTGACTCAGAAATAGCTGATTTATCTACCCAGGCTATTGGTGATGTGTGTTCCCGGTTTTTTAATACCGCAGGCGATATTGCGAACGCGGAAATTGATGAACGGACCGTAGGGATTTCGCTGGCTGATTTAGCTCAGCGTCCCGTGAGAATTATGGTGGCCGGTGGCCGGTGGAAAGCACAAGCTATTGATGTTGCTATCACAATGGGACTTGCGACCCATCTGGTCATTGATTCTGATACAGCGACAGAGATTCTTGAAGAAGGTTGGGAAGAGGCATAGAAAAACCCAGGTCCCACACCAGAACATGATGTTCAACCTGGGTTTGTGACTGCCTTGGTTATAGGGCGACGACTCCGACGATTGCGGCGTTGAGCATGTTGGTGCAGAACCCAGCGAAAAGAGCTTTGAGGCCAAGCTCTGCTACGTCTCCGCGACGTTCAGGGCAGAGCGCACCGAAGGCGCCAATTTGGATAGCGATAGAAGAGAGATTAGCGAAACCAGCCATCGCAAAGGTTGAGATCATAATGGCTTTTTGAGAAAGGTCGTTGACATGACCGGAAAATGAGGTATAGCCGACGAACTCATTGAGGATGGTCTTTTGACCGATGAAACTGCCTATTAAACCCGATTCTTGCCACGGAACGCCGATAGCCCAGGCGAGAGGAGAGAAAACTAAGCCGAAGAGTCCCTCGAGGGACCAGTTATCCTGACCGAAGAGATGCCCGATTCCGCCGAGGATAGCCGAAAGCATGGAGATCAAGGCGATAAAGGCGATGAGCATACACGCTACCGAAACAGCGATCCGGCCACCTGCCATAGCCCCGGCCCCAAGTGCGTCGATAATATTTTTATTTTCTTCGTCCCGCACGGAGCGAACATTCGCCGAAGCCGTAGAAACCTCCGTTTCTGGCATCAGGGCTTTCGCCACGATCAAGGAGCCCGGCGCGTTCATGATTGAGGCTGCTAATAGATATGGCAGCGGGGCGCCGAGGAGGGAATAACCAATCAGGGTAGACCCCGCGACGGAGGCGAATCCTCCGGTCATACAAGCGAAGAGCTCGGATCGGGTGAGTTTAGGTAGCCAAGGGCGGATCACCAAGGGGGCTTCAGATTGGCCAAGGAAAATGACGGTGGCGGCCCAGACGGACTCCACCTTAGAGGTGCCCATGAGTTTGTTCAGCGCAGTTCCAACGATCTCGACAAACCACTGCAGGATTCGGAAATAATACAAGGCAGCGATGAGTGCGCCCAGGAAGATGATGACCGGCAACACATTAAGGGCGAAAACAAAACCGGTTTTTTCGCCAAAAAGCGGTCCGAACACGAATGATGTTCCCTGCGCAGTGAAGTCGATAAGTTTTTGCACCACATCGGCGGTCCACCGTAGGGCGTGGAAGCCCGGTTCCCACTTGAGAACCAGCAGAGCAAAAACAACTTGCAAGACTAAGCCGACGCCGAGAGTGCGCCATTTGATGTGGCGACGGTGGGAAGAAAAGAGCACCAACACCCCGAGAATGAGGATGATGCCGATGAGACCTTGAAAACGCTCCATGTTTTACTCCTGTTCCAGAGCGTCTGGGCCGAAAGAATTCGGCAAAATTTCTTCAAAATCTAAAGATAGCGGCTGATGCTCGGAATCTTCAACGATCACTGCGCCGCAGTTGAACTCGCGGAGAACCTGGCGACAGGCGCCGCATGGCCAACACGGCGCCGCCTTTAACCCAACGATGGCGACGGCGACAATCTGGCGATACCCAAAGCGGGCGACCATGCTGGTCACCGCATTGCGTTCGGCACAAATCGCTTCTCCATAAGCTGCGTTTTCGACATTGCAGCCGGTAGTGATGGTTCCTTCGCTGTCAATGAGTGCAGCACCGACGGGGAAACCTGAATAGGGGACGTAGGCATGGTGAGCAACGTCCCGGGCAGCCGCTAACAGCTCCTCATGATTAATCGTTATTGCGGAGGTCATACCGGGATCCTTTCTCGACGACCACCGATGAACCAGTGCGGAACATTAGATAACTGGCTCATTGACAATTGTTCTAATTCGAATGATAATCGGATCATAGGCATTGGCGCAAGAATTTTAGATCACAAAAATGAAGCGGGCGCCATCGCTGGAAATCTCGAAGGAGAACTACCATGACGGAAGCCTTTGATGTCGTTGATGTCATCCGTACTAAGCGAGACTGCCAAGAACTTAGCCCAGAACAGATTGCCTGGGTCATTGATGCCTATACGCGTGGGGTGGTGGGCGATGAACAAATGGCGGCCCTGAATATGGCGGTGTTTCTTAATGGAATGAACCGTCGCGAAATCGTGGACTGGACCCAAGCCATGATTAATAGTGGGGACAAGATGAGCTTTGACTCTCTGTCTAAACCCACCGTTGACAAACATTCCACTGGCGGGGTAGGGGACAAAATCACTCTTCCCCTTGGGCCACTGGTCAGTTCTTTTGGAGTAGCCGTTCCACAACTTTCAGGTCGAGGACTGGGGCATACTGGCGGGACCCTCGATAAATTGGAATCGATTCCCGGATGGAAAGCAGAGGTAAGTAACTCACGTCTTATGGAGATCCTGGAGGATAATGGGGCAGTTGTTGCTGCTGCAGGAGCAGGATTGGCCCCTGCCGATAAAAAGATCTATGCGCTCCGGGACATTACCGCTACGGTTGACAGTATCCCTCTAATAGCTAGCTCCATCATGAGTAAAAAAATTGCTGAGGGCACCTCGGCCCTAGTGCTCGATGTCAAAGTCGGGAGTGGTGCTTTTATGAAAGACCTGGACCAGGCGCGTGAACTCGCGCAAACCATGGTGGACCTCGGTGAAGACGCTGGAGTGCGTACCCGAGCAGTGCTTAGCGATATGACTATTCCATTAGGACGAACCATTGGAAACGCCCTCGAGGTCCGCGAGGCGGTAGAAGTTCTCGCCGGCGGCGGACCGTCGGACGTCGTCGAACTTACATGTGCCCTCGCCTCCGACATGCTGGAGCTGGCTGGCATGCCTGACGCAGATGTGGCCGCTGCGTTACAAGATGGACGGGCAATGGACTCCTGGCGAGCAATGATCAGCGCCCAGGGCGGAGATCCCGATGCCGCACTCCCGCAGGCGCAGCATACCCATGACATCTGCGCTTCTCAGGATGGATACATCACGAAACTAGATGCCTTGGCGTTGGGAGTTGGGTCTTGGCGATTAGGGGCGGGGAGAGCTCGCAAAGAAGACCCCGTGCAAGCCACTGCTGGAATTGAGATTCATACTGGATATGGGGAAAAAGTTAGTCGAGGGCAAAAGATTGTGACCTTGCATACCGACACCCCTGACAGATTTGAGCGGGCGATGGAAGTTATCACGGCAGGGATCGACATTGGGATGGAAAAACCCGCTGAGCGGATCTTGATTCACGAGAGAATTTATTAGATAACCCATGATGGAAGTAAGGACGGCGTAACCCGTGAAACGCGAAGAATTAGCGCAGTACATCGATCACACTTTGTTGAAACCAGAAACTACACCGGAGCAGGTCAAAGACTTGGTGGCTGAAGCGGCTGAATTGGGCACCTATTCAGTGTGCATATCCCCCTCCCTGTTGCCGGTGGAGGTTCCAGATAATCTCAAGGTTGCCACCGTATGCGGATTCCCCTCAGGAGCTCATGACAGCGCTATCAAAGCCGCAGAAGCTCGCGATTCTGTGGCCAAAGGCGCAGCTGAGGTAGACATGGTCATCAATGTGGCCTACGCGAAAACCGGAGACTTTTTAGCCGTAGAAAAAGATATTCGGACAGTGCGTGAAGCTATCCCAGGGACGGTGCTAAAAGTCATTGTGGAAACCGCCGCCCTGAGTGATGAAGAAATCACCGAATGCTGTTTGGCTGCGGAACGCGCCGGGGCAGAATTTGTCAAAACGTCGACGGGTTTTCACCCGGCAGGTGGGGCGAGTGTGCACGCGGTTGAGCTCATGAACAAAGTTGTTGGAGGCCGACTGGGGATTAAAGCCTCAGGCGGAATTAGAGAAACAGCCACAGCTTTGGCAATGATTAAGGCTGGAGCTACTCGACTGGGATGTTCCTCCTCCCGCGACGTTATTGAAGGTCTCTGAGATCATGACATCTCGTGAGCAAGAACTGCTGCACCGAGCTCGCCACTGGATCGCCCATGATCCGGATCCCGCGACTCGGAAGGAACTCAGTGAGATATTAGAGCTAGCAGATCCAGATCAGCGACACGCCGAACTTCAGGCCAGATTCTCCGGTCCGTTAGTTTTTGGAACAGCAGGTTTACGAAGCCGGATTGGTGCAGGTGAGTCCTATCTCAATCACGCCACCATCGCTAGAGCGAGTTTCGGATTGGCGCGGTGGTTGACCGGAAAAACACCACAGCCTCGAGTAGTGGTGGGATGCGATGCTCGGCATGGGTCCGCAGATTTTCACCGAGTTGCCTGTCAAGTATTGTCAGCGGCCGGTTGCCACGTTGAGTCTTTAACACCACAGCTTCCTACCCCGGTGACAGCTTTTGCTGTGCGGTATCTCAACGCCGATGCAGGCGTGATGATTACGGCCAGTCATAATCCGCCTCAAGATAATGGGTACAAGGTTTATCTGGGTGGGCGAGTAGTAGAAAGCGATGAGGAACGCGGCGTGCAGCTCATTAGCCCCGCTGACCAAGAGATAGCGGAAGCTATTGCTCAGAGTCCAGAAGCAGATGAGATTGACCGGGACTCGCGCTTAATTACAAGGCAAGGGGAGGAACTGCTTGAAGCCTACTATTCACGGGTGTGCTCGCTGATTCCATATGAGCGGCGAGATCTTCCCATCGTGATAACAGCTATGCATGGGGTAGGGGGGAAAGTTCTGGAAACGGTGCTGCGACGTTGTGGTTTTCACAACGTCTACCCAGTAGCTGAGCAACAGGAACCAAACCCAGATTTCCCTACCGTTGATTTCCCTAACCCGGAGGAACAAGGTGCTTTAGATCTCGCGATAGCCACTGCTCAGCGGCACGATGCCCAGCTTATTCTAGCCTTAGACCCGGATGCGGACCGCTGTAGCGTGGCTATTCCTCAGGGCGGAGAGTGGGTGCAGCTTTCCGGTGATCGAGTTGGTACCCTGCTTGGGGAAGATTGTGCCCGACGCCGTGATGGAGACGGGGTTCTTGCCTGTTCCATTGTCAGCTCGCGGATTCTAGAACAAATTGCTCGGCGAAATGGTTTATCGTTCCGTCCTACCCTGACCGGATTCAAGTGGATTGGAAGAACCCCACATTTAACCTTTGGTTACGAAGAAGCGTTGGGATACTGTACGGACCCGGAGTGGGTGCGTGATAAAGACGGAATCAGTGCTTGCCTGCGGGTGGCAGATTTAGCCGCTCGACGGGATCTAGCTGAATTTGCTCACGAGATTGATCAGCTGTATTCCGTGTACCTCACCAGGCCGTTGACGCTGAGATTTACGTGTTCAGAAAATATTTCTTCCACCTTGGCTAACGTTATTGCTGATCCTCCTAAATCCTTGGCTGGTAGCCCGGTGGTGAGTAGCTACAACCTTGCCGAAGGCTATGCGGGATTGCCGTCCACGCCGGGAATCATGTTGATTAGCCAAGCGGGAGATCGAGTGGTAATAAGACCGTCGGGCACCGAACCTAAGTTGAAGTGTTATCTGGAAACTGTGGATCATTCCGCAGACCAGGCTGCTCAACGGATGGACCACATAGAAGCGGAATTATCGGCATGTCTTAAGGCATAAGTGCACGTCTATTGCTGATCACAGAGGTACCCGAGGCAGTGATTCTTAAGATCAGTGGCCCCGGGTTTTCTAGTTTCTGCTGCGGAAAACCTGCACAGTGCAGCGGTTTACAAGCGGGAAGCGTTCTCCTTCTTAGACATAAAGAAGTCTGAGATAAAGTAAATGGCCATTCCACTGGCAGCAATCACCGCTAATATCCAGGTAACGGAAGAAATGGCGAGGCCGGTAGTGGTGGTGGCGTTTGATAAAGCCCCCAGTGATGATATTCCGGAGTCGATCAAAGCGGCGGTGTAGCTGATTCCCACGGGGATAGCGATATTGATGGTGAGGTTATAAAACCCAATAGCTACCCCCGTTTTTTCGGCGGGAATGTTCTGGAGCGCAGAGTTAACCAAGGGGGCGTACATGGTGGCAAAACCCCCAGAGAAAAGGATGACTGCAAAGACAATGACCCAGAGCGGACCGTCGATCACGATGGCGATGAGAAGCAGGGCTACCACAATTAAACTTAGAGCCACCACCATGGTTTGGCGAGAATTGAGAACCTTAGCTACGTATCCAGACAGTGCGCCGAGGAGGGCGCCGGCGGCATATCCTGGCGCCATGAGAAGACTAGCGGTATCTAAGTTGAGATTATGGAGCTCTTTGACTGCATAAGGGATGACGAGGGTGGTTAGCCCTAGTTGGGTGGAATACACCACAGCTACGGTGATGAGCGCCCACACATAGCGTTGGTTGCTGAAAAATTCGGGTTTCACTAGTGCGGTAGGGGATTTGAGTACATGGAGGATGAAGAGGATGAGCGCTAGTGCGAAAACCACGACCCAGATCCACTTGAAGCTGGTCATAAAGAACATCACTGAGGTTGCAATGGTTGCGACGTAGAGCAATCCAAAGAGATCTAAGTTTCCGCGGACAGCGGCTTCTACCGGGACTTTTCTGGTGACCACGGGAATGGCTAGAAGCGCCAGGAGAGACACCAAAAACATCGCGGTCCACGACACGTAGGTTGCGATAAACCCACTGGTGAGGGTGCCGAAGAGCATCGCTAGTTGGAACGCCGAGGTGGAAAACCCGAGGTAGGTTTTTTGATCCTTTTCAGGTAGGTGTTTGGTGACGTAAATGACGTAGAGTGTTTCGGCGGCCGCCAATCCGCATGTTTGAACAAGTCGTCCCATCAGTACCAGAGTCCACACGTGTTGCCCGAGGAATCCGATGATAGAGCCGACGGCTATAAGAATGAGGCCGATATTGAGAAGATTGCGGATGGGGAAACTATCTGCCAACGCGGCGTAGACCACGGCTCCGATGCCGATGACTATTCCGGCTAGGGTGGCTTGCAACGAGGCAGTGGAAATATTTAGTGAGAGGTCCTGGGAAATAGCGAGGCTCATGAATTTGAAGCCGTTGTCTATAACCAGGCTAAAGATAAAGGTGATGAGGAGAATGGGGACAGCGGCTTTCGCTGATACCTTAGTCATGTCTTATCCTAATGTTGCGAGCGGGAGAGCCAATTCCATCATCTGAGTAAAGGCTTTTTCTCGCTCCTCAGATGTGGTCTTTTCCCCGGTTATCAGGTTATCGGAGACAGTAAATACACCAAGCGCCTCGGCGCCTGCCGCAGCGGCAACGGCATACATGCCGGCAGATTCCATCTCCACTCCTAGGACCCCCATCCGGGCCCAGCGTTCATTAACGCTGTTATCAAAGTGGTAGAAAATATCCGAAGACAAAATATTGCCGACGTGTATCTCAATCCCCTGACGTTCAGCCTCTGCACTGATTGCTTTGAGTAAATTCCAGGAGCAAATGGGGGCGTAGGTCCCTGGGGTCTGAAATTGTTCGATAAATCGGGAATCAGTGCAGGCACCTTGGGCCACAATGATGTTGTAGGGTTTGAGTTGAGCTTGGAAGGACCCACAAGAACCAACCCGAATGAGGCGTCGGGCCCCAAAAATATGGAGTAATTCATGGGAGATCAAAGATATCGAGGGGATCCCCATGCCGGATCCCATGACTGAGACGGGGCTGCCGTGGAAGGTGCCGGTATAGCCCAACATATTGCGGACTTTATTGAATTGGACCACGTCGTCGAGGTAGTTTTCAGCAATGAATTTGGCGCGAAGAGGATCGCCCGGGAGGAGAACAGTCTCGGCGATGGGTACGCCCTGCGGATTAATGTGCGGCGTCGAAAGCATGAGCTCTCCTTGCTCGATAAAGATAAGGTAATAGCAGCCAGTTAGCTACTTCTTAAGCTACGACTGATTGCTAACAATAGTCAATGTTGAAAATTACAAATGTTCCAGTGGTAGATATTTTTATTTAGACTGATAAGTTACTTAGCCATGGAGCTGATGATTGGCAGAGTGATAAAGTCCCACGGGGTGCGCGGTGAAGTTGCGATTGAGGTGACTACTGATGAACCAGCACAACGGTTCGCTGTCGGCCAAGTACTTCGAGGTGTTCAAAATAACAAGGAACACCAGCTCACCATTACTGCGGTGCGTCCACACCAAGGGCGTCTATTAGTGAAATTCGCTGAGATCAAGGATCGGACTTCAGCTGATTCTTTGCGTGGGACGAGGTTTATGGCTCCACCCCGTGAGCCGGATGATGATGGGTTTTATGACCATGAGCTAGAGGGATTGACTGTTTTTCATGATGGTACTCAGATTGGCACCATTACGGGTGTCTCCCATCTTCCCCGCAACACGCTGTTAGAAGTTGAGCTACACACCGGAAAGAACTGTCTAATACCTTTCGTCCACGCCATTGTCCCTGAGGTGGATGTAGCTGCCGGAAAAGTAGCGATCACCCCTCCGGATGGTCTGTTGGAGCTGTAATTATGCAAATTGATGTAATCAGCATCTTCCCGGAATACCTCGACCCTCTCCGCCATGCATTGCTGGGGCGCGCAATTGAACAAGGCACTCTTCAAGTCCGGGTTCACAATCTTCGGCAGTGGGCCACCGGTGTGCATCAAGCAGTCGACAGTGCCCCCTGTGGCGGGGGGCCGGGAATGGTGATGAAACCCGATGTGTGGGGTCCTGCTTTAGATGATGTTGCTCAAGCCCACGGTCCGGCTGCTCATGCTGATGTGTGGCGTAGCTCCTTGCCACACCAACGGCAGCAACGTCACGATCAACGACAAGGCTATATTCCCTCTGGCTATGACCGGCCCCGCGATTGCACCGAAACCGAGGACCCCTCCTTACCATTGTTACTTGTCCCGACTCCCGCAGGAATCCCGTTTACCCAAGCCCAGGCTCAAACCTGGTCCACGGAGAGTCACATTGTCTTTGCCTGCGGTCGTTATGAAGGGATAGACCAACGGGTGTTTAGCGACGCTCAGAAGCGTTATCGGGTGAGAGAGGTATCCATCGGAGACTATGTTCTCATTGGTGGAGAAGTAGCAACGTTGGTCATCACCGAAGCTATTGTCCGCCTAATCCCCGGAGTTTTAGGAAATCACCAAAGCCATGAGAACGACAGCTTTTCGGATGGCCTTTTAGAAGGCCCCAGCTTTACCAAACCTAGACAGTGGCGAGGTCTAGATGTACCTGAGATCCTTTTTTCCGGAAATCACGCCAATATAGACCGTTGGCGCAGAGATCAAGCGCTACTAAGAACCATGCAGCGACGCCCGGATTTACTCTCCACGATTGAGCTATCCCCGGAAGACCGCAGATGTCTTGAATTGGGGCATTCTCCGGTTGACGATAGTCACCAACCGCGAGGCTAGAATGAGCCGCCGACTAGGAACCTTTTTCCTTGTTCTCCTAATACTGTCCGGAGTTTGGGGGTTAAGGAATTATGCTTCCTCCTGGTTTGAGGAGTTCTCACCGGATAGCCCCCACCTTCGTGCTTCTTCACTGCCTTCCGTACCAACCACTACGTTTCCTACCCAGGTGCTCCAAGACGCTGAAAACTCAGGTATCCAGGTGGTGGTTCCCCGCGATCCTCTCTGGGCCCCCGGCACCACCTTCGGAATTATCCCACCCGTTCCTAACCCAGATACCTTCACTCTGTGCACCAGCGCTTTTTCTTTCCGCGCCCCCGATGTTGACAACTCCGCTGTCTCGCGCAACTACGCAGTAACCGCAGGTCATTGTGGGCAAGTAGGAGATAAAATCTATGCCCTTGATAAAGATGGCCAGCCGGATCTTCATCAACCCCTAGGAACTTTTCGTTACTCATCCTTGATGCCCCAGAATGATGGATCCTTCGAAGACTGGGGGCTCATTGAGATTACAAATCCTCAAACCCCCGTGGCACCTCCCCAACCAGCCATCCCCACCGTCTTAGCGGCAGAACCGCTTCCGTGTAAATACGGCGGAACAACCCTAGAGACATGTGGCTTCATCAACGATGATCAAATCGATCTCTTCACTCTGGATCTAGGTAATGGACACGAAGCTGATATTAAAAGCCTTATTCCTCATATCTGTCAACGACCAGGAGACAGCGGTGGGCCGCACTATATTTCAGTGGGGAACTATAAAGTTATTTATGGGATTGCTAGTTCGGTGCATTTAGATGGTTCTCCCGACACTAGGTGCCGGGACAGTGCCGAGGAAGAAGCCGGCGTAGCTCCGATGTGGGGAGTGCTAGATGCTATTCGGCACTCCTATCCCGACGCCTACCTGGATTTTCATCGTATCCAGTGAATTATTGACCTCTGCGGGGACAAGGAACACCAGCCTGACAGTTGTCAAACTCCGGTGCTGAACTATTACACTAACCGGAATGATCGCACGCACAATAGCTCAGGAACTCAATGTTAAGGAACACCAAGTTTCCTCTGCGCTGAAGCTTCTCGAGGACGGCAATACCGTTCCTTTTATTGCCCGCTACCGAAAAGAAGCTACTGAGGGTTTAGATGACGCCCAGTTGCGGCATATAGAGGAACGGTTCGCATATCTGAAAGAGCTAGCAGAGCGCAAAGAAGCCATCATCGCAGCTATTGATGAGCAGGGGAAGCTGACGTCGGACTTACGTAGTCTCATTGACTCGTGCGATTCTAAGGCTCGGCTAGAGGATCTGTATCTTCCCTTTAAGAGGAGGCGGACGACGAAGGCTGATAAGGCCCGTCAAGCCGGAATTGCACCGTTGGTGGACACTCTGATCGCTCACCCTACGCAGCACCCAGACTCCTTAGCAAAGGAGTACATCACCGAGGGGTATCCTGATACAGCTGCGGTCTTAGCAGGTGCTAAAGCGATCTTAATTGATCGTTTCGCTACTGACCCTGACATGGTGGGGGCTATTCGGGAAAAGATGTACCGCGAAGGGGTTTTGATATCTCGAGTGGTAGCTGACAAAGCGACGGAGGGAGCTAAGTACCGAGATTATTTTGATTTCTCTGAAGCCTTTAGCTCGTTGCCATCACATCGAATTCTGGCTCTAGTCCGAGGCGAAAAGGAGGGTTTTCTCCACCTCACATTTGAGCCGGGTGATGACGAGTCTTACCAGCACATGATTGCGGCGCAATTCGAGCTAGCGACAAAGGAGTCAGACTTTCTTCGCGATGCAGTTCGGTTTGGTTGGCGCACAAAATTAGAGGTGTCTGCTGCCTTGGATATCCGCAATAGATTGCGGGAATTTGCTGAAACTCAAGCTCTCGACGTCTTTCAGCGCAATCTTCGGGATTTGCTCCTGGCTGCTCCTGCCGGGCAGCGAACCACACTTGGACTTGATCCTGGTTACCGAAATGGGGTAAAAGCTGCGGTGGTGGATGCTACCGGGAAAGTTCTCGATACTGCAGTTGTCTATCCCCATCAACCACGTCAGCAATGGGATGAAGCGGTTCAGGTACTTGCCCAATTGTGCGCTGAGTATCGAGTAGAGCTGATCGCCGTTGGCAACGGTACTGCGAGTCGAGAAAGCGATAAATTAGCTCACGAGGTCGCTGATCTTATCGCTCAAGCTGGGGGGCGGCGGCCGATTCCGGTGGTGGTGTCCGAAGCTGGGGCATCAGTTTATTCTGCGTCACCAGTAGCAGCAGAAGAATTTCCTGACATGGATGTGTCACTGCGTGGGGCGGTGTCTATTGCCCGACGCCTCCAAGACCCTCTCGCGGAACTAGTGAAAATTGATCCCCAAGCCATTGGGGTAGGGCAGTACCAACACGACGTCAACCAGAGTCTGCTGGCCCGTGGTTTGGATGCAGTGGTAGAAGATGCCGTCAATGCAGTCGGTGTAGATGTCAATTCAGCTTCAGCGTCGTTGCTTGCTCGGGTAGCGGGTATTACGGCTACGCTCGCTGAAAATATTGTGTCTTATCGTGATGAACATGGCGCTTTTGCGACGCGCCAAGAGCTGCATAAAGTCCCGCGCCTAGGCCCCAAAGCATTCGAGCAGTGTGCCGGCTTCTTAAGAATCCGTAATGGCCAAGAGCCCTTGGACTCTTCTGCGGTGCACCCCGAGTCCTATCCAGTTGTTAAAAAAATCTGTCACACCACGGGGTTAAATGTCAGCGAGCTGATTGCTAATTCAGCTGTCTTATCAAAGCTCAATCCTGCTGATTTTGCGGATTCTACGGTCGGTATCCCTACGGTGAGCGATATTCTCAGTGAGCTCGAAAAGCCCGGACGAGATCCCCGTCCTGAGTTCAAGACGGCCCGCTTCCACGAGGGTGTGAAACAGATTTCCGACGTCCAACCGGGGATGATCCTGGAAGGCACGGTGACTAACGTGGCTGCGTTCGGGGCTTTTGTAGACATCGGAGTTCACCACGATGGGCTGATCCATGTATCGGCGATGTCCACGAGCTTCGTTCGTGACCCTCATGATGTGGTTCGCTCTGGACAAGTGGTGAAAGTCAAAGTGGTGGAGGTTGATGAACACCGCAAGAGGATCGGTCTTAGCCTTCGCCTAGATGATGAACCTGGTGAAGCCTCGACCTCGAAACCCCGAGCCAAAAGGAAGTCTGTTTCCCCAGCGGAACAGAAACATCGCTCAGGAAAACGTCGAACCCATAACTCTCAACGACAATCTCAGCGGTCACCATCTGGTGCTATGGCCGACGCATTACGACAAGCCGGTTTTGGCTCCTAGTCCCGCTGTGAGGTCTCGATAATTTTCCCACCATCAAGGTTGATGACCTGGTCAATAAGTGGATCCTCACGATCTGCACTATGACTAATCTCTATGACGGTGGCGTTCGGCAGAAAGTCTCGGATGTGATGGCGGACCTGTGCGGCTAGGGGTGGGTTGAGATGTGAGGTAGCCTCGTCGAGGATTACCAAGGATGGACGTTTTAGCAGCATCGCTGCAATAGCGAGCCGTTGCTGTTGGCCCCCGGACAACGAGCTTCCTGCTTCACCCACCGATGCCGCCAATCCCCCCTGGGAGGTGATTTCTTCGGCTAAGCCCACCGCGTGAAGAGCCTCCCACATCTGGGAATCTGTGATGTGCGGGGTAGCTAGCGAAAGGTTATCGGCTATTGTTCCGCTCATCAGACTGCTGTGTTGAGCTACTACTCCAACTGAAGCATAGAGATCACGGCGAGAGAACTGAGAAAGATCGGTGTCGTTGATAAGGATCGTGCCTTGGGTTGGTTCCCAGTAGCGCAGCAGAAGCCGAATAACTGTAGATTTTCCAGAGCCAGTTCGGCCGATAAATGTAGTCCATTGACCAGAATGAGCCTGTGCGGTGAAAGACTTTAAGTGCGCACCTCGGAGCTGTTCTCCTTCTTCTGGATAAGAGAAGTAGACGTTATTCCAGGTAATGTCCGGGGCGTGATCGGTGGGGAAGGGGGTTGTTCCATCAAGGATAGGAAGCGGAGAATGAGCCACCTCATAGATCCGGCGTGCACCGCTTAAAGCGGTGTGGAGAGCTGTGGCGCACGCCTCCACACCATCGATCGTCTCCCACTGGCGCCATAGCAGTATTAATGCCACGGCGCACCATTGCACACTGAGTTGCCCGGTAGTGAGATCTGACCATACTGCCCACAGCGGGAGGATGACACTGAGAACCTGCCCGGCGGTAGTGAAGATACGTCGAGTAGATAACCAAAAACCAATTCTTTGGGAAGAGGCGATGCTGGTGTGGCGCAACGTGGTTAACTCGTTGGTTCTTCGTTGGACAGCGTTATATCCGATGACTTCTGCAAGACCATGAATGGTATCGCTGAGATGTTGGTTGATCTGACCAGTAGAACGCAGCCGGGATTCTGCCGCAGTGGTTGTGCTTTTCCAGCCCACGATCAAAAGCAGACACCACGTGATGACCACAACGAGCGCCGCGGTGAATGCCAACGATGGTGAAATGAGGATGCCGATTCCTCCCAGGAGGAAGAATGGAACGACAACAGAGGAAATTATCGGCGCGATGGAGTGTGCAAAAAACACTTCAATGCCGTCAATATCGCTGGTAATTCGGCTTAAGAGGTCACCGGATCCGGAGGATGACCGGGCGCATACTAGTGCCGGGGATCGGGGGATCAGTGAGCTAAAAAGGTTCGTGCGGAGCAATTCCAGGGCTTTGAAAGCGACGAGGTGACCGAGGAATTGTTCCCCGTAGTGGAGGAGGGCTTTAAGGAGACAGACCAGGACCATAGTGACCACAATGGTGGTTAACACCGAGGTGCTAAATCCTGCCCCGTTGTGCCACGCGATGGCATAGGAGAAAACTCCCCATGCGGAGAGCCCAAGCAGGAAACATCCTAAAAGGTGATCCCCGATACGGCACAAGGTAGACCATGCTAAGGGCGCTAGTACCGGGCGAGTTTGTGCTAGTAACCACGACACCATCACTTCTTCACCCCCAGTTCGGAGATATCAATGAGCGAATCTACATAGTGGAAAGAGTTTTCGCGGTGAGTAGACATAATGATGGTGTAATCCGATCCTAAGTTTCTGAGCCCCTCGAGCAAAAAGCCTTCTGATACCCGATCAATATGAGCAGTGGGTTCATCGAGGATAAGGAGGCGACGGCCTGATAACAACGCTCGAGCGAAGGAAAGACGTTGCGCTTGTCCACCTGATAGGCCAGCTCCTCCTTCGCCGATCCGAGTATCAAGTCCTTGCGGGAAAAGCTGAACTTCGTGATCTAATCGAGCTTTTTTCAGTGCCACCCACATCTCTTCCTCAGTAGCTGCTGGGTGAGCAAGCAGTAGATTCTCTCGGATTGTTCCGGAAAATAACCAGGTGAATTGATTAACGACGGCGCTGGCTTCTCTAAGATCGACGCAACCGCAGGGATGACCGTTAATTTTCAGCGTGCCGTGTTCTGGGGTGAGTACACCACTCAGCAGCCGGAGAAGCGTGGTTTTCCCGGATCCTGACCGCCCTGCTATGCCATAAAACTTCCCTCGCTCAAAGGTGATATTCACTTGATCAAGAACCGGAAGAGAAGCAGATGGATAGCGGAACCTCAGATCCGTGATCTGTAATTCAGGGGCGTCTTTTTCTCCCACGCAGTGTGAGGAACCGTGCCTCATCACCTGATCAGGATAAGGAGACGAAGAGGTTGTTCCCGGAGGTATTGAGGTTCCGAGGAAACCACGGAATGCGCGTTGTTGGGCTCGGCCCGCCATGCCGACATAGAAAAATCCGCCGATTTCAGACATCGGGGCCAGCAACAAGATACTGAGTAGGCAAATAGCGAGTCCGTCCCCGACGTCGAGTTCACCGCGTCCGACCCGCCATAACGCTAAGGCGGTGGAAGTGCTAATGAAAGCAAGATAAAACCCTGCGTCAATAATAAAAAGAATTAACTGGTTAGCAGCTAAAACCCGCATGATCTCGCGACGGTTAGCTTCTCCCAGCTCAGCTAGTTCCTGGGACACTCGGGGTGCTGCTCCAGTGATGGTGAGATTCTCTAAGCCACGCAAAGCATCGAGATAGCGGGCAGAGAGACGTGCGCGGGCTTGGCGTGAACGCGTCGATACTTTCCGAGTGACGTGGGAAAAACTGCCGAGCAGGAGTGGGAGTACTGGAACAGTTACGCAGAGCCAAGCTGCGGTCACTGGATCGGCATAACAAGCCATGACGATGAGCACCACGACTGGTGAAAAAATGCCGCCGATGGCGTGTCCTAGATAAGTTTGGCGGTACTCGGCGATGCGAGTGGTGCCTTGACTGAGAAGCGAAATCAACGCACCTCGGCGTTCCTTGGCGAGCTGGGCTGGGCCGCGCCGGAAGACGTGGGCGAGGAGGCGGTCTTGGTAGCGCCACTGGCTTAGTCGGGCACTGATGTGTTCCAGGTTGAGTCTCAGGCCTTCAGCTCCTGCTGCAATGACGGTCCAGCAGAACAACGGTATCCACGGGAAAGATGCAGGCACTCTCGTCGAGGAGAAAAAATCCCCGAGGCTATGGCCAATAACCACGCAGATGAAAGAAAGCGCGAGGGTTTTTAGCAGCACCAGCAGAAAACTCATGAACTGGAATGTTCGATCACGCGCATCATCGAGCGGTATTTTTCGCACCGACGTTGGTTGCGTGGTCGTGCTGTTATTTGGCGACGACATCTGAGCTGGATGTGCCATAACCTTTGCCTTTGACGTTGAGAGTCGGGGATCGTTGCCGTACGATAAGCCCGGCAGGATGGGGGATTCCCAGGGACGCCAGTAGTTTATACCTCAGCTTGATGAGGAGCGGCATCTTTCCTGGGCTGGCAGTGCGTCGACCCATTTTGTCCTCAGCGCTGGTTTATGGCACACTACTTGGGTTGACCATTGGCTTGCCAGTGGGTCGCAAAAATGTCACGGATACGAACCGGCCGAGCGCCACATAGTAGGAAGTGCCGCCAGGGTCCTCTGTCCCTAGAAAAGTGAAGGACGATCTTTCATGAATATTCTTGACAAGGTTGATGCAGCACAGCTGCGCGATGATGTACCTGATTTCCGCCCCGGCGATACCCTCGACGTTCACGTCAAGGTTATCGAAGGCGACAATGTCCGTACCCAGTTGTTTAAGGGCGTGGTGATCCGCCGGCAGGGCAGTGGTATCCGCGAGACCTTTACCGTGCGTAAGGTTTCTTTCGGTATCGGTGTTGAACGTACCTTCCCAGTTCACTCCCCGAATATCGATCATATTGACGTTGTTCGTCGCGGTGCTGTACGTCGTGCGAAGTTGTACTATCTGCGTGAATTGCGTGGCAAGGCAGCCCGCATCAAGGAAAAGCGCTAATACAACTAGTTTCCTTATCACCTCCAGGCTTTCTCAGAAGAAAGCACGGGGGTGTTTTTCTTTGGTGCTATTCTCTGCAAGGTGACTGATTCTTTCCGCATCTCCGCTCCCGAGGACGACACGACGACTCCCCGAGACTCCCAGCCAACTTCTCATCACCGTGTTCGCAAGGAACGCAAGCAATTGCCGTGGTATGTGGAAATACCACTCGTCATCGTCATTACATTGGCACTCATTTTTGTTATCCAAACGTTTATTGGTCGGATGTACGTAATTCCGAGCCAATCGATGGAACCGACCTTGCACGGCTGTACCGGCTGTACCGGAGATCGAATAGTGGTAGATAAGGTCACGTATCACTTTTCTGATCCTCAACCCGGTGACGTCGTAGTTTTCAAAGGTGCTCCTTCCTGGGATACGTCATTTATTTCGCAACGTTCAGAAAACCCTTTTATTCGTGGAATTCAAAACGGTTTATCCTATGTTGGATTAGTGGCACCGGATGAGAATGATTTAGTGAAGCGCATTATTGCTACCGGAGGGCAAACGGTGTCCTGTTTGCCGGGGGATCCTGGGATTATGGTCGACGGTAAACAAATCGACAGCGCCTATATTCTTTCCCCGCCAACCTACCCGGTAGACCCGCAAATCGGGTCTACCGAATGCGGCGGCCCCTACTTTGGCCCCATTACAGTCCCCGCTGACCATTACTTCATGATGGGAGACAACCGTACAAATTCCAAGGATTCTCGCTACCACCTGGGAGATGAATTCCAAGGAACAATCCCACGGGAAAATATTCGCGGTAAGGTTCAGGCGATTGTCTTTCCGTTTAGTCGAATTGGCGCAGTGGAATCCCGAGACATTCACAATCAATAGAAGATGAATTCTGGGCGTGTGCGAAATCTTAAACACCTGCGGACCTATGAAGTAGCGTTGAGTAAAGCTGATCTGGGGCCGGTAGCTGGAGTAGATGAAGCCGGACGGGGTGCATGTTGTGGTCCCATGACGGTGGCTGCTTGCGTCCTTCCGGATGAACCAATTCAGCAGCTAGCGACATTGACCGATTCAAAGAAATTAACTGCTCAACGTCGTGCTTTGTTAGCGCCACTGATTAAAAAATATGCGATCTCGTGGTCAATTATTCACATTCCGGCTGCTGATATTGACTTATGGGGAATTCAGCACGCCAATATCTCAGGAATGCGAAGGGCAGTAACTGCTTTAGATCTTCGACCGGGCTATGTGCTGATTGATGCGATGAGGGTGCCGGGATTAACTATTCCTTCGCTGCCAATTATCGGTGGAGATGGCTATGTGCGATGTATTGCTGCAGCCAGCGTTTTAGCGAAACAAGCACGGGATGAACTCATGGTGAGGATGGATCAGGACTATCCAGAATATGGATTGAAAAATCACAAGGGGTATGGAACTTCTGCTCATCTGGAAGCGGTGCGCCGTCACGGAGCTTGCCCGGAACACCGATATAGTTATGCCAATATCAAAGCTGCGCATCACGAGTGGCTAAATAACCAGATTTCAGAAGAGAAGGGAAACCATGAGCGCTGAGGAACTGGATAATTACGAAGCTGAGGTTGAACTTTCGCTGTACCGGGAATATCGGGATGTGGTTAGCCAATTTTCCTACGTTGTGGAAACAGAGCGGCGATTTTATTTAGCTAATGCGGTGGAATTAATTCCGCATACTAAGGGCTCTGATGTTTATTATGAAGTGCGGATGTCTGATGCCTGGGTATGGGATATGTACCGGTCCGCACGATTTGTTCGGTATGTTCGTGTTATTACATATAAAGACGTCAATATTGAGGAACTAGATAAGCCGGACATCATGATGCCCGAGTCTTAACTGGGAGCCGAAAAAGAATCGATAGTCAACTCCTTTCGCCCTTAGTTGTGGAATACTCTTGTTCTCCACAGCTTCGGGTGATTTTTCTTTGCTTAACTGGCGGTTGGTGCCCACAGCATCCAGAGTAGAAGTCACCTAAACGTCATTTCTTTTTTCGGGGGGAGGTGTTGTTGTGGCACGCATCAAACACAACGTGTTGCTTGGCAAAGCTGGCGAGTCTCATGCTGCACAGATCTACCAAGCACAAGGGGGCAGTGTTCTCGGCCGCAATGTCAGATACCCGGGTGGCGAAATTGATCTCATCGTCAAGGAACGAGACGGAACCGTCGTGTTTATTGAGGTCAAGACTCGCACTAGAACAGATTTTGGAGGTGCTGAGGCGGTCACTGCAGATAAAATCCGACGACTACGGCGAGCCATTGCTGCCTGGCTCCGGGAACATCACGTCCAGCAGATACGGATTGATGTCGTAGAGATCCAATCCGGCACTGTTCGCATTTTCAAGGGGGTTGAGGATGGGGCTTGCTAGCACACGCACCGTTAGTTTCTATGGAGTTAGTGCTCACCTGGTAACCGTGGAAGTCAAGATAGGTTCGGGTCTGCCAGGCATCCATATCGTCGGGCTAGCCGATACGTCTATTAGTGAAGCCCGCGAGAGGGTGCGGACGGCAATTCAACACTCGACGCTTGGCTGGCCGCGCTCAAAAATTACGATTTCCTTGTCGCCGGCTTCACTTCGAAAAACCGGTGCACACTATGATTTGTCGCTGGCCATGGGGGTGTTGGCTGCGGCAACTAGTGATCCAGAACTTTCTTATCGCTGTGCTTCCACCATGTTCCTCGGGGAGTTGGGGCTAGATGGGAGGCTTAAACCGGTGCCTGGAGTTCTTTCTGCGCTCATGGCTGCGCGCGATGAAAAAATACCCACTGTTATTATTCCACGGGCAAACGCTTCAGAAGCTACTCTCTTTTCTCAAGACGAGGTAACTGTCCTGGTTGCTGACTCTCTGAGCGAGGTGTGGGGTTGGGCAATAGGGCAGGTGGGGTTATTGCCACCGAGTTCCCCTGAATTCCGGAAAGCGCAACGCTTTTCAGGGGACATGAAAGACGTGGTAGGTCAATCTAGTCTCATTAAGGCAGCCGAAGTTGCTGCTGCCGGTGGACATCACATGCTGATGATCGGTCCCCCAGGATCCGGAAAGTCAATGATAGCGGCTCGTTTTCCAAGTATTTTGCCCGAACTCGATTCTGTGCAAAGGATTCAAGCCACCGCAATTCATTCACTCAGCGGACTGGGGGTTGTTGAGCCTTTAAGTCACGCTCCTTTTATTGCCCCGCACCATAGCGTAAGTAGAGCAGCGTTATTGGGAGGAGGCAGTGGTAATCCTCACCCTGGAGCGGTGAGTTTAGCTCACCACGGTGTGTTATTTCTTGATGAAGTTTCAGAAATACCAGCACCCATTTTGGATGGGCTACGGACCGCCATCGAGGACGGAGAAGTCACTGTGATGAGGGCGCGACACGAGGTCACGTTTCCGGCGCGTTTCCAATTGCTGATGGCGGCTAATCCCTGCCGCTGTGGTGCTGACAAACCCCATCAGTGCCGTTGTTTAGCTCATATTCGACGACGATATTTGAGCAATATTTCTGGGCCATTAAGAGACCGCCTGGACATTATCGTGCGTAGTCATTCCACAGGTCAGAGCCTGTTTGATCGAGCTGCCGAATCGAGTGCTGCGATTGCAGAAAGAGTCGCCGAAGCTAGGGATCGTGCTGCTCATCGCTGGGCATCACGCGGATTAGCGGTGAGAGTTAATGCGCATCTCAGCGGACATCTTTTGAGACGCCATTTTCCTGCTGACGAGGCAGCAATGGCGATGCTTGAGGCGTATCTAGCGCGTGGAACAATCTCTCAGCGGGGGGTTAACCGGAATTTGAGGTTGGCGTGGACGTTATGTGATCTTGCGGGGGCAAGGCAGCCGACTATGGATCACATGGAAAAAGCGATGGCCTTTCACCACGACAATGGATATGAGGAATTCTAAGAATGTGGAGTAAAGAACATCAGGCTGCCGCCTATCTTTCTCGAGTGATCGAAGGCCCGAGCAAAGCACTCCAGCACCACCTGTCAGCTGGCATCGAACTCGAAAAAATCGCCCACGGGGTTTTTCATCGGGAACCGTGGATCGGAAAGAAACTACTGAGTGAAAGTGAGAGTCGCTATCAGCACTCTGCCGCCAAAGAGGATCTGGCCCAGGCTGCGCACTTAGGTTTCCGGATTATTTGTGCCACGGATACAGAATGGCCTCAGGAGCAATTTCAACAAGCCTTCGGCTTTGCTTCATCGGGGAGAAGCGACATCATCCGTAGTTATCAGCATGATGCCACCTGTCCACATGCCCTATGGGTGGCGGGGGACGAGGTGGCCGAATCAAGCCAGCGAGCTATCGCGGTTGTTGGTACACGGGCATTAAGTAACTACGGCAGGCACGCCACAGAAAAACTCGTCAGTGAGTTGGTTCCGCATCAGTGGAACATCGTCTCGGGAGGAGCCTTAGGGGTAGATACTGTCGCCCATGAGCAGGCTTTGGCGTCGGGTGGCCGGACCATCATTGTGATGGCTAGCGGGGCAGGGGTCAATTACCCGGCAGCCAATAAGCAACTATTTCGTCGAGTTGCCCAAGGTGGCGGCACACTACTTACTGAGTATCCGCCACTACTCAGACCGGCTCGACATCGCTTCTTGACCAGGAATCGATTGGTTGCCGCACTATCACAAGGAACAGTGGTGGTAGAAGCCGCGTGGCGTTCCGGGGCATTAAACACCTTGATGTGGGCTCAAGGCCTAGGACGGGTAGGTATGGCGGTGCCCGGTCCGATCACTTCGATCAACTCTCTTGGATGTCATGACAAAATTCAAAAGGGAGAGGCCCAACTAGTAATCAGTGGCGATGATATTCGCTCACTTGTAGAACAAGTGGGTGCGGTGGACGCTACCGAACAATGGGAGAGGCAATTTGCAGCCGATGATATTCAAGGTTTAGCTCCGGTAGAGTTACGGGTCTTTGATGCGCTAAGTAACTACCACCGGATCGAAACCGAGAATATCGCTCGAGATTCTGGAGTGCCTCTCAGATTATGCGTTTATACCTTGATGGCGCTGCAAGAACGCGGTTTGTGCCAGAGGAAGGGAACCACTTGGATCCGCTGCTAGTCACGGAAACCAGCGAAGGGGGATGATGAAACAAGAAAATTTTCCGCAGACCCCTTGCCGGTTCACGAAGGTTAGGCTAAAGTGATGCAGGCAAGCCTAAGTTAAGTGATCCTGAGTCGGGCTGGGCTCAGGATCGCTACCGAAAGGGAAGATCGGGTCAGCGTAAGGATAAAGGAACCTCGCCCCGGGACTGATCGGAAGCTAAGGTTGTGCATTATGGGTGAGTCAACAAGGGAGGCGGCGTCGGAGCAACGGCCGACGCCGCCTTCGACCACGTCGAGGCCCCGCGTCCAACTCAACGCCGCCATTGAGGATTTTGCGGATTATCAAAGCTTGGTGAAAGGTCGATCCTCGGCCACGGTAAAGGGATACAGATCTGATCTTCAATCCTTAGCGAAGATAGCTCCCACCTATGCGGATTTCACTTTGGAAAATCTCCGCTCCTGGTTAGCGGAAGCTATGCGCGTTGGGCGAAGTCGTGCCACCTTGGCGCGCCGGGCAGCCGCAGTACGAGCTTTTAGTAGATGGTCTCGTACTCAGGGCTATCTCGACCAGGATGTTGCCGCTCGGCTAGTTAATCCGCACAGTTATCGGACTTTGCCGGTGGTGATTAATCCCGATCAAGCTGAAGAACTTATCACTAATACGGACTCTTCTTCAGAGCCAGAATATTATCGTGACGTCGCCATGCTGGAATTGCTCTATGCGTCAGGAATGCGGGTAGCCGAGTTGTGCGGGTTAAATGTTGGAGACATTGATCTAGGGCTGCGTACGGCACGGGTAACGGGCAAAGGGGATAAGCAACGCGTCGTGCCTTTTGGTAGGCCAGCGGCTGAAGCAGTTAAAAAGTGGCTTGACCTGGGTCGACAAGAATTGGCTTCGGCTGAAGAAGACGCGCTATTTGTGGGAGTGCGGGGACGACGTATCAACCAACGGCAAGTGCGTCGGGTTGTGGAAAAATCTGCTGCTGTCAATGGCTGTGGAACATTAACTCCGCACGGATTAAGACATAGCGCCGCCACCCATTTACTCGAGGGGGGAGCAGATCTTCGTATGGTTCAGGAAATGTTGGGGCATAGTTCTCTTCAGACCACGCAGATTTACACCCATGTCAATGCTGAGCGGCTCAAACAGGTTTATCGCCAAGCCCACCCACGGGCTTGAGGCGAATCACCGGGGTGGATAAGAGCGATAAAGGATTGATGTATTCTGTGCCCTTTTTTGCTCCCCAATGGAGTCCGGGGTGGCCGTCGAAGGGGTGGGCTAGGGTACCGATGATTTGGCCTTCGGAAATTTGATCGCCGCGGTTAACCTGCGGGTATACCGGTTGGTACGTGGTTCTAATGCCGTCGGCATGATCTATGGATACTGCCGGTGTCCCCGCTACTACGCCGGTAAACGCCACTACGCCTTCTTCGGCAGCATGTACGGGGGCGCCAATATCTAAGGCCAAGTCCACTCCTCGGTGCCCGGGTAACCAATTGTGCTCAGGTTTGTCGAATCCTCGTAGGACACCAGTTGCGTGCGGTAATGCTCTCGTAGGTTCGACATAAGCTAGAGCTGGAGAAGCGACAATAAGGTGAACTGCTAGCCAGATCAGTGCTGAACCGATTCTGCTGCCATAGCGGACATGGATACGGTTTCTCATGAAGAATATCTTCGGGGAATATCCCGAGGGTGGGTGATCCAGACGTTAGGGCCTTGGGGAAAATGTGACGGCTGTGACCTGTGTTTTCTGGCTGTGGAAAACGCACTAGCGGGATTAGGTATTGGAAGAAAAATGCGCTAAAGTTACGGCCAGCAGTGTGTCCGTGCCATGGGGAAGAGAATTTTCCTGGCTCAGGATAGCTGACTACGCGCGGGCGGTCTTGGCATTAAAGCTAAGAGCAATCACTATTGACGCGGTCCCTGAATCGGGTTCTCCGGCCAGGGTGTTGATGGTGGTCCGGTCGCCAGGGTGCAGGCAAAGACACAACACCTGCACATATTCTGAAAACCGAAACGAGATTTTTAAGGAGGGAGCATCCCATGGCAGTCGTGACCATGCGAGAGCTTCTGGATGCTGGTGTGCATTTTGGCCACCAGACCCGTCGTTGGAACCCGAAGATGCGTCGGTTCATTTTCACTGACCGTAATGGCATCTACATCATTGATTTGCAGCAGACCTTGACCTATATTGACGAGGCTTTCGAGTTCGTCAAGGAAACTGTGGCGCACGGCGGCACTATCTTGTTCGTAGGAACAAAGCGCCAAGCTCAGGAAGCAGTGCAGACTGAAGCTGAGCGTGTTGGCATGCCTTATGTAAACCACCGTTGGTTGGGCGGTATGCTCACGAACTTCCAGACTGTATCTAAGCGGCTGGGCCGGATGAAAGAACTTCAGGCTATGGACGCTGCTGAGAACGGTTATGAAGGACGCACCAAGAAGGAAGTCCTCATGCTCACCCGCGAACGGGTCAAGCTTGAGCGAGTCCTCGGTGGTATTGCTGAGATGTCTAAGGTTCCTTCCGCAGTATGGATTGTTGATACCAATAAGGAACATATCGCTGTTGCTGAAGCAAAGAAGCTGGGCATTCCGGTGGTAGCTATCCTGGACACCAACTGCGATCCTGATGAAGTTACCTATCCTATTCCGGGTAATGATGATGCTATCCGCTCCACCACGTTGCTCACGCGTGTGATTTCTACCGCCGTTGAAGAGGGGCGTAAGGCTCGGCAAGAGCGTGAGCGGGCTGCTGCAAAGGAATCCGCTGGTGATACCGCAGAAAAGGATGCCGCAGCGGTGGAGTCTGCGGAAGCTAATGCTGAGGCGAAGGAAACAGCTGAAAAAGCTGAGGATGCTCAGTAAAATTTGCTAGGACGCACTGTCAACGATGTCTGGGGAGACCCCGGGTGTTCCCAGACTTAACTTTGTTCCCATCGAAGGAGGAACACAAAAACTCATGGCGAATTACACCGCTGCAGACGTAAAGAAGCTTCGTGAAATCACCGGTTCCGGCATGCTGGATTGTAAGAATGCGCTGGAAGAAACCAATGGTGACTTTGAAAAGGCCATTGAGGTCCTGCGTATTCAAGGTGCCAAGGATGTTGGTAAGCGTGCCGAGCGTAATGCCTCTGAAGGCCTTATTGCGGTATCTGGCAAGACCATGATTGAGGTCAACTCCGAAACCGACTTTGTGGCTAAGAATGCCGAGTTTAAAGACTTCGCAGCTAAGGTTGCTCAAGCTGCTGCTGCCGCTGGCGCGAACTCTGCCGAAGAGCTACAGGCAGTTGAGGTGGATGGTCAAAGCGCCGCTGACGCTATCCAGGCACTGTCTGCCAAGATCGGTGAAAAACTCGAACTGCGTCGCGCCGCTACCATCAAGGGCGATAACGTCTCGGTTTATCTTCACCAGCGGTCTGCTGACCTACCTCCGGCAGTAGGCGTGCTTGTTGCTTACACCGGTTCCGGAGAGGCTGCAGAGCAGGCAGCGCATAATGCAGCCATGCAGGTAGCTGCATTGAAAGCCGCTTATCTGAGCCGGGATAAAGTTCCCGCTGAGGTAGTGGAGAAAGAGCGCAGCATTGCTGAGCAAATTACCCGTGAGGAAGGAAAGCCGGAGAAGGCTATTCCGAAGATTGTCGAGGGGCGCCTCAACGGTTTCTACAAGGATGCTGTTCTTCTTGAGCAGCCCTCTGTTGCTGACAATAAGAAGACCGTAAAACAACTGATGGATGAAGCGGGAGTTACCCTCACGGACTTTATCCGTTTTGAGGTCGGCCAGCACTAATATCTATTTAGAGGGTATTGTTTAGCGACACACCCGCCCCCAAAGAGCCACCCTCGCGCCTCATGCGCGTAGGGTGGTCTCTGTCGTTTTTGGGCTAGTGCTTTAGCAGGCATCGGCACTATTGGATTGAGGGAAATTTATCAGGGATGGAATCGTCGCAGGTGGGCCCGGGGAAGCCAACTGAACCACAACTAGCCTTGCCGCCTGGCAAGTCCTCCCGCGAACCTATAAAAGCGCTGACTCCAGCCCGACGCCCTCTCCCTGTGAAGAAAGTCCAGCCGCGTGCCATTGCGCCGCGGCCAACGTCGGTGCCACATGACGATCATCGGGAAACTACCGCCCCGGCGCCGTCTAGGCCAGGGCAGAAGAAGAACAAACCAAAGATTCGTCGCGTCCCTGGCTTAGATGGTCTTCGGGGTATCGCTGTATCAGTAGTAGTGATCTATCACTTCTTTGCACACCTGCTTCCTGGTGGATTTTTGGGGGTCGATATCTTCTTCGTCCTCTCCGGATTCTTAATCACGTCGCTATTGGTTCGCGAAAAAGCCGTCACCAGATCTGTGAGCCTACCGCAGTTCTGGTTGCGAAGAGCTCGACGTATTTTGCCAGCCGCATTATTTGTCCTCATTACGATGACAGCTATCGGCGGCTTTTTCGGGGGAGATGCAGCCGTCGGACTTCCTCGACAATTCTTCAGCTCAGCTTTATTTGCCAATAACTGGGGACAGATCATCGCCTCACGCTCCTATTTTGCGGAGTCCGGCGCTGAACTCTTTGCCCATTATTGGTCCTTGGCAGTAGAAGAACAGTTTTATCTCCTGTGGCCACTCATTTTCCTGTTCATCACTGTTACTGCCCGTAACAAATCTCGACGCCCACTTGTTCTCACCTCGCTGATCTTGGCGCTCGGTTCAGTCCTGTTAATGCTGGTTTTCTATAACCCATCTGAGGACCCTTCTCGGGTGTATTACGGGACAGACACCCACGCCTTCGGGTTGTTAATTGGTGCGGCCTTGGCGCTCTCCCTCAGCTCGAACAGCGCTGATCCGGACGCTGATTCTTGGCCCATTCCCGGCCCCCGGCGCCATGCGGGATTACGAGGGCTTGCGGCTTTGGTCGTCCTGGCCGGCTTAGTTGTATTCTTACCGGATCAATCTCCATGGACGTATCGGGGAGGGCTTCTCCTGGCTTCGCTAGCCACAGCTGTTGTGGTGTTTAGCGTAGTCCGCAACCACACCATTCCGCGAATAATTGGGGAGTTTCGTCCCTTAAGGTACTTGGGATCAATTTCCTTTTCACTCTATCTTTGGCATTGGCCCGTTGTGGTGATTGTGAAAGAAATTGCCCGACGTTTCTTTGGCGCTAACACCACTTCCACCACAACTACCTTGGTCTGTGGTCTATTAGCCTTAGCTTTTTCTTTAGCACTAGCTGACTGGTCCTACCGGGTGATTGAGACACCGATTCGTCGTCGCGGATACAAAGCAGTAGCACGAGAATTCTTTGGTTCCCTGATTCCTGGAACGCGTCGCCTCCAATGGGGATTCGGTGTAGTCGGTCTCGCCGCGATTACTGCTCTCGCTTTGGTTTGTGCTCCCCAGCAAACCCAATTGGAATCAGATCTTGCGGCGATGTCTCAAGATAAAGGTGACCTTTCTCAAGCAGTTGATGCCACTGACATAGCCGAGCAAGAACATCGAGAGATGCCTAAAGGTGATGAGATCACCGCTATTGGTGACTCCGTTCTTTTGGCGTCGAAAGCGGCTATGAATGACGCTTTCCCCGGCATCTATGTGGACGGGGAAGTGTCTCGCCATTATGAGGCGGCCCCAGCTATCATTTCTTCGATGAAAGCAGCCGGGACGCTTGATCCTTTTGTGGTGCTCAGTTTTGGTACTAACGGGCCTGCCGACGGGGCGGGAAATCCCCAACTCTTGGATCAAATTATTCGCAGTCTCGGCGCGGAGCGCACCATAATTTTGGTGATGCCCTACGGAGACCGTTCCTATATGCCCGCGGCACAACAAGAGGTGCTTGAGGCCGCGAAGAAGTATCCGAATGTGTACGTGGCCGATTGGTGCCATCGAGCCCAGGCTGATCACTCCTTACTTCGCAGTGATCTCATTCACCCAGATCCGCCAGGGGCACAGGCTTATGCTGACGCGGTTCGAGCTGCACTTCAGCAGTGGGTACATCATGACAAAAAAGTACCCGGCCAGTGCGGCGTCTAATCGCGATGGCACGGTAGGATGAACGCGGATACTAAGCGATCACGCGTAACAGAGGTAAAGGAGAAGCACCACTGTGAATGCCCCCGAAAACACAACACGCAATGCCGGATATAAGCGGGTAATGCTGAAACTTGGAGGGGAAATGTTCGGCGGGGGTCAGGTAGGCATTGATCCCGATGTAGTCGAAAACGTTGCGCGCCAGATTGCTGAGGTTTCTCGGGCCGGGGCCGAAATTGCCGTGGTGATCGGTGGCGGAAATTTTTTCCGCGGCGCCCAGCTCCAGCAGCGTGGCATGGATCGGTCCCGCTCAGATTATATGGGTATGTTGGGCACAGTCATGAACTGTTTGGCGCTCCAGGATTTCCTCCTCAAGGAGGGGATTGATTGCCGAGTTCAAACAGCTATCCAAATGACTCAGGTTGCTGAACCCTATCTCCCCCTCAGAGCAGCCCGCCACTTAGAAAAAGGTCGAGTAGTCATTTTTGGTGCAGGCATGGGGATGCCGTTCTTCTCCACGGACACCACCGCAGCCCAGCGAGCTTTAGAAATCGGCTGTGAGGTGTTGTTGATGGCTAAGGCGGTCGACGGCGTGTATAGCGATGATCCCCGGACCAATCCAGAGGCTGAGCTTTTTGAGGAAATCACCCCACGCGAGGTCATCGAAAAAGGCTTAAAAGTGGCCGATGCGACCGCATTCAGCTTGTGCATGGACAATAATATGCCGATTTTGGTGTTTAATCTGCTCAGCGATGGAAACATTGCTAAGGCGGTAGCCGGGGAGCGCATCGGTACGTTGGTGCAGTCCTGATACGCTAACTCCCATGACTCTGTCCGGACTGGATCCGGACTATTCTCCTAATTCAACGCGCAAAGGAATACGAATACCCATGATTGATGAGATTCTCTTCGAAGCCGAAGAACGAATGACCCATACCGTCGAACATACCCGTGAGGAAATGACCACCATCCGCACTGGACGTGCTAACCCGGCGATGTTCAACGGCGTTTTCGCTGACTATTACGGGGTTCGAACCCCCATCAACCAAATGGCAACTATTTCAGTTCCGGAACCGCGGATGCTGCTCATTAAGCCCTATGAGGCTTCAGCTATGGGAGAGATTGAAGACGCCATTCGTAACTCTGATTTGGGGGTCAACCCCACTAATGATGGCCAGGTGTTGCGAGTAACCGTTCCTCAACTGACTGAAGAGCGACGTCGGGATATGGTGAAGCTGGCAAAATCCAAGGGTGAGGACGGGAAAATCGCCCTGCGTAATATCCGCCGTAAAGGAATGGATCAATTAAAGAAGATCCAAAAAGACGGTGACGCCGGTGAGGATGAAGTTCAGGCGGCGGAAAAAGAGCTGGATAAGATCACCCACAATTATGTAGCTCAGGTTGATGAGGTGGTATCCCGGAAGGAAGAAGAACTCATGGCCGTTTAGTTGCTGCGGCGTTGATCTTGGGGGGTCAGCCACAGGGGGTAGGGAAGGAAACCGTGAAGAAGAGCACCCACAAACTTTCTCAGCAGGATTTTCTCAAGCCGCGAAATTCAGCCGGGCGAAACCTCAAAGCCGCCATCGGTGTGGGGGTTGGCTTAGGTGTGCTCGTTATCCTATGTATCCTGGTTCTTCCGGTTTTGTGGTACCCCTTAGTTGCCGCTGCCTTAGGACTAGCAACCTGGGAAGTTTGTACCCGGTTACGAGAAAACGGTTATGTTCTTCCGCGGACACTGCTAATTATCATGGGGCAAGCCATGATCTGGGCTAGCTGGCCTTTTGGAACAAAAGGGCTGGTGGCAGCGTATGTGACCGGCGTGTTGGCGCTGATGTATGGCAGGTTATTCCATCACGGCCCTACTACCGCACCGCAAAATTACTTGCGCGACACCACTGTAGGGATCTTTGTGCTGACGTGGATCCCTATGTTTGGAACCTTTGCGGCGATGCTATCCCGCATCGAAGTAGATGCGGCGAGTCCCTCCCAGAGCGAGGTGATTTTCGACGCCAATAGCGGTTCACTCTACATCTTGACCTTCATGTTGTGCGTCGTCGCATCGGATGTCGGAGGCTATGCCGCTGGCATCCTTTTCGGAAAACATCCCATGGCCCCCGCGGTGAGCCCTAAGAAATCCTGGGAAGGTTTTGCCGGTTCTTTAGTGGGTGGCGTCATTGTTGGCAGCTTGACAGTGAGTGTGCTCTTAGAACACTACTGGTGGATGGGCGCTATTCTCGGAGTGCTGATGGTGGTCTGTGCCACGTTAGGGGATTTGGTGGAATCCCAATTCAAACGAGAACTAGGGATTAAGGATATGTCGAATATTCTGCCCGGGCACGGGGGAATTATGGATCGCCTCGACGGAATGCTTCCGGCGGCCATGGTGACTTGGCTGATTTTGACGATCATTAATTCTTCTGGTGCAGTCTAGAGCGGCGGATGGTCGCGAAGAGATAGCGCAACACCGGTAGGGTGAAGTTATTGTCGCACTTGGCGGCGCAGTTGGATCATCCGGACACCACCTACGAGAGCCATGATTAAGGCGCCAAAAATCGCAAATAGCAGATAGATGAGGCCAGCAGAGAGGGTGAAATCCCAAGCAAGGAGAGTTACTGTTGCAGGTTGCTGATTCTGCACGATGAAAACAATGAGCAAAATAAGCAACAGTGCCCCGATAATCAGTCCCACCCAGGTACTGCCGGCCAGGGAGCCTTGGACTCGACGCGGCGACGGTGGGGGAGTTATGACAGCGTCATCAGTGGATGGGGTAGGCGATGAGGCAGAAGAGTCAGAGGTGTCCGTTCTCGTGTGCGGATCAGACTGGGGCGAGTGAGAAGGTGAGGATTGCGTCATACTGTCAAATGTACGCACTCTAAGGTTTTGACGTGGTTTTGCCCCATCTCTTCGACCGTGCAATGATAGCTACATCATGGCAAAACCAGTGGCGTTACAATTCTCCGCACCCAAGCGCGGGCTACCTCCGAAGCATTTTGCAGATCTTGATCGAGAACAGCGCATAGCCGTGCTCGCGGACCTCGGCGTCCCCAAGTTTCGGGTGGACCAATTAGCGCGGCATTATTATGGACGCTGCGAAGCGGATCCACACAGCATGACTGATTTGCCGGCTGATCTGCGCCCAAAGATCAAGGATGCCCTTTTCCCCACCCTCATGGAAGAGGTGAGGAGAATTGAAACGGATAACGGGGAGACCCGGAAAACCCTCTGGCGATTGCACGACGGTACTCTCCTTGAATCCGTCTTGATGCGCTATCCAGATCGAGCCACCCTATGCATTTCTTCACAAGCAGGGTGTGGGATGGCGTGCCCATTTTGCGCCACCGGTCAAGGTGGTTTGGATCGAAACCTCTCGACTGCAGAAATTGTCGATCAAGTGCGAGCTGCCGCTGCCACCATGAATGCTGAAGGTGGCAGATTAAGCAATGTGGTGTTCATGGGAATGGGAGAGCCACTGGCTAATTACAAACGAGTCCTTTCTGCGGTGCGTCAAATCACCAGTCCAGCTCCATCAGGATTCGGCTTATCGCAAAGAAATATCACTGTTTCCACGGTGGGATTAGCTCCAACAATACGAAAATTTGCTGATGAAGATCTCTCGGTTACGCTCGCTATTTCATTGCACACACCTGATGATGAACTTCGAGACACTCTTGTCCCAGTCAATAATCGTTGGCCAGTCAGCGAAGTTTTAGAGGCGGCACGATATTATGCCGACCGCTCTGGGCGTCGGATCTCTATTGAATATGCGCTGATTCGTGACATCAATGATCAACCATGGAGAGCAGACCTCCTGGCTAAGAAATTGCATCGGGCGTTGGGGCCACTGGTTCACGTCAATCTGATTCCACTTAACCCGACCCCTGGATCCCCCTGGGATGCCTCGCCCAAAGCTCGTCAAGATGAATTTGTTCGACGCATCATCGCGCAGGGGGTGCCGTGTACCGTGAGGGATACTCGCGGTCAAGAAATAGCGGCTGCCTGTGGACAGTTGGCTGCCGAAGATCGACAATAACCACGGGTTTTCCTTAACCTTTGTTAGTATAGGGCTCATGATGAGTCTTGACCCTAATCCGCGAAATGCAGCAATAGCACTTCGAGGTCTCAATAAAAGATTCGGCGACAAAATAGCAGTAGATAATCTTAGCTTAGATATTCCGCGTGGTTGTTTATGCGGAATTGTTGGACCAAATGGCGCTGGAAAAACTACCACTATTTCGCTTGCGACTGGTTTGCTGAAACCTGATTCTGGTGAGGCCTATATAGCGGGGTATAACACTTGGCTTGAACCTGAAAAGGTGAAAAAGCAGATGGGTTTACTCGCGGATAATAATCCTTATTTTGAACGATTATCCGGACCGGAATTATTGGCTTATGCGGGTGGATTGCGGGGCATGGAGCCAGATGTCATTGCGCAGCGAGGCTCAGAGTTATTAGAGACGTTGGGGTTAGCGGAAGCTGCGGATACGCGTGTCGTTGATTATTCCGCAGGCATGACAAAAAAGATTCTGTTAGCAGTAGCCATGCTGCATAACCCGGAAGTGTTGATTCTTGATGAGCCGTTAGAATCAGTTGATCCGGTGTCAGCTCGATTGATTCAAGACATTTTGAAATCTTATGTCCATCATGGTGGAACGGTTGTCTTAAGTTCTCATGTTATGGAGCTGGTGGAAGGACTGTGTGACCATGTCACCATTATCAACCAGGGTCGAGTCCTGCACAGCGCTAAAGTTTCGGAAATCCGCGGCAACCGTAGTCTGTCCGAAGTGTTTGTGGAACTTGTTGGTGGGGCAGAGCTAGATGAAGGTTCTTTGGCTTGGTTAGGGGGACCGCAAAATGAAGAAAATTAACTCCCCCGCTGAGGTCAGCACCAAAGATCGAATCCGCAATGCTTTTCCCGCCGCTCAACCACGGTGGCGGACCTTGATCAACTTGAGCTCATTATTAACCAGGAGACAAGTTAAAGAGAATAAGTCTGTCCTTGTTCTCTCGATATTAATTTGGATATATGTAACTCTAAGTTTAGTAGGGATAGGGATATTTCTTAATGAAGAGTTAGCTCACTCTAATTCATTTCCCCTCATAGCCGCAGTTTTCGGTATGGGAACACTATTATTAATATTTTGGGCTCTCTTCTTCCCCATGATGGATTTTCCCATCCCCCCGGCTTTGCTCCCCACCTACAATATCAGCGCCAAAGAATACTTCGCATCTATTTTTATCGGTTCTCTCTATCGACAACGCAGCATCTTGATAATCTTATGCACTATAATAAGTGCCATTATCATCGCTGTTTCGGTACCTCACTTAGGTGTGATTTCTTTACTACTGCTCATACTGGGGTCATTGCTATCAATAATCCTCACCTCAGCTGGTGCAACATTTTTAACCCTTCTTTTTAGTCACCGCGATCGCAGTTTCAAAGAGAAACTAGGAAAAATAGGGGGATTACTATTCTTTATTTTCATCATCGCGGTAAACCTTCTTTTTCACTCTCCTGATTTAACAGAAAACTACTCTGCAATCGGGAACATTCTCCAGTGGACTCCCTTAGCCGCCCCGGCCGGCATCATCGTTCAATCTCTTGCTGGGAATTGGTTAGGTGTAGTGGCAACCTCCCTCATAAGCCTTGCCACCATCGGTGCGGTTTTCTGGTTGAGCTATCGCCTCATCGATAACGAGGTAAAAAACCCAAGTGCTTATGCTGGCTCTCACTCCCGCACCAAGAAAGCCCGTTATGCTACCGAGTTAATGCAGCCAAAGAAGTTACTTCTTCCAGGTTTGCCGTGGTCTCCCATGTCCGTTGTATTTTCCCGCGCGGTGCGCTATATGCCTCGTGATAGCCGGGTTTCTGTGACGCTCTATACCATTCCGATTCTAGGAATATTCTTGACCATGCAGAGCTACCTCAATGGCTCTCATTCCTATGGGTATTTTCCGCCCTTAATGGTGGCAGTGCTCGGTTCAGTGATTTCTATTAACGACCACGGCTATGACGGTCCCGGGGTGGGTCTCCACATCCTTAGCGGCATTAAATCTCGCTCGCTCTTAGTGGGGCGCAATCTTCTAGGATTCGCCGTAGCGGGCTATAGCGTGATTATTACGCTAGTAGCGATGGTGGTTAGTTTGTCCCTCAAGGGAAACAGTGTCACGGAGATCGGGAATATCATTCTTCACGCGGCGTTTTTTAGCGTAGGCATCATTATTGTGGTCTCTGCTCTGGGGCTGGTGCTCTCAGAGTTCAATGCATATGCAGTTTCTCAACCGGGAACCTCTCCCTACGCTGAACGAAGTGGTTATCGTGCAGCAGCAATGGTAGCTAGTTTTGGTGTGCTCCTCTTCGGCTGGATCCCCGTGGTGCCAGGAATAATCCTTTCCTATATCGGGTCCAACTCGGGACAGCTGTGGCTTGATGTCCTAGGAGTGCTTGTTAGCATTTTGATTCCCGTCGGACTGTATCTGCTGGCCCTCCATCAGGCAGTGAAGAAATGGGAGTGTGACCAGGCCACGATATTCCAAAAAGTACGAGTTTGGTTAACATAGAAAATCCCGCTGATTGCCAGGATCTTCTTCTAACGAGGAAGAGATCCGGTATCAGCGGGGCAGCAGTGTTATTGCTTTTTCCGTGAAACTCTACGGAGAAAAGATTTATTAGGCTTCTTCCGGGGTGCGGAGAGCGTGTGCACCAGTGCGAGGAGCCTGAGCAGAGTTGTGATCGATAGCGCGAAGGTGTTGGACCCGAGCAGGATCAATATTTAAGGAGCGAAGCTGAGAATCACTCAGTTCAGCATATGGCCCTTGCAGAGTTGCCTGCAGATATGCCCATTCCGGCTCGCGGTGCCCCACCGGCTTATTGCGGGCGGTAAGGGTACGAACTTGGTGACCTTGCGGTTGGAAGAGGTGAATCAGCAAGCCAAGGGCAATAACTGCGGCGATCACCAAAAGCCAGATGGTTTCCACATGGCCGCGGTGGTTACCGAAGTGATAACCCAAGAGAATAAGGACAGAGATCCATCCTGAAATTTGAACTGCGGTACGGCTTAGCCCGTGCCATCCCCAAGCGGCGGAAGGTTCATCGAGAGTAGACACCCCATTGTAAATTTCCGGCTTGATTTCATGGGAAACAGCCACAGCGCTCTCCTTATGTAGCTACCTAATTCTTGTCCTCCTTATCTTACACATGTTTTCCTCAGATTCCCTGCTTTGCCATCCTTTTGGTTTACCCGAATGCGGGGTGTCTGGGGGTAGCTACATGTCCTTGCGAGCGTGATGCCAAGATAGGAGAATGATTCAGCGCATCTTGATCCTCGGCTCCACCGGCTCAATCGGCACCCAGGCTTTAGAAGTTATGGCAGCTCACCCAGATCTTTTTGAGCTTATCGGGATTGCGGCCCACGGTTCTCAGCCACAGCTCATCATTGACCAAGCTCGGCATTGGGGACTAAGCGCACACCAGGTAGCGGTGGCCGACCCCCAGGCCGCGTCGACCGTCTCGGCAGCTCTCGGTGCCGAAGTAATCAGTGGTGATGATGCTGCAGAGCAATTAGTCCGACGCTCCGCTGAATTGCCGTCGAGCCCAGACACAGTCCTCAACGCCTTGGTGGGATCCATGGGTTTGGCGGCTACCTTAGCGGTACTTGATACCGGGGCTCGGTTAGCTTTAGCCAATAAGGAATCTCTCGTTGCTGGTGGCCGGCTAGTGACGTCGAAAGCTCGAGAAGGTCAACTAATCCCAGTAGATTCGGAGCATTCGGCCATGGCGCAGTGTCTTCGCGCTGGCCGGACAAACGAGGTGAAACGATTTGTTCTTACCGCTTCGGGCGGCCCCTTCCGCGGGTGGTCCCGAGAGCGCATGTGGCCGGTAACCCCCACCCAAGCGGCAGCCCACCCTACCTGGTCAATGGGGCAAATGAATACCCTAAACTCGGCGACATTAGTGAATAAAGGGCTTGAGCTCATTGAAGCGACGCTGCTTTTTGATATCGACCCTGACATTATCGATGTCACGGTACATCCGCAGTCCGTCATCCACTCCATGGTGACTTTTCACGACGGGGCCACCATTGCCCAGGCTTCACCACCGTCGATGAAAATGCCCATTGCCCATGCCCTGCTATGGCCGAATCGTGTCCCTGAGGCCCAACCCGCCCTAGATTTTTTTGACTCCCATACGTGGACTTTTGAACCAGTAGATAATGACGCCTTCCCGGCAGTGGAGTTAGCGAGATCAGTTGCTCGACATGGGGGTGTGATGCCCGCGATTTATAATGCGGCCAACGAGGAAGCCGCAGCTGCTTTTTTGAATAACCAAATCAAATTCCCAGAAATTGTTGATATTGTCAGCGAGGTCTGCGCTGAGCTGACTCATTCCACCCTTGGTGCGAAGGGGAACGTCGAGGCGGCAATCCCTGACTTGCAGGAAGTGCTATCTGCGGAAGCCCAGGCGCGGGCCCAGGCCCAGCAACGTATCACTCAACGTTAATCCTCGGCTCTGAGGAGCCAGGTGTTGAGAGATCTGCGTCGAAACTATTGTTGTCAACCAATGTGCGGGAGTATCTACTGGTGGCTGCTTATCTACTAGGTGTTTTTCTTTTTGCCGTGGGGATCGCCGTAACCATCGCCCTCCACGAGTGGGGTCATATGACGGCGGCCCGCATCTTCGGAATGAGAGTGCGACGATACTTCATCGGCTTTGGCCCACGGGTTTTTTCTTTTCGACGAGGTCACACCGAGTACGGTCTTAAAGCAATCCCACTCGGCGGCTTTTGTGACATTGCCGGAATGACTGCTCAAGAGCAATTAACCCCCGAGGAAGTTCCTCACGCAATGTTTAATAAGCCCTGGTGGCAGCGCATCATTGTGCTCCTAGGTGGGGTGATTATGAACATCCTTGTGGGAATGATCATCCTCTATGGGGTGGCGGTGAGTTCCGGGATCCCTAATCCTTATGCTGATCCGTCGCCGGTGGTGGGAGAACTAAGCTGCGTGTCTAATCAGCGTGATGCTCAGCACCTGGAGGCTTGTTCGGGAACCGGTCCTGCCGAGAAGGCCGGTCTTCGGCCGGGGGATCGAATAAAAAGCATTGATGGCAACGTGGTTCAGAGTTTCAGTCAAGTTCGTGACTGGGTACTTGAGCGCCCTGGCCAAGAAATCCGACTTGGTATTGAACGGGATGGGCACCCTCAAGAAATCACCATCACTGTGGCGAGTGTAAATCGCCTCGATCACGACGGACACTCTTTCCGCGCTGGCGCCATTGGGGTAAACGCTGGGGCCCCGCCTGACGCGGTGCGGCGATTCGGCCCCATCGAAGCAATTCCAGCGACAGCTCAACTCTCAGCGCAAACGTTCTCCGCTAGCTTTCAAGGCCTCATGTCTCTGCCCGCAAAAATCCCGAGTGTGGCAATGTCTATTACAGGCAAGGAGCGAGACAAAGAAAGCCCGATGAGTGTGGTTGGAGCTTCTCGAGTAGGTGGAGAACTCGTAGAACACAACTATTGGAATGTGTTCTTCCTTCTTCTCGCCAACCTGAACTTCTTCCTCGCGTTATTTAACCTCATCCCGCTGCCTCCTTTAGATGGTGGGCACATAGCTGTGGTGCTGTGGGAGAAAATCAGAGATGGGGTTCGACGCCTCCGTGGCCTTCCTGCTGCTGGGCCCGCAGATTACTCGAAATTGATGCCTTTGACAATGACAATTGCGGCCATCCTGGTTGCTTTTGGCGCATTGGTGCTGGTGGCAGATGTGGTCAACCCCATCCGGTTATATCAATAGCTCGTTGATGGTGGAGTGTAGAATTTAGCTTCGTCGGTAACCGTTCTACGGTAGGAAAAATCGCAGAGGAGATTAGCGATAGTGTCTCAACCTATTGGTCTTGGTATTCCCGATACCCCGCCCCCCACGTTGGCGCCACGTCGAAAAACTCGTCAGCTCATGGTAGGGGACGTGGGGGTTGGCTCGGACTATCCGATCTCTGTGCAATCGATGACCACCACCAAAACCCACGATATTAATGCCACCTTGCAGCAGATTGCTCAGCTGACTGCAGCTGGTTGCGATATTGTTCGAGTGGCTTGTCCGAAAACGGTAGATGCAGAAGCCTTGCCGGCTATTGCGGCAAAATCTCCGATCCCGGTGATCGCTGATATTCACTTTCAGCCGAAATATATTTTCGCCGCCATTGATGCGGGGTGTGCTGCTGTTCGGGTGAACCCGGGCAATATTCGGGAGTTTGATGGCCGAGTCAAAGAGGTAGCTCAGGCTGCGGGGGATGCCGGTATTCCCATCAGGATCGGGGTTAATGCTGGTTCCCTCGATAAGCGACTTTTGGAAAAATACGGAAAAGCCACTCCGGAAGCTTTAGTTGAATCTGCGATGTGGGAAGCATCCTTATTTGAGGAGTGCGGCTACGGGGATATTGCTATTTCGGTAAAACATAACGACCCCGTGGTTATGGTAGAGGCGTATCGTCAACTAGCAGCTAAAACAGACTACCCCCTCCATCTTGGAGTAACCGAGGCTGGCCCGGCGTTCCAGGGAACCATTAAATCTTCTGTTGCTTTTGGATGGCTGCTGGGCTCGGGTATTGGCGACACTATTCGAGTATCTTTATCCGCTGATCCGGTCGAAGAAATTAAAGTGGGAGATCAAATTCTACAATCATTGAATTTGCGCCCCCGAAAATTAGAAATTGTTTCCTGCCCCTCCTGCGGACGTGCGCAGGTTGATGTCTACACCCTCGCCAACGAAGTAACAGCGGGCCTAGAAGGGATGAAATTCCCCCTTCGAGTTGCCGTCATGGGGTGTGTGGTTAACGGTCCGGGAGAAGCAAGAGATGCAGACCTTGGGGTAGCTTCAGGTAACGGTAAGGGTCAGATATTTGTTAGGGGAGAGGTCATTAAGACAGTCCCTGAATCGCAAATAGTTGAAACCCTCATCGAAGAAGCTCAGCGCATAGCAGAGGAACAAGGCTGGGACGAGCAAGAAGGAATGAGCCCGTCAGTCAAGGTTACAAACTAGAATAAGCCCTGGCTTAGGTGTGGCTTTCAGGTCACACCTTTTGTTGGTATTAGCCTCTTTAGCCATGAAGCGGCTCGTATCTGTCCTCCTTAGCGCCACACTTGGGGCTGGCACCTTAGTGGCGTGTACTCCACGACCAGCCGATCCGAAACCCGTGGCTGAAGAATTCCTTCAAGCCTTCGCTAACCAAGATTATGATGCCGCGCGTCAATACGTAGACCAGCCTGATAACGCTGACGATATGATGTCTCGCACCTTTTCAGGGTTACAGGCTGAGCAACTTGATACCGAGCTAGGAGACGTTGAGGTCCGAGATACAGTAGCTACGGTGCACTATAACCTCACATGGCATCTGCCTAAGGATCGTGAGCTTTCCTATCCAGCCCAAATGGTATTGACCTTGTCCAATGGGACCTGGACGGTACGGTGGCAGCCCAGCGTCGTGCATCCTCAGTTGGCTGCCCATCAGCACTTGGAATTGCGGCCAGTTCAGGCTCAACGTGCTAGCGTCATGACATCTGATGGGGCTGAAGTATTAGTTCCTGGTTCTAAACAGAGAATTATTGTAGATACCACGGCACTCAAAGATGATCAAGAGCGTCGTACCGTGGCAAATAATATCGCCAGAATTCTTTCGACTATTAATCGGGAAGATAGTTCCCAGCCGACTGTGAATCCAGATGAATTAGCTAATCAATTAGCGAAGAATCAGGGAAATTATTCGGTGGGGCTTATTTCTGATCAATTTAAAGATCAATTTAATCAAGCGATGTCCCGAACGACGGGAGTGCGGCTCAACGAAGAATCCGCAATGATTAACAAAGACCCGAATTTTGCTCCCGACATTATGTCCAGGGTTAATCGAATAGTAGCTGATGACCTTGATGGGAATAACGGTTGGCGAGTATCTACAGTCTCTGAGGATGGGGCAGCCTACACCGATGTTGCTTATCATGAACCCTCTCCAGCGCCAGCAGTGCGGGTGAGCCTAGACCACAAAGTCCAGGACGCCGCTCAGGCAGCCGTGAACACCCGGGGAAATATGCAAGCCATGATGGTAGTCATCAGACCATCTACCGGCGAGATTTTAGCGGTGGCCCAGACACCGGCCGCAGACCGGGAAGGTGACTTAGCCCTGATGGGACAGTACCCCCCAGGCTCGGTGTTCAAAATCATCACCGCTTCGGCAGGTGTGGAATATCAGGGCCTCCAACCGGGATCTACGGTGCCCTGTCCATCCACGATGGATATCGGCACCCGCATAGTGACGAACTATGCTGGCTTTGGCCTAGGAAATGTTCCTCTTCAAACCGCTTTTGCTCGCTCCTGTAACACCACATTTGCAGATATTTCAGCCCGACTGGGTGAAAAGGAACTTCAAAAAGTGGGACGAAGTTTCGGTATCGGCGTCGATTACGACATCCCTGGTCTCGACACTTTAACGGGTTCCATCCCGGACGGAACAGATATGTTAGAGCGAACGGACGCCGGCTATGGCCAGGGCAATGATCTAGTCAGCCCATTTGGTGTGGCATTAATGGCGGCGACTGCAGCCGTCGGTCATACTCCCACCCCGGTGCTTATTCAAGGGAAAGAAACGACAGTAAAAGACGGCTCTGATGCCCCACCCCAGGCTGCTATTGATGCTCTGCGTCCGCTGATGCGAGCCGTAGTAACCTCTGGTACTGCGATGGGAATGAAAGCCCAAGGAGATATTCACGCCAAAACTGGTGAAGCTGAATTCAACGGTGGTTCTCACGCCTGGTTTGCAGGCTATCGGGATGATTTGGCGTTTGCCACCTTGGTGGTGAAGGGAGGCGGGTCAGAAACCTCTGTGGCGGTGACTGATCACTTCTTCAACCTCCTGGATTCCGCAGGGGAGTAGCGGACTAGCATAGTCGCTATGTCTCAACGTTCACCATTGAAGCCAGGAAAACCAACACCCATCCGCCACGTCCCAGCACATATTCAGCGCCCAGAATACGTGTGGAAAGACACGGTCCAAGAAAACATCGGTGAACCCTATGTTCAAACAGCCGAGACTATAGAAAAGATGCGGGAGGCTTCAAAAATCGCGGCTAATGCACTAGCAGTAGCTGGTGCGGCCGTCGCCCCCGGGGTTAGTACGGATGAATTGGACCGCATTGCTCATGAGTACATGTGTGACCACGGGGCATACCCCTCTACCCTGGGGTATCGTCATTTTCCTAAGTCCTGCTGTGTGTCGCTGAATGAGATCATCTGCCACGGTATTCCGGATACTACGGTTATTGAAGATGGGGACATCGTCAATATTGACGTGACTGCCTATAAAAATGGTGTGCACGGGGATACCAACGCTACCTTTTTAGCGGGAAAAGTCTCTGAAGAACATCGGCTACTGGTGCAGCGCACCAAAGAAGCCATGATGCGGGGGATTAAAGCAGCAAAACCAGGCCGAGAGATTAATGTCATTGGTCGGGTTATTGAATCCTATGCTCATCGCTTCGGCTACAACGTGGTTCAAGATTTCACCGGCCATGGGGTTGGTCCGACTTTCCATAATGGGCTGGTCGTTTTGCATTATGATTCCATGGCTTATCGAGATGTCCTGGAACCTGGGATGACTTTAACTATTGAGCCAATGATTAACTTGGGAAGTTTGGACTATCGGATTTGGGACAACGACTGGACCGTGCAAAACACGGATTTTAAGTTTACGGCACAGTTTGAGCACACCATTGTGATAACTGATGAGGGCAATGAAATCCTCACCATTCCAGATGAGGGGCTTAACTAATCCCCGAAAGATCCACCACGCAGAGGGTCAGGAGACAAAAGCTAGTAACTGCGAACACAGGTAGCCGCCACTTCGCGGGGAGCCGAAGAATCCCGCCGGCGAGACAAGCTATGGTTGCGCCAGGAATGACGTATGTTGATGCCAGGAAGAGAGTAATGCCAAACTGGCCTCCGGCGAGTAAGACGCTTAGGGCGTGTAGAGCTCCGACGCCGAGAACTAGGAGACCGCCGAGACTAGAGAGCCAGGAACCCATGCGGCTGATTCTGCTGGACTCGCGGCGCCAGAGACCCTGGACGGTAACCAGGGAGCTAGTGGACACAATAGCGGCGAGCAACCACACCAGGGCCCGGTGGTGAGAGATATGTGGGGTAATGCTGGCGATAACGAGGCAAAAACCTGTCATGAGGGCCAGGAGAGATAAAGCTATCTGCGTTCGGAGGGGTGTGGTTGGCTCCTCTGGGGCCCGTGGTGGCAGGGTGGCGGAATTCCGATGCGGCGCAGCTAGTGACGCCATTGCCTAAAACTCCAAACCAAGCAGGGCGTTTTCAATAACTTCTGGCAGTGCTGGATGGATCCAATATTGCTGAGTAGCTACCTCGGAAACATCGAGATCAAACGCCATAACAGTGATGAGTTGCTGGATCAGGGTAGAAGCTTGGGGGCCAATGAGGTGGGCGCCCAGGAGTTTCCTAGTTTTCTTATCCGCAATGAGTTTCACAAAGCCGGTGGTGTCTTCGAGCGCCCACCCATAGGCAACATCCCCATAGTTTTGGATTTTGACCGTCAGTTCATAGCCTTGATCTTGGGCTTGCTGTTCGGTCAACCCTACGTAGGCTACTTGGGGGTGGGTAAATATTGCCGCGGGAACATGCTTATGCGGCATGGGTTGAAGATCGTCGGGATGCAAAAGATTGTGTCGCACCGCCCGCATCTCTGCATTAGCGACATGTTTGAGCAAATAAGGTGAGGAGATATCACCGAAAGCCCACACCCCTGGTGCGGAGGTGCGGCCGAACTCATCTACTTTGATGCGTCGACCGTCTTCGGCGAGCTCAATGCCTGCTTTATCGGCGTCTAAAAGATCACCATTAGGAATTCGGCCAGTAGCGACCAAAAGAGCGTCAGCGTTGAGTTCTGTGCCATCGCTGAGGCTGAGTTTGACGCCATGATCAGTATTTTCTGCAGATTGGATATCGACGCCAGTATGGGTGTCGTAACGTTGCTGAACTATGTCATTAAGGCGAGTGCAGACATCGTGATCCAGAGAGCGAAGCAACTTCTCCGATCGGTTCACAAGAGACACTTTTGTGCCCAGAGCATCAAAAACGTGGGCAAATTCCAGCGCGATATAACCGCCACCGACAATAATCAAGGACTCCGGCTGCTGTTCTAGCCGCATAATATCCTCATTGGTGTGGTAGGTGACTCCAGAATTCGCAATCACATCCAGGATCTGCGGTCGCGACCCGGCGGCGATGACAATAGCATCCCCGGAAATAATCTTTTCTTCTGATCCCACACCCGTCTTTAGAGTTTTCGGGCCAACGAAGACTGCGTGATGGTCATAGACATCAATATTCGGAGTTTCTGGCCCCCGCCGATAGTCCTCTCCGCCTTTGGCGATGAGATCAATCCGATTCCGGAACACTCGGTCAACAATGTGCTGCCAATCTACGCGGTCAACACCACCATGGATCCCTAGTTTCTGTCCCTCGGCAATATCAAAGGCAACATCAGCTGCGTGGACATACATCTTGGTAGGGATGCATCCTACGTTCAGGCATGTTCCGCCGAAAATACCTTCTTCGATAATCGCTATTGACTGATCGTCAAATTCCGGGGTGGGGATCGAATTTCCAGAGCCGGTTCCGATAATGATCAAAGAATAATGCTTATCAACGGCTGGTGTGCTCACGATGTTCCAAATCCTCCTGGAGTGGTTTGAGTTCAGCTTGATCCTACCGGCTGGGATCTGCCCCAATAGAGTTCAACCATTGCAGAGTTTTAGCAAAGGCCTCCGCTTGGGCATGATGAAGTGAACAGAATACATCATGGCGGGCACCTTGAATAGGTTCGACGCTCACCTGCTGGCCGAGAAGCGGGGCGCGATCGTGAATCTGCTGGACGTCGAGGACAGTGTCAGTGGCATTGGCTACTGCACTATAGGAGTGATTGAGCCAGGAAGCCGAAGAGCACAGAGTTAGCGTCGGCACCCCCACGTCGACATGGTGTTGATGGATTTGCCGTTGGCCTCGAACAATAGCTCGTAACCATCCGAAATATTTCGGGTGTCCGTTGATCGGTTTAAGGTTGAGGTCATAGTCCCAATTCCTGGAGGGGTCTGATTGGAGTGATGTGCCGTAGCATCCTAAGTCACCGCCGGGTACTTCGAGAGTGGGGAAAGCTTTGCCCAATTTATCGACGATGGGAGTGGCTATTTTCACAAAAACCTTGGGGTACATCATATCTAACCAGGGGCTATTGAGGATGAGGCCCTTAATCAGGTGGAACCGGGGATCATGGTCCTGATTCATCTGGTTAAGCCACAACGGCACAATTAATCCTCCCGTGGAATGGGCGATTGGAATAATGCTGTTGTGACCGGCACCGTGTAGAGCATCAACTGCGGCATAGAGATCCGGAAAATACTCCTCTAGATCCGTACAGTAATGCCATTTTTGGCCGCTACGATGACTTCGTCCGCATTTCCGAAGATCCACCGCATATACCGCATATCCGTGTTGGTCAAAGAACTCGGCAACGTGGGTATGAAAGAAATAATCAGTCATCCCGTGGACCCACAGCAAGGCGGGGCGGTGATCTTCCTTCGTGGTGGAAGAGGTAGCGGTGGGACGATAACGAACCACTGTGGCGTAGACCTCGCCCTCATCTTGAGGATCTTCTCCCAAGGGAATGGTGAGGGATTGGTAGTCCGGGCCTAAAATATCTGGTTCCCAGGCTGGCCAGTCATGGTTCACTGTAGTCATAGAAACATAGTGTAGGGGGTATAAGCCGGGGGTGGAAGTTCAGAGCATCTCCACCGTCTGGGGGTCTTATTGGCCAGAGGCCTGGGGGAGGGGAGTAGGGTATATGGGCAATGAACCTACGTGACTTTTATTAAGGGGTAGATCTTCGTGGCTCGTATAAACAGTGGAAATAGCTCCGCTTTAATGGGGGAAGTAGATATTGCCCTCATCGGTGCGGGCATCATGAGTGCCACGCTCGGCGCTATCTTCCGTGAACTAGAACCATCATGGACTCAGGTAATTTTTGAGCGTTGTGATGCTCCGGCAGAGGAATCATCCTCGCCCTGGAATAACGCCGGTACCGGCCATTCTGCGCTGTGTGAGTTGAACTATACGCCAGAAAACCATGGCAAAGTGGACACCGCGAAAGCAGTAAATATCAATGAAAAGTTCCAGCTTTCCCGGCAGTTTTGGTCTCACCAAGTAGAAAAAGGTGTGTTGGGGGATCCGAGCGAGTTCATCAATCCGGTCCCGCACGTTTCCTTCGCTAATGGCGAAGACCAAGTTCGCTACCTGCGTCGCCGTTATGAAGCCTTACGGACTTTGCCGCTGTTCCCGGATATGCAGTTCACCGATGACCGAGCCACCTTCGATGAAATGCTGCCGCTCATGGGTGAAGGCCGGGCGGCGGGAGACCGGGTTGCTATCTCCTGGTCGAATAATGGTACCGATGTTAATTTCGGTGCTCAGACCCGGCAGTTTGTTGATGCGGCGATCCAGCAGGGTACTGAAGTTCGTTACGGGCATGAGGTCACCAACATCTCCGCACATGGGGATAAATGGAAAGTCACTGCCAAGAATCGCCACACCGGTGAATCCCAAACCATCATTGCGAACTTCGTTTTTGTTGGTGCTGGCGGTCAGGCTCTCCCCCTCTTGCAGAAGTCTGGAATCTCTGAAATCAAAGGCTTCGCTGGATTCCCGGTATCAGGCCAGTGGTTGCGATGCACCAACGAGGAATTGGTGGAAAAGCACGCAGCCAAGGTGTACGGAAAGGCGTCTGTGGGTGCCCCGCCGATGTCTGTTCCTCACCTTGATACCCGCGTTATCGACGGGAAGAAAGGCCTCATGTTTGGCCCTTATGCTGGCTGGACCCCCAAGTTCTTAAAGCATGGCTCAAATCTAGATCTTTTTAAGTCCATGCGAGTGGGCAACATCCCCTCATATCTGGGTGTAGGTGTCCAGGAGATGGGTTTGACCAAGTACCTAGTTACTGAATTGCTCAAGGACATGGATGCTCGGATTGATTCGCTTCGGGAGTACATGCCTACCGCACGTAAAGAGGACTGGGAGCTTATTATCGCTGGGCAGCGGGTGCAGGTGATTAAACCTGCTGGTGTTCCGCGGTTCGGTTCCCTGGAATTTGGCACCACCTTAATTAATAACTCCGCCGGTACCATTGCTGGGTTGCTGGGTGCATCCCCTGGTGCCTCTATTGCACCTTCCGCGATGATTGAACTTCTTGAGCGCTGCTTTGGTGGTTACATGATTGAGTGGAGTGGAAAGATTAAGGAAATGTTCCCCTCCTACGGAGTGAAGCTATCTAATGAGCCGAAACTCTTTGAAGAGCTGTGGGATCACTCTCAAAAGGTTCTCAAACTGGAGCGTTAAGGCCGAACAATAACGGTCTAACTCCACAAGCCTCCCAGAATAGTTGTCTGGGAGGCTTGTCCTTTTAGGTGCCGCAATAGGTGATGTAGGGTGGGGCATCCTTCGGGGCCGGTTGAGCATAGGGATCTGCGAGGAGAAGCTGGGGGTCTTGGTCTTCTTGTAGTTGTCGGAATGGCTGGTAGACGTGACGTTCTAGATCCTTGAAAAGTGTGTCGTCACCATCCTCGGCTGCCTTGAGTGCGGCCTCAACGAGGTGATTTCTGGGAATGTAGAGGGGATTATAAGCGAACATGGCTTCGGTATCGGGGTGGTGTTCTTTCCAACGCCGATACCACTTTTCCAAGGGAGCAGGATAGATTCCAGCGGACAGACCCCACAGAGTTGTAGTGTTATCGCAGTGATACTGAGTCATGAGTGCTACGAGTTCATCTATGATCTCGTGGGTAGCCGGTGATGGGGCTAAGCCTAGGGCTCGTGACATTTCGGCGAGCCACATCGTACGATAGCGCTGCGGAATTGCTTCCACTAGTTCGGTGGCTTTTGCTGCTGCTGTGTTGGGGTCTGGGTGAATAACGGGTAATAATACTTCGGCTAAACGCGCGATATTCCACCCTAGAATGAGTGGCTGATTCTTAAATTGGTATCTGCCCTGATGATCGATGGAACTAAAACAGGTGGAGGGGTCATAGTAATCCATAAAGGCGCACGGACCATAATCAATAGTGTCCCCATTAAGCGTGGTGTTATCGGTGTTCATCACGCCATGAATAAAACCCAGCCGCATCCACTTACTGACAGTCAATAACTGTTTTTCAATGACATAGTCTATGAGATCTAAACCAGGATTACCGTATTTACCCGGTAGCTGAATTTCGTCAATTATCCTCAAAAGTAAATCTATATCTGCTTTATCATGTTCCACCAAAAGCCGGCTAAATTGAACTGTTCCAACTCTCAAATGATTATCTGCCACCCTCACCAGAAGCGCTCCTGGCTGTACGCCCCGTCGCATAATCTTTTTTGAGGTTGCTATCACTGCTAGACACCGAGTTGTTGGAACTCCTAAAGAATGCATGGCCTCGGAGATCAAGAATTCACGAAGCATGGGCCCCAGCACCGCATACCCATCTCCGCCACGGGAAAAGGGAGTAGCACCAATGCCTTTAAGGTGGAGGTCGTGGCGATGTCCTTGAGGATCAATGATTTCACCGAGCAGCGCAGCGCGGCCGTCACCGAGCATGGGGCTAAATTGCCCAAATTGGTGGCCGGAATAACCTTGGGCCACTGGGTGTGCGGAACAGCCCGGATGGACGCCACATAAAAACTTCACCCCGTCGGGGCTGGCGAGCCATTCGGGAGATAGCCCGAGCTCAGTAGCTAAAGAACTATGGATAGCTACGAGTCGAGGCTGTGGGGGTTCTTCCGGACGCACCGGAATCGACAGTTCCGGGAACGTGTCGGCGAAATAGTGCTCCAGGTGGGGAAGGTCAGCCATGGGTCCTAGGATACAAAAAGGAACTAACTTTCACTTTCTGCGACAATAAGGTGGATTTCATTGGAACCATATTTTTCCACCTGGAAACCGTGAGAATCTGCAAATTGGATAACATCATCCACGTGACAGAAATCCTCGGGCGCTTCTGCCAAACACCGCGCAAAAACTCCCTTGTATTTTTTATTGAAGTGGCTGACTATGTACCGGGTTCCGTCGAACCTTTCTTGGAAAACCTTCAGCGAAATTCCTGAGCGGGGTTTCCCTAAATCAGCATAAGCACCGGAGCGTAAATCGAGGATAAGCTCGTGACGGTTATCCAAGGCCTCACTCAATTGAGGTTTCCACCGGGATTTTAAAGTGGGGGAGGTTCCATCGAGTTGAGGAATTTTATTAGTGGCAGATAACCGATAGTGGGGGATCGGATCCTGAGCAGAAAGAACACCAAATAACGCCGAACCAATCGCTAATCGTGGAAAAGCAATGGGAGATAACGTTTCGGCTTTAAGGGCATCATAAAGAACGCCGGTGTATCGGAAAATAGCGGGCATGGTGGGGGAGTCAAGGAGTTCGAGGTTGGCCTCCCCCTCCGGCCATAGTCGATCTGAAAGTTTCAGGGCCTGTTGCATGGCGGAGGGTTCCAAAGCTAAAAGATCGTTGATCAATGACTCACGAATGGAATTAAGCTCCGGAAAATGCAGGTTCGACAGGTCAAGAGGTTGACCATCACCGCCATGAGCTTTGGTTTCTGAAGGTGGGAGGATAATGAGCATAGCTCCTACCCTAGGCGGTAAACTCTCCGTCATGATTACCCGCCTGTCCACGTTGTTTCTGCGGACTCTCCGAGAAGATCCAGCAGATGCTGAAGTTCCCAGCCATAAGCTTTTGGTTCGTGCCGGATATATCCGAAGAGTCGCCCCGGGGGTGTACTCCTGGTTGCCTTTGGGATTACGCACTTTAAAGAAAATTGAAAACGTAGTGCGTGAAGAAATGGACCGGATGGGTGCCCAAGAACTCAGCTTCCCGGCGCTCTTGCCGCGTGAGCCCTATCAAACCACTAATCGATGGACCGAATATGGTGACGCCCTCTTCCGGCTTAAGGATCGGAAATCTGCCGATTACTTGCTGGGGCCAACGCATGAGGAGTTATTCACCCTCACGGTGAAAGATCTTTATTCCTCCTACAAGGACTTCCCCGTCATCCTTTATCAGATCCAAACCAAGTATCGGGATGAAGAGCGGCCGCGCGCCGGGATTCTCCGTGGTCGCGAATTTGTCATGAAAGACTCCTACTCCTTTGATATGTCCGACGCCGGGCTGGACGAGTCTTATGCTAAACATCGCGTCGCCTACCAGCGTGTTTTTGATCGACTAGGGGTAAACTACGCGATTTGCCAAGCAACCTCTGGAGCAATGGGAGGATCCGCATCGGAGGAATTCCTGGCGATTTCCCCAACCGGTGAAGATACTTTTGTCCGCTCCACTGAGGGAAATTACGCGGCGAATGTCGAAGCAGTGGTTACTCAGCCAGGAACCCCGCGGCCTATTGACGGTCAGCCCGAAGCCCAGGAGTATGAGACCCCTGATGCTGAAACCATGGATACCCTTTTAGCGTGGGCCCGTAGCCAAAATATTCACGTTGATGGGCGCCCGGTGGAATTATCCGACACCCTGAAGTGCTTAATGGTGAAAATCACCGAATCTGGCAAGGAGCCACAGCTGACCGGCATCCTGTTGCCCGGTGATCGGGAAGCGGATATGAAACGCCTAGAAGCAGCATGTGAGCCAGCCACGGTGGAATTAGCTTCCGAGGAAGACTTCGCCGCCAACCCATTTTTAGTTAAAGGCTATGTGGGCCCCCGGGCTCTAGCCGACCATGACATCACCGTATTGGCTGACCCCCGAGTTGTGCCAGGAACATCCTGGATCACCGGTGCAGATAAGAAGAACCATCACATCGTGGGTTTGGTGTGTGGGCGTGATTTTCAACCCGATGGCACCATCGAAGCTGCAGAAATTAAGGAAGGTGATCCAGCCCCTGAAGGGATGGGAACACTCACCCTAGAACGAGGAATCGAGATAGGGCATATTTTCCAGCTTGGTCGTAAATACACCGAAGCTTTTGACGTTCAAATTCTCGATGAAAACGGTAAGCGCAGCGTTCCTACCATGGGTTCCTATGGCATCGGGGTTTCCCGGTTAGTAGCCGTGTTAGCTGAACAGCGTCATGATGACAAGGGTTTGAATTGGCCGGTAGAAGTTGCTCCCTATCCGGTTCATGTAGTGGTGGCGAATAAGGATTCCGCTGCTACCGAGGCGGCGGAACAACTAGTTGCGGATCTTGATGCTGCCGGGATTGACGTCTTATATGATGATCGGCCGAAGGTGAGCCCCGGGGTGAAATTCAAAGATGCTGAGTTACTTGGGATGCCTTATACCGTGGTGTTTGGGCGTCGCTATGGTGATGGGGTAGTAGAGCTGCGGGAACGCGGCGGGGAGACCACAGAGATCTCTGCTGCTGAGATTACTGCTGCTGTCCTTGACATTCTTGGTTAAGCGAAAAATCTGAAGGCCTAACACCGGGGCTGGTGTTAGGCCTTCAGGCTATCGTGCAGGTGTTCCACATCTTCTAAATTATGCGGAGCTCCTTGCTTGTTTATGGGTTGTCTTTCGAGGCCACCAGAATTTTTCGCCTAACAACCGGACGATAGCTGGGATAAAGAGAGTGCGAACCAGCAAGGTATCGAGCAAAACCCCGAGGAAAATGACAATTCCTACCTGAGCTAGAGCCACCAGGGGTAACACCCCGAGGGCAGCAAATACTGAAGCTAAGAGTATTCCGGCGCTGGTAATAACTCCGCCAGTTGCTTCTAGAGCACGGAAAATACCGGTTTTGAGTTCGGGTTCCTCCTTAGCGCGGGAGATAAGGAAGATTGAGTAATCAATACCCAGAGCTACCAGGAACACAAAGGAATAGAGCGGAACTGAGGGGGCGAAGGCACTAAATCCGAGGATTTTAGTGCTGATCCACCAGCCGAGCCCGAGGGCAGAAATATTTGTCAACAGCACGGTAGCCGTCATGATGAGCGGTGCTAAGAAAGACCTCAAGGCCACAGCTAGGGCAAGAAACACAATTCCTAACACCGCAGGGAAAATCACGAGGCGATCGTGTTGCTCAAAGTTTTCGGTATCCAGTAGTTGGGCCTCTTGTCCTCCCACGAGAGCATCAGTACCTGCAAGGGTTTCGCGGAGCTGGGAAGTGGAGGCGCCAGAAACTCGGTACGTTTCCCAGCTGCCGGCAGCAGGTGCCGGTTGTACCCCAAATCCAGAGTCACTAAGACGGGACATGACCTGCTGGGGCTGCTGGGTTACCACGGTGGCCGGGTTAGCGTCTTGATCAGGGAAATACTCCTCTAATTTTTGGGCGGCGGTGATGGACTCCGGCGTGTTAATGAATTGATCTTCTTGGCTCAACCCAGTTTTCATAGAGAACCATCCCAGTGCAGTGATCCCCAGTACGAGGAAACTTGCCACGAGCACAGTAACGGGGCGTTGAGCCGGGATTCGGCTAATTCGGCGCCAAAGAGAATGATTGATGGTATCGCCTACCACAGGTTGTTGGGGCCAGAAAATCCAACGTCCGAAGAGCAAGAGTGCTCCGGGGAGAACGAGGAGTGCAAAAACCCAGGCGACAAAAATCCCGACTATGGCTGCAGCTCCGAGGCCACGGTTGATAGGGATTGAGGATAGCATTAGACATCCCATCCCCAGGACCACAGTTAACGCGGAGATGACACACGTTTTGGCCGACGGTGCCCACGCCTGTGCCATTGCTGCTACCCGGCTATCGTGGCGATGCAATTCATCGCGGTAGCGGGAAATCAGAAGGAGAGCGTAATTTGTGCCGGCTCCGAAGACTAGCACCGATAAAATACCTGTGGTTTGCTCGCTCCAGTACATTTCGCTTCCATGAAGCACCCAGGTGAATACACTGGCGGCTACCCGGTCTGCGACTCCGATCACCGTGAGGGGGATGATCCACAGGAGGGGAGAGCGGTAGGTGATGATGAGAAGAATCGCGACGATTGCCGCTGTGACGCTGAGTAGGAGAAAGTTTGCGTTATCAAAAACGCTTGCTAAATCTCCTTGGATCGCTGCAGGTCCAGTGACTTGGACTACCGTGTGCGGGGGAAGATCGGAATTGAGATCGTTGCGGAGGCTTTTAATGCGTTCCCCTAATGCGGTGGGATTATCGGTATCCTCGCCGGACAATGAAATGGGTGCTATCCCACCTTTCATATTGTCCGCCGGTATTAATGGGGCTCCGAATTGCTGAGCTATAGGAGCTAAGCGTCGCAGATCTAAGGCGCTGCCATCGTCGGTATAAAAAAGAGCAATAGCTGTTTTTTCTGAGCCTTCTGGTTGCTGCGCCAGAAGGTCAGCTACCTGAGTGGAATCGGCGCCGTCGGGGAGATTTCCGCTGGGATCTCCGGATTGTTCTGCAGGTCCAATAAAAAGAGCAGATAATCCGAGAAACAAGATGATTAACGCAGAAACAAAAAAATGGCGTCGGGTATGTAGGCCAATCACCTATCGTATTCTAACAACAAAATATAAGAATTTACAGTTTTTTATTGGCTACATTGGTCCAACACTATCGCCGTGCGAGTTAGCCACAACCGCCATGCATCATCCTTAGCGAGTGACATCGCTTTTTTCCATTCTTGGACGGAGTTTTGCTGTAGTGCGACTGCGAAATCCTGGGCGGCATGAGTATCTGCTGGAATTTTCTCGGCCGGGATTTGATATCCCGGGGCAGCTTCGGGGGCTGTTTTCTTCGCTAGCTGGAACGCTTGCTCTAAAGCTGCGCTGCTGTGTCGGTGGCAATCACCGAGACTGCTTAAAGAAGGAAGTGCGTTGGCTGATGAAAAACCTTGAACAGAATCTAACCCCCAAATGGTGGAATATTCTTGTTGCAGCAGTGTGGTTGCTTCATCTTGGTCTTTGGTGGGCAGTGCCGGTGGTTGGGGGAGCTCCTTCGCAGCGTCGTTGCCATCTGTGGTGGAATCAGCAAGGAACTGATGGCCAAAGTTAAAAGCTAAGTCAGTGATGAGGTCCCTAGAACCTTGCGGGGTATCATCAATGCTCGCGACCATGGTGTCGAAGGAGTCTTCCGGGGATTGTTCGATGCCGTGGCTTTCTACCTGATCATTGTCTAACTGACAATCCTGCGGTATTCTTCCATCCTGGTACGTGCCGCAGTCACGGGCAATTTCTGCAAGTAGTCGTTCGGCTTGAGTTCCTCGGAGTTTAGCTAACCGGGGTGAACTATCAGCCCACGTATGTGAGTCTTTGAGAGCTTGACCTGCCAAACTCACCAAGGTGCTATCCGGTCGGGGACCCAGCACCCCACAACTGGTCATGCTGAGTGCCAGAGAGGTTAGGCACACGCCCACAATGCTGCGTCGGGTGAGAAACTTCAGAACTTTGGATTGAGGCACACCGGGTATGTTACGCGCAGACCTTCCCGGTTAGGCTGGATGCCATGGCTTTTCCCACTCAATCTGAGATCATGGCGTTCGTAACACCCATCGCCAGTCCCTATGACATGGATGTGGAGGATGTGCGGGTCCAAAAGGCAGGCAAGAAGTCTCTGGTCAGAATAGCTGTGGCCGCAGATAGTGCTCCTGGCTTAGATGATTTAGAGCAACTCAGTAGAGAAATCTCGCAACAGCTCGACGCCGCTGAGGAAGCTGGTACTTTTCATTTCGGCCCCGGATATACCCTGGAGGTCACCACTCCTGGGGTGGACTTCCCCTTAACCTTGCCGAGGCATTGGCGACGCAACCGTTTCCGAGCGGTTCAGCTCACCGAGGACGGTGAGCGAAGCCAGTGGCGGATTGGGGCGGTAAAAGATGAGTCGGTGGTGTTGGTAAGTCGAGAGAAAAAACCTCATGTTCGGATCTTTGAGTTGGCGCCTAACGTAGCTGCGATGGTAGAAATTGAATTCGCACAACCTCCACAGGCAGAGCGTGACTTGTGCGCGCTGTCTTTTGAAGAAGCCGAAGAAAGGCAAGGAAACTAACAAGTGAATATTGATCTGCAAGCATTGCAGGCCATTGAACAGGAACGCAATATCCCGGTTGAGGACTTGCTTCCAACTATTGCTCGGGCGCTGCTTTCCGCTTACCGGGAATATCGATCTGCAGAAGCTGATGGGGCTGAAACCCGTGCTCGGGTTGATATTGACTCTGAGACCGGCGAGGTTGCGGTAATTGTGAGCGAGCTCGACGACACCGGGGCGGTTCTGAGCGAATACGAAGACACCCCCGATGGTTTCGGTAGAGTTGCAGCCCAGGCAGTCCGCAACGCGATCATCGAACAGATTCAACAAGCAGAAGCCGGGCGAGTTTTTGAAGCCTACACAGACTATGAGGGTAAAATCGTTTCCGGCATTGTGCAGCGAGACGCTAAAGCCAACGAGCGCGGAATCATTGTGGTCCAAATTGGTACAGAGGCAGAACCTCAAGACGCGATCTTGCTCCCGGCAGAACAATTGCCCGGTGAAACCTTAGAACACGGTGATCGCATCAAGGCTTATGTCGTCGGTGTTAATCGGGGAGATCGTCAAGTAACGATCCACCTTTCACGCACTCACCCCGAACTTGTTCGAGGACTTTTTGAACTTGAAGTTCCCGAAGTGGCGGAAGGCTCGGTCGAGATTCTCGGCATCGCGCGCGAAGCTGGGCATCGCTCCAAAGTTGCGGTTCATGCCCACGTTAAAGGTCTGAATGCCAAAGGCGCGTGCATCGGCCCCCGAGGGCAGCGAGTTAGTAGCATCATGAAAGAACTCGGTGGCGAAAAAATAGATATCATCTCCTGGGATGAGGATCCTGCTCGCTACGTGGGTAATGCTTTAGCCCCCTCCAAAGTAGTGAGTGTGGAGGTGATCGACGCAGAAGCCCAAACCGCGCGCGTTATTGTTCCGGACTATCAGCTATCGTTGGCGATTGGGCGTGAAGGTCAGAACGCTCGACTCGCTGCTCGGCTCACCGGATGGAAAATTGATATTCATTCCGACGCTGACATTCAAGCCTAAATTCACGCATTTTCTCATTTTCGCGTAAGATAAACGACCGGCCTGGTGCTCCACATGGATATGGGGGCGCCAGAACTGACGCGGATAAGGAGGTGGCATGGCAGCAGCCCGACGGCATACGCCATGCCGAACTTGCGTCGGAACCCGGCAGAAACTGCCTACTGACCAGCTATTAAGGGTGGTCGTGGATCCAGACTCGCCGGGTCGGCTTATCCCTGACCCACGTCGCCGGCTTCCTGGAAGGGGAGCGTGGTTAAGACCCACTCTTCAAGCATTCGAGCTTGCTGAGAAGCGTCGAGCGTGGAGGCGTGCCTTGAGGCTGCCGGGTGGGGTAGATACCTCCGAAATCAGGGCCTATGTAATACATCAGGCCGCCGAGGAATCAGGAAAAGAGAGTTTCCTTATTCCCGGAGAGTACGTAAGGAAGACCGAACACTGATGAGCGCACGATGAAGCATCAGCGATGAACGTCAACGACCACACCTAGGGTCGAAGGTCAGCGCGCCCTGGCCTTCGACTCCTAGAGAAATCACAGAGGAGAGAAGTGCCAGGAAAGCTTCGTGTTCATGAGCTCGCCAAGCAATTGGGGATTACCAGTAAAGAACTGCTGGCGACCCTGAAAGAGCAGGGTGAGTTCGTTAAGACTGCATCGTCCACCATTGAACCACCCGTGGTGAAGAAGATGCGGGCACACTATGAAAAGAAAAACGGGTCCGCTGAACCTGCTGATTCCGCATCGGCTGCTTCAGGTAGTGCAACCCCAGCGGCTGCACCTAAGCCTAAGGCGGCGAAGTCCTCGCCCAAGCCAGGTCCTAAGCCTGGTCCGAAAGGTGAGGCTAAAGCTGGCGGAGCTGACTCAAGTTCAGGGAAGAAAACCCCGAAGGCTGCTGTTAAAGCTACGCCGAAACCGGGTTCTCCTAAACCAGGCCCCAAGCCCGGGCCGAAGCCGGTAGCTCCCAAGCCGGCGGCGAAGGGTGGAAAGTCAGCTACCCATGAAGCGGCAGCTGAAAAACCAGAGCAGCACAAAGGCTCGGAAAAAGCTGAGAAGAAGGCGCCAAAGCCTCAGCCGAAACCGGGCCCGAAGCCTGGGCCAAAGCCGGGCGGTCGTGCTCCGCGGGTAGCAAATAATCCGTTCTCTACCGGGGGTGGAGAACGCCCAGCACCGCGCCCAGGTGGCCGTGGTGGGCAACGTTCTGGGGCAGGTGCCGGAGGGCGGAAGCAAAACAATCGTTCTGGTAGTGGCCGTGGTGGTCAGCGTCAGCAAGGTGGACACTCTCATGAAGGTGTCAAGCAAGGAGGAGGCCGTCGTCCTTCGCCAGCGATGATGCCAGCGCATCCTAGCCCACGCGAGATGCCATCGAAGGATCCAGCTGGTGGTGGTCGCGGCGGCCGCAATAATCGCGGCGGAGGACCTCGTTTCGGCGAGCGCATGGGCGGCGGCGGTGGCCGCGGCGGACGTCGTGGTGGAACCGCAGGTGCTTTTGGTAGGCCCGGTGGCGCTCCGCGTAAAGGACGTAAGTCCAAGCGTCAGAAGCGCAGCGAATACGAGTCAATGAAAGCTCCCAACGTCATCGGTGGAGTTCGTCTTCCCGACGGTGGTGGCGAGACGCTGAGGCTGCGTCGCGGTGCTTCCTTGTCAGATTTCGCCGAGAAAATCGGTTGCGAAGCGTCGTCACTGGTCCAGGCATTATTCAACCTGGGCGAAATGGTGACAGCGACCGCTTCGGTTTCTGATGAAACTCTCCAGCTTCTGGGCGAGGAAATTAACTACCAGGTGGAAGTGGTTTCTCCCGAAGACGAAGATCGGGAACTTCTTGAGCGCTTTGACCTGCAATTTGGTGAAGATGAAGGCACTGAGGAAGATCTAGCCAAGCGACCTCCGGTCGTAACCGTCATGGGGCACGTAGATCACGGTAAGACTCGACTATTGGATACGATCCGTAAATCCAATGTGGGTGGTCGTGAAGCCGGTGGTATTACCCAGGGAATTGGTGCTTATCAGGTTCAGGTCAATGTTGAGGATCACGAACGCACCATTACTTTCCTGGATACCCCTGGTCACGAAGCCTTTACCGCAATGCGGGCCCGTGGTGCCGAGTCCACCGATATTGCTGTGTTAGTCGTGGCCGCTGATGATGGGGTGATGCCTCAGACTGTTGAGGCTATTAATCACGCTAAGGCCGCTGACGTCCCGATTGTGGTCGCGGTCAACAAGATTGATAAGCCAGAAGCGCAGCCGGATAAGATTCGCGGGCAACTTACTGAATACGGTTTGGTGCCCGAAGAATATGGTGGTGACACCATGTTCGTCGATATTTCGGCTAAGCAGGGGCAAAATATTGATGGCTTGTTGGAAGCTGTTACGCTCACCGCCGACGCTTCCCTTGATCTGGTAGCTAACCCAGATATGGATGCCCAGGGTATCGCGATTGAGTCTCATCTGGATCGTGGTCGTGGACCCGTAGCGACAGTCATTGTTCAACGCGGTACGCTTCGCGTTGGAGATTCCGTGGTCGTCGGAGACACCTACGGACGTGTCCGCCGCATGGTGGATGAGTACGGCGAGGATGTTCAAGAAGCCGGACCGTCTCGACCAGTTCAGATGCAAGGCTTAAATGGTGTCCCGGGCCCGGGCGACAATCTGCTTGTGGTGGAAGATGATCGGGTGGCTCGACAGATCGCTGATCAGCGTGATGCTCGACGTCGCAATGCCTTGGCAGCGAAAACTCGGAAGCGGGTATCGCTGGAAGATTTGGACAAAGTGCTCAAGGAAACCAGCACTCTCAACCTCATTCTCAAAGGCGACAACGCTGGTTCCGTGGAGGCTTTGGAAGAAGCCCTCCTTAAGATCGACGTCGATGATGAAGTACAGCTCAACATCATTGACCGTGGCGTTGGTGCAGTAACCCAAACCAATGTGAAGCTTGCTGCAGCCTCCGATGCCGTGATCATTGGCTTCAATGTCCGTGCCGAGGGTAAAGCGACTGAGGAAGCAAACGCCGAAGGCGTGGACGTCCGCTACTACTCCGTGATTTACCGAGTCATTGAGGAAGTGGAGCAAGCTCTCAAGGGTATGCTCAAGCCCATCTACGAAGATCGCGACATGGGTGTTGCCGAGATTCGCCAGATCTTCAAAGCCTCAGCTGTTGGTCTCATCGCCGGCTGCATGGTGGAAGAAGGAAAGGTTCGACGCAACGCCAAGCTGCGGTTGGTTCGCGACGGTGCGGTGATTGCTCCTGAAGCCACCATCACTTCGTTGCGCCGTGAAAAAGATGATGTCACCGAAGTTTCTGCTGGATATGAGTGCGGTATGGTGTTGTCCTACCCCGACATTCAGATCGGCGACAAGATTGAAGTCTATGAACAGGTTGAGGTGCCTCGCACCTAAACCGCACTCTCCCCATGCGGGAGGATAGCTTCATCACAATCCCTCGCCCCTGAGAGCCTGAACCGCTCTCAGGGGCTTTGGTATGGGGTAGAATCTTGACGCTGTATTACTGGTTATCAACTAAGGAGAAGGGGAGTCCTATGTCCGATCACCAACGAGCTGCTCGTATGGCTAAACGTATTCAGACCATTGTGGCCACCGCTATTGAACGCCAGATCAAGGATCCGCGTTTAGAACTCGTGACCATCACCGACACTAAGGTCACTGGAGACCTCCATGATGCTACCGTGTACTACACTGTTCGCGGTCGCACTTTAGCTGAAGAACCAGATTTTGATGCGGCAGCTGAGGTCTTTACTAAGGTCCGTGGGCAACTCCGTAAAATCGTCGGGAATGAACTTAATGTTCGTTTTACTCCAACCTTGAGTTTTGAAGTTGACACTGTGCCGGAAACATCCGCTCGGATGGAAGAACTTTTGGCGCGCGCTAAGGCCCGTGATGCGGAGTTAGCAAAGTTAAAGGAAACCGCTGTTCCTGCTGGGGATGCTAATCCTTATCGAGATTCAGAGCAGGAAGAAGACTAGGGTGGAGCATCAGGGTTTCAACAGAGAACACCACCATCATTTTGATAAGGCCCGCTATGTGATTGATTCTGCGGCACGCGTTGCCGTAGTGGGCCATCTTCGGCCTGATGCTGATGCCATCGGCTCTATTACGGCAGTGGTCCACGCCCTTCGTTACCTCGGTAAAAGAGCACGGGGTTTTATCGGACAAGCTCAAGAAATCCCCCGGAATCTGCTAACCATTCCCGGAGCCACAGACATAGAGCTAACAGCAGAATTACCTCCGGTGGACTTAATTATTGTTGTTGATTGTGGATCCTTGGATCGAACCGGCGCGTTAGCAGATGCCATAGCCCAGTCCTCTCGTACGTTGGTGATTGATCACCATGCTTCCAACCCTGGATTTGGGACACTCAATATCATTCAACCTGAGGCTGAGTCCACCACGGTGATTTTGGCGGACTTATTCAAAACCCTAGGCGTGCCCTTAGATCGCACCTTGGCCCACTGTCTTTATGCTGGTGTGCTTACCGACACTGGTAGTTTCCGCTGGGGTACTCCTCAGATGCACCTCCTAGCTGCTCAACTAATGAAAACCGGGCTTGATACGCGTCGGATTGCGGAAGAGCTTCTTGATGGAAACTCAGTGAAAGATCTACGAATGATGGGTTCGGTGCTCAGCGGAGTGACCTTAGAACAGATCGGGGAACTAGGCGTCGCCTATTTGATAGCGGATCGCGACACCGTCTACGGACATTCTTCTGCCGCCGTAGAATCCCTCGCTGATTTTGTGCGAGTAGTTGATGACGCTGATATCGGAGTGGTTTTTAAAGAAACATCCCCCGGGCGTTGGGCAGTGTCCTTGCGTTCTTCCCACATTGATGTCTCTCGGATCGCTACTCAGCTCGGTGGCGGTGGACATGTTCCCGCTGCTGGTTACACTACCTCGGGGAAAACAGACACCATTGTTGCTGAGCTGAAAAACGTCCTTGATGATATTTCTTTGGAGAAATAAGCGCTGATTATGGCTCATTCATCCCGCCGGGAGCAGGCAGATGCTGCGGTAAATATTTCCGCGCGAGAGATTTTGGCCTTGGCTCTGCCTGCCTTGGGTGTACTTATTGCCCCTCCGCTGTATTTGCTATTTGATACCGCAATTGTTGGACGATTAGGCAGATTTGACCTGGCGGCGCTTACCGCAGGTACGACGATTCAGTCACTGATCACCACTCAGCTCACCTTCCTCAGCTATGGGACCACGGCACGATCCGCGCGCTTTTTTGGACGTGGACATACCTCCGCCGCAGTTCGTGAGGGAGTCCAATCAACCTGGGTAGCCCTCGCTGTCGGAAGTGTGCTCGCAACCATTGTTATGGTTTTTGCGCCAGCTATAACCACCTGGTTAGCTGGCTCAGAAGACATCGGGCGCGAGGCAGCGCGTTGGTTGCGTATCGCGGCTTTAGGAGTGCCGCTAATCCTGGTCATCATGGCGGGAAACGGTTGGATGCGCGGGGTACAAGACGCGGTATCACCGTTGTTTTTCACCCTTGCCGGAGTCATCCCAGGCGCTGTTGCTGTTCCCTTTTTTGTGGCCCACTGGGGGCTTGTCGGCTCAGCTTTCGCTAATGTTCTTGGTGCCAGCATCACCGCGACATGTTTTCTGATCAAACTTCTCCGCAGTCACTCGGGTTCGTGGCTTCCTGACTGGTCCACCATGCGTTCTCAATTGGTTTTAGGTCGGGACTTAATTCTGCGCTCTTTATCTTTTCAAGCAACTTTTCTAGCGGCCGCAGCGGTGGCTGCCAGAGCTGGTGAGGCGTCCTTAGCAGCACACCAAATTTTGCTCCAACTCTGGTCCTTCATCTCTTTGGTGTTAGATTCGCTAGGCATAGCAGCGCAATCTCTCACCGGTGCTGCGCTCGGCAAAGGAACGTATGATCTCGCTAGAAAAACCGGAATCCAGGTCACCCGGTGGTCGATGTTATTCGCCGCTTTGATTTGTGTCATCATGGCGGTTTTTTCGCGACACATTCCAGCTCTCTTCACCCCAGATAACGAGGTTCGTGCCGCACTAGCCGGCCCATGGTGGCTCCTGGTGATCATGGTGCTTCTCGGCGGTATAGTTTTTGCCCTCGACGGGATCTTATTGGGGGCGGCGGACGCTAACTATCTCCGAACAATCAGCATTGCTTCGGTACTCTGCGGATTCTTCCCAGCAGTGATCCTCGCTCAGATATTCCACACCGGTCTCCTCGGAATCTGGTTCGGGTTAGTGCTTTTTATCCTTATCCGGCTAGGTGCGGTAGCATGGCGGTTCCACTCAATGCGCTGGGTTAGTAACGTGGTAAAGGAGTAGGTGCGATGCCTCACCAGGAGAAGAAGACGCTGTGGGCGGTCTCTGATCTCCACGCTGCGGTGAGGTTGAATCGAGATCGCATTAATCAGCTCCAACCAGAATCTCCTGCAGATTGGCTCATTATCGCCGGCGACATCGCCGAGAGAACTGAACTTGTGCTAGCAGTCTTAGCCCAGCTTAAGCAGCGTTTCCACACCATCATCTGGACACCGGGAAACCACGAATTGTTTTCTCGGTCTACTGATCGACACCGAGGACGGGATAAGTATCAGGAGTTAGTCGAGGGTTCGAGAAATCTCGGCGTATTGACTCCCGAGGATCCGTACCCCGTTTTCAACGGGGTGACAATCTGCCCCCTGTTTACCCTGTATGACTACAGTTTTCGGCAAGAAGGTCTTAGCGTCGACGCCGCCCTACGCCAAGCTGAGCAAGCAAAAGTAGTGTTGACGGATTATTTTTCGATAGCGCCGTTCGTCGACGTCAGAGCCTGGTGTTGGGATCGATTGGCCTATAGCGTCAAGCGTCTAGGACGTGTCAACGGTCCCACCATCCTGGTCAACCATTGGCCTTTGATCAAAGAACCCACGGAGCGGGTATTCCATCCAGAAATACCGTTGTGGTGTGGAACTCGTCATACCCGGGGGTGGGCTCAAAGATATAATGCTCAAGCTGTTATCTACGGGCATCTTCATATACCGCGGATTGATATCTACGACGAGGTACCTCATATTGAGGTGTCTCTGGGGTATCCACGCGAATGGCAAACTCGAAAGAGCAATATGCCCTGGCCATATCCAGTTCTCACGGAAGGAATGAATTCATGATGGATGATTCCTTGTTTCCCAAGAGTGTTTGCTGGTGTTATGTGCGTACTGATCCAGAGATCCTGGATTTGAGTAACTTCTACAACCTGCATCCTTTAGAACAATCCCTGGTGTCGCAGGCTACTGATCAACGCAAGGCAGAATTTGGTGATGCGCGGTGGTGTGCTCATCGGGCTCTTGAGGATTTGGGTAAGGAACATGGTGACCCTATTTTACGAGGTCACCGTGGTATGCCTCTGTGGCCAGATACCGTATGCGGTTCAATTACCCATACAGGAGGGTTCCGGGCTGCTGCCGTCGCCCCGCAACTTTTCGTGCGATCTTTAGGAATTGATGTTGAGCCAGCTGAACCCCTGCCGGATGGGGTGCTATCTGGTATTGCTCGCGCTGGGGAATACCGACAGCTGGACAGCCTGAGAAAACAGGGGATTGCGTGCGCGGACAGATTATTATTCTGTGCGAAAGAAGCCACCTATAAAACGTGGTTTCCGTTGACTCATCGTTGGCTAGGCTTTGAGCAAGCCGAAATTGACCTTAGAGAAGACGGCACATTTATTTCTTATCTCCTGGTGCGACCTACTCCTGTTCCCTTTATTAACGGACGTTGGAGCATTAGTGAGGGTTATATTTTGGCCACTGCCTTCATTCATTGATCAGATAGGTGATAGATCCATCAGTGGGCGTTGAGCAGTGGCCGTTGAAGCATCGTCTGATACACAGTTTTATAAGGTTGCCGGGCGAGCCACGAAAACAGTTCTCAGTGATTCTGCTGTCTCTTGGACAAGAGCAACGGCGTGACCTTGTGGGTCAATGGCACTGTGGATCCCGGATAGTCCACGGGGACTCAAACGCTGACCCAAGGAGAGCTTTCGAGCTTGTTCAGTATCAACAGCGAGGGGTGGGTAGCATCGCGGTAGTGCTTCATCTAAGGACACCAGGGGAGGGTGTTCTGCGGATTCTAACTCCTCCAGAGTTGAGGCATCAGCAAGGCTAAAAACCCCCACTGCTGTGCGGCGTAGCGCAATAAGATGCCCCCCTACGCCGAGGGCGTCTCCAATATCGCGGGCTAAGGCCCTGATGTAGGTCCCGGAGGAACAATGTACCTGTAGATCACAGTCGATCACCCCGTGTTCTCGGTTGAAGTTGTCTGCGTGGAGATCAAAAATTGTGATTGGTCGGCTGGGTAGTTCCACGTCTTCGCCGTCGCGGACTCGTTGATACGCTCGTTTGCCGTTGATCTTTATCGCACTCACCGCGGAGGGGCGTTGCTGAATATCGCCACGAAATTTGGTGAGTGTCTCAAGAATATCGTGGTCTGTCAGCGCTGAGAGTGCTTCAGATGACGCCGTGGTGATGATCTCACCTTCTGCGTCCTCGGTGCTGGTACTTACGCCTAATCGCACTCGGGCATGATAACTTTTTTCCGCTGCCCCTAGATGCGCTAAAAACTTTGTTCCCCGGTTCACCCCAGCGACTAAAACCCCGGTGGCCATGGGGTCCAGTGTGCCGGCATGACCTATTTTTCGAGTGCGGTAAATACGTCTTAACCTACTAACAACATGATGAGAGGTCATTCCGGCTGGTTTATCTACAACTACTAATCCAGAGTTCGCCACGGGCATGAGGGCAGTCTATGCGATGTCTAAAGGCTTCGTGTGGATGACGTAGCATGGAGCGGTGGATATCTGGCGTGGATTACAAGAGGTACCTCCGCAACCTCAGGGTTCAGTCGTAACAATTGGTGTCTTTGACGGAATGCACCGGGGACACTGTGGCCTCATATCGCGGGCGGTACGAGAGGCAAGAACCGAAGGTCTGCCGTGCATCATGGTGACATTTGACCCTCACCCGGTAAGCGTATTTTTACCCGGTCACGCTCCTACCTCATTAATGAGTGTGGACTCGCGCTTACGGCGTGCAGCTGAACTAGGGATTGATGGGGTGCTGGTCATTGATTTTCGCTGTGAATTAGCCGGTTTAAGCCCCCAAGAATATGTGTCCACCCTGCTGCTAAAAACCTTATCTGCTCGCTCTGTCTATGTGGGAGATAATTTCACGTTCGGACGCGACGCCAGCGGCACCACGACCGTCCTCGAAGCACTGTGTTCGGAGGTCGGGATTAAGGCTCATATCGTCGAACTTCTACGGGATGAGGGCACATGCATTAGTTCTACCGTGGTGCGTGATGCCTTAGCCCAGGGCGACGTGGTGGCAGCACAACGCGCACTAGGCAGACGGTTTAGCGTATCTGGACAGATTGTTCATGGCAATGGTCGGGGAGGACGTGAACTGGGCTTTCCTACCGCAAACATGTATTTCCCGGATTGTGTTGCTATTCCAGCAGATGGAGTATATGCCGGGTGGTTCACGGTGGTTAATGAGGGCGACATCGATGGGGATATGGAACCGAAGGTTGCTTATCCAGCGGCAATTTCGGTAGGTACTAATCCCACTTTTGGGGATGATCGACGAAGTGTCGAGTCCTTCGTCATGGGGCATGAAGCAGATTTATATGGGCGACGTGCAACCGTGGAGTTTGTTGCGCATCTCCGAGACATGCTCAAGTTCAATGGTATTGAGGACCTGTTAACAGCGATACGCCAAGATGTTTCGGATGCCTACCGAGCCTTGGGTATAGACTCGGACGAGGAAAATTAGTCCCGACATTGGGAGGTACCGAGAATTATGAAGGTTATTCTTGATCTTGATACAGGCATTGATGACACCCTAGCCTTGGTTTATGCCCTGGCTTCTGAGGAACTAGAAGTTATTGGCGTAACGGGCACCTACGGCAATGTTCTGATGGAAACCGGCACCCGAAATGACTTAGCTATCTTGGAGCTTTTCGGACATAAGGATGTTCCAGTTTTTGCCGGTGAGCCACATGCCATCACCAAGGATTCCTTCGAAGTTCTTGATATCTCTGCATTTATCCACGGTCGTAACGGCATTGGTGAAGCACTTATTCCTGAGCCTGAGGGAACCGTCCGCGATCAAGGGGCCGTGGATTTCTTGATTGACGCTGTGCGTCAATACGGTGAAGACCTCGTCATTGTTGCCACAGGGCCGATGACTAACTTGGCGGCCGCCATTCAACGCGACGCCACCTTTGCGGATAACGCCACAATCGTCATTATGGGCGGCGCCTTGACGGTGCCGGGCAATGTCAGCCCGTGGGCGGAGGCGAATATCAACCAGGACCCTGAGGCGGCTGATCTGGTATTCCGCTCTGGGGCGAAGGTGACGATGATTGGCCTAGATGTGACCTTGCAGACCCTGCTGACCACCGCCGAAACAGCTCAATGGCAGCAGCTCGGCACGGTGGGTGGAGATTTTCTTGCTGAGGCCACCGACTACTACATCAAAGCCTATGAAACCACTGCGCCGCACCTGGGTGGATGTGGGTTGCATGACCCACTCGCGGTAGCCGTGGCTGTCGACCCGAGCCTAGTGACCTGCCTTGATATCAACATGAAAGTTGATTGCGAGGGAGAAACCCGAGGCCGGACCATTGGGGATGAAGAAAAACTCAATGACCCGAAGAAGAGCGTGAAGGTAGCGGTGGGAGTTGATGTGGAGCGCTTCCTTAAAGAGTTTATGTCTCGGATAACGAAGGCTGCTGCACAGACCGCTCCGCGCGGATAGGAATTTGGTTTAAAAGACAGCGGTAGGGTAAACTACCTCCCGGCTTAGAGACTGTGGTCCACAGCAGTCCGAGCGTAGTTAACCAAGGCCATCGCCTTGGACATCCATGTGATGTGGACTGAAAGAGAATACAAGGAGCAAGCAATGGCGCTTTCTACCGAGCAGAAGAAAGAAATTCTATCTCAGTACGGTCTTCATGACTCCGATACTGGTTCTCCCGAGGCTCAGGTTGCTTTGCTGAGTGCCCGGATTTCTAACCTCACCGAGCACCTCAAATTCCACAAGCATGATCACCACTCCCGTCGTGGTTTGATGCTTTTGGTTGGACGTCGCCGTGGATTGCTCAACTACTTGGCAGAAAACAACGTTGACCGCTACCGTGACTTGATCTCCCGGTTGGGTCTTCGCCGTTAAGTCCCCAGAGCTTTTAGGCTTTCTCCTCCTCATTTTCATGAGGAGGATTTTTTATCACCATGCTTCGCCTGAGGAGAGGGCTTACCTCGACACACACGAAGAGCAACGAGGTGGGCGTCGAACCTTATTTGAATGACCTGCTACAGTAGTGCGTGGAAAATTGTCAATCCTATGCGGCGGCATCGATGATCGCCGAAGAATGAATATTAAGAGGAGAAACCACGCGCATGAGCGACGTGAGCTATTTTGAGGATGAAGAATTCGGGTTTATCGAGGCGGTAGCCACTATCGATAACGGGGATTTCGGCACCCGAACCATCCGTTTTGAGACCGGACAGCTAGCGCGGCAGGCCGACGGCTCAGTGACCACCTACCTCGACGAAGAGACGATGCTGCTGGCCACCGCTACGGCATCAAACTCTCCGCGCGAAGGTTTTGATTTCTTCCCCCTCACCGTTGACGTGGAAGAAAGAATGTACGCCGCAGGACGAATTCCCGGTTCCTTTTTCCGTCGCGAAGGGCGCCCCTCTACTGAGGCGATTCTTGCGTGCCGACAGATTGACCGACCCCTACGCCCCACGTTCACCAAAGGTCTACGCAATGAAGTTCAGATTGTGGTGACGGTCCTATCTCAACATCCGGATGATTTCTACGATGTGGTAGCCATCAACGGTGCCTCCGCCGCAACCCAGCTTTCCGGGCTACCAGTCTCTGGGGCTGTAGGTGGAGTTCGCATGGCGTTGGTCTACGACAATGACCACAAAGACGGCCAGTGGATAGCTTTCCCCAATGTAGAACAGCACCGCAATGCCGTTTTTGAGATGGTGGTGGCCGGACGTCGCATCACCCGACGACAAGGTCGGAAGAAAATCGACGATGTTGCCATCATGATGGTTGAAGCTGGTGCCACCGCGACGGTGTCGGAAAAAATTGCAGAAGGCTATCCGGCTCCTACCGAAAAGGTGGTTGCTCAAGGTCTGGAAGCGGCGAAGCCGTTTATTGAGGTGTTGTGCCGAGCACAAGAAGGTTTGAAAGATCGGGCGGGTAAAGAAACCCAGGAATTCCAGCTATTCCCGGACTACAGCGAAGAAACCTTCAAGAAGGTGGAGCAGAAGGCAGCTAAGAAGATGCGTCAGCTGATGCAGATTCCGGCGAAGCAGGAACGTGATGAAGCCACCAATGCCTATATGGAAAAAATTGAGGCTGAACTGGTGGGCAAGGATGGAGAAACGCCTGATAAGGAAATTCGTGCTGCGTATAACGCAGTGATGAAGCAAACCGTACGGGAGATGATTTTGCGGGATCATTTCCGCATTGACGGGCGTGGGGTAAAAGATATTCGAGACCTCAGTGTTGAGGTGGACCTTATTCCTCGGGCTCATGGTTCTTCACTCTTTGAGCGTGGAGAAACCCAGATTTTGGGAGTTACCACCCTAGATATGCTCAAAATGGAACAGCATATTGATTCCTTGACCCCGATTGACAATAAGCGTTATATCCATCACTACAACTTCCCGCCGTACTCTACTGGTGAAACCGGCCGAGTTGGTTCTCCTAAGCGTCGAGAAATTGGTCACGGAGCGTTGGCGGAACGTGCCTTGTTGCCGGTCATTCCTTCGCGTGAGGAATTCCCCTATACCATCCGCCAGGTTTCTGAGGCTTTGGGATCTAATGGTTCCACCTCAATGGGATCTGTTTGCGCTTCCACCCTCTCCCTGTATAACGCCGGTGTTCCCCTGAAAGCCCCGGTAGCCGGGATTGCGATGGGCTTAGTGTCCGGGAAGATTGATGGGAAACAAGAATACGTCGCTTTAACAGACATCCTCGGTGCCGAGGACGCCTTCGGTGACATGGACTTCAAAGTTGCAGGTACCGCAGACTATGTTACGGCCTTGCAGCTTGATACCAAACTGGATGGTATCCCTTCTAAGGTTCTCGCCCAGGCTTTGGAGCAAGCCCGTGAAGCACGGTTAGAGATTCTGGATACGATGTCAGAAATCATTGAATCTCCGGATGAGATGAGTTCCTTGGCGCCGAAGATCACCACCGTTAAGGTTCCGGTCTCGAAGATCGGTGAACTCATTGGGCCGAAAGGCAAGAACATCAATGCACTGACTGAAGAAACCGGTGCGGATATCACCATTGAAGAAGACGGCACCGTGTACGTTTCCGCCGCAAATGGAACAGCAGCAGACGCAGCCATTGAGCGGATTAACTCTATTGCTAATCCGCAGCTACCTAAGGTCGGGGAGCGGTTTCTCGGAACTGTCGTCAAGACGGTCCCCTTCGGTGCTTTTGTGTCGTTAACTCCTGGTCGAGACGGGTTAGTGCACATTTCCCGCCTTGGTGGGAAACGCCGCATTGAGAAAGTAGAAGACGTGGTCAATGTGGGCGATAAGATGCAGGTGGAAATCAGCGATATTGATAATCGCGGCAAGATTTCCTTAGAGCCTGTGGACGAAAACTAGTATCGACGAAAAATCCCGCCCCGGTGTTTAAACCAGAGGGCGGGATTTTTTAGATCCAAGAGTGGAGGAACTAGGACTAAGAACTAGTCTTAGTCAGCTTTCCACCCAATGTCTTGAACCTTGATGATGCCGAACATCTTCGGCCCATAGTTCACTAGTCCAGGTTTGACAGCGACAATCTGGGGGCCGTTGAACAGCGGCATAATGCCATGGAACTTAAAGGCATCCTGCTCAAGTTCATTGGCTTTCTTGATCTGCTCATCAGGATCAGAGATCTTGGTTAGCTCTTCGATCTTCTTATCAAATTCCGGCGAACCAGTGCCAGACTTGTTGAGTTCGCTCTTGGAATTGTAGGTCTGATCGAAATAGGCAACACCGTAGGGGTCAGTGCTGCTAAAGCCCATGGGGAAGAGATCGAAATCGCGCTCTTTACTGACCTTGGAGAAATCAGAGCTGGGGCGCTCATTGATTTGCATGTCGATTCCGACTTCGCGCAGCATTTGCTGTTGTGCAGCAGCAATACCCTTGAACAGCGGGCTATCGCCGAGAAGGGTGTAGCGCAGGACCAGGGGCTGTCCATCCTTGGTACGGATACCATCAGCGCCTTCTTTCCAGCCAGCTTCGTCCAGTAAGGACTTAGCCTTATCAACGTCGTAGGAAACAACCTTGCCGAAATTATCCTCATAGCCGTCTTGGACGGAGTAGAGGGTAAAGGACCCGGGCAATTCCTCAGAGTAATTTAAGCCGTTGAAGCGGATTTCCGCCAGCTTAGAGCGATCAATGGCGCTCATCACAGCTTCGCGCACCTTGTCGTCTTTCAATGGGCCGGCTTGAGAATTGAGGGTAAGCAAGGAGCTGAAGGGAACCTTACCGATCCGAATTTCAGCCTTATCACCCATGCCACGCACCGTTTCTAAACGGTCCTTAGTACCTGCGGTTACCGCGTCAATTTCTCCAGCACGGAATGCATTAATGGAGGCGCTATCTTCCATACCGCGATAGACAATCCGGTCCAACTTGGCCGGCTCACCCCACCATTTATCATTCCGAACAAAGGTGACGGTGCTGGTGTTGAAATCAGCGCTTTCCAGCTTGTAGGGGCCAGCTCCCCACTCGGGGTGGGTCTTCTTGAGGTAGCCATTATTAAAGAGGTCAGCAGAATTCACCTGGGGTGGCAGCAACTTATCAAATAGCCCCATCCACCAGGGATATGCTTGCTTAAAGGTGACGACCGCTTGCTTGTCATTAGCACCCGCTTTCACGGATTCAATGAGCTTATAACCATCGGTGCTATTGGGCACCACGTCTTTCATCTCACCATTGTTAAAGCGCCAGGTGTTTTCGAAGGCTTTCCAATCAATAGGAGTTCCATCATTGTACTTGGCTTCATCCCGAATGGTGTAAGTCACCACGGTCTTACCGTTTTCGGTTTTGTCTTCTACCTTGGTGAGGTAATCATCATTGGGAGTGTACTTGCCATCTGGGCTGAACAGGGCAAGTTGGGGGTTATACAGGCTCCAGATAGTAGTGCTGTAGGCGGTGCCATCGGCATTGAATGGAAGCTGCTGCTCAGACAGCTCCACAATGGGAAGATTAAGCTCGCCACCATCTTTTACTTGATCACGGGAGGTTTGGGCGTAATCTGCCACCTGATCGTGGCTGATAGCTTCGCCGGAATCGCCACCTTGGTTTCCACCACCGCCGCAGGCACTAAGGCTAAGACCTGCGACGGCCATCAGTGCCACCACTGATGCCTTTAAGGACTTTCTCATCGGACTCTCCAATCTGTCATGCCCCGACGGATATTGGGGCAGAGGGCTGTGGGGATCGGTGTGCCCCGGACCCGGAAGTTATTGGAAGCTTCCAATAACCACCGCACCCTGGGCGGGCGCTGGGTAGGCGTCGCCCCTATTTTTTAGCGAAGAGGCGTCCTAAACCTGAGGCTGAATGCTCCGTCATGGGTGCTCCACTGCCGCCGTCGGCATCACGGGGAACAGGAATACGCTTACGGTCGCGTTCAATATCTGGGTCAGGAATGGGGATCGCCGAGAGTAGCGCTTTGGTGTAGGGATGCTGTGGATGATCGAAAATCTCGTCCACATCACCGCTTTCGACAAATTCACCCCGGTACATCACTGCTACGCGGTCTGAAAGGTGCCTAATCACCGAAAGGTCATGTGCCACAAAGAGATAAGACAACCCAAGCTGGCGCTTTAAATCATCAAGCAAGTTAATCATGCCTGCTTGAATAGAAACGTCCAGCGCAGATACCGGCTCATCTAGGACAATAAGCTGCGGGTTAGTGGCTAAAGCTCGGGCTAAACCTATGCGCTGACGTTGACCTCCGGAGAAGTGACCAGGGAAACGATCAATCTGTGTGGTGTCTAAGCCCACCAACGTCATCAACTCTTCTACCCGATCATCGATATTGCCTTTGTAGCCCAGCGATGCTAAAGGCTCAGCGATAATATCGCGGATCGTTAACCGGGGGTCCAGGGAACTCATCGGGTCCTGGAACACCATCTGAATAGACTTCCTGGTGTCACGACGCTGGCCTGCGCTGAGCTTCGAGACATCCTTTCCGCCTAGCACCACCACGCCATCTTGCGGATCTAAATCCATAATCTCCAACAAGGTCGTGGTTTTTCCGCAACCAGATTCACCCACAATCGCGAAACACTCGCCTTCACGGACGTCGAAAGTTAAACCGCGCACCGCATGAACGGTACCGACCCGGCGTTTCAGGACTGCACCTTTAATGAGCGGGAAATCCTTCTTGAGATCTTTGACCTCAAGGACAACGTTCCGCTCCTCTCGAGGCACACCGGCTAACTTATCTTCAGCAAGTTCCGGAGTAGGGAAGAGTTTTTGTCCGTCAATGCGAGAATCATGGATTTCCTCAGAACGGTGGCAGGCAGCTGAGTGCTGGGCCAGCTGAGGTAGCGGGGTGAGCTCCGGATCAATGTCTCGGCACTGATCTATCGCTACAGGGCAGCGAGGTGCGAAAGGACATCCCGGGGGAAGATCAACCACCACCGGAGGGTGACCGCTAATCGGGGTCAACGCTCCGCTGCTAGCAACGTCAATGCGCGGGGTTGAACCTAATAGTCCAACCGTATACGGCATCTTGGGATTATGGAAAAGCTCAGTGACTTCTGCGCGCTCAACTGGACGACCGGCATACATCACCATCACATCATCCGCAGTACCGGCGACAACTCCCATGTCATGAGTGATCATGATGGTAGCGGCGCCGGTTTCTTTTTGCGCTACTTTGATGACGTCGAGAATCTGCGCCTGAATAGTAACGTCAAGGGCAGTTGTAGGCTCATCGGCAATAAGGACCCTGGGGTTATTAGCAATAGCGATAGCAATAACCACGCGCTGACGCATACCGCCGGAAAACTCATGAGGGAAAGATTTTAGGCGACGTTGAGGCTCGGGGATTCCCACCAGGTCGAGTAATTCTGCGGCTTGGGTTAGGGCCTTGGAACGAGAAACCTTTTGGTGGGTTTGGATGGCTTCAACAATTTGATCTCCGATATTGAAAACGGGCGTCAAAGCGGAGAGCGGATCCTGGAAGATCATTCCAATCTGGTTGCCCCGGATCTTTGACATTTGGGTATCAGATAAATCTAAAAGCTCTTGGTCCTTAAGCTTGATGGAGCCTTGAACACTGGCATAGTCCGGGAGCAACCCCATGATTGCCATGGAGGTCACTGATTTTCCGGATCCAGACTCACCGACAATTCCGAGAGTGCGCCCCGGATACAAGTCAAAGTCAACCCCGCGAACAGCGTTAACCGTTCCCGCTTCCGAGGGGAAAGAGACCGCGAGATCACGGACGGAAAGAATGGGTTGCTCGGTCATGCTTTGCCTCCCGCATTGGAGTTCGGATCAAGGGCGTCACGCAGTCCATCGGCAATAAACGCCATGGACACAGTGAGGAGAGTAAGGACTCCGGCCGGGAACCAGAACATCCACGGAGCAGATTCCAGCTGGTTAGCTCCTTGGGAAAGTAAGGTACCCAGGGAGACGTCGGGCAATTTCACACCCAATCCGAGGAAGGACAGGCCGGTTTCGGACATCACCGTGGAGACCACGCTCAAGGCCAATTGGATGACCAGCAGCGATCCGATATTAGGAACAATGTGGCGAAGAATTGTCCGGGGGCGGGAAACACCCATATATTTGGCCGCGCGAACATAGTCGTTTTCCCGTACGGACAGTGCTAAGGACCAAATCACACGAGCCGGATAAAACCAGCCAAAGGCGATAAGGACCACGGTGAGTAACTTCCAATCTCCGCCAGAATCGGAGACTAACAATGCGATGATCAAGAAGGTTGGTACGGCTAAGAGGAAGTGAATAATGGTCAGGATGATCTTTTCTACCGCACCGCCGTATAACGCTGCACCTGCACCAATCACAGCAGAAAGGAAAGTAACACTGATAGAAACTGTGACTGCGATGATTAGTGAACGGCCCAAGCCGTGAGTGACTTGTGCAAAGAGATCATTTCCCGCCTCTGAGGTGCCGAACCAATGCTCAGGGCCAGGAGCTTCGCTCAAGGCGAGGAAGTCGGCTTCATAGTAGCTCCACTTACTTAAATAGGGGCCGATGATTGCCAGAAGGATAAGCAGCACAAAGATAATGACGCCGACCACTGCGAAGCGATTACGCATAAAGCGACGCCGATACAGCATCATTCGGCTCATATGGCGGAGGCCTGGTTTGCGTTCCCGATAGGGATCCGGAGAAGAGGTAATTCCCGCTTCTGCCGGGTAGGCAACTGCCGTCTGGGATGTGGGCTGCGATGCTGAGGTCAAATCAGCAGTAGGGATAGCGCCGCTACCAATGGCGTCGTCCGCCGCGGTCCGGCCTAAATCAGCGCGATGCTGGAGAGCACGGTTTTTTCCGGTTTCGCTCATATCAGTTCACCCTCACGCGTGGATCGACGATAACGACGGTGATATCAGCCAAAATGGCTGAGATGGCAGTGGTAAAAGCACCGAATGCGGCAACCGCGACGGTGCCGTGAATATCATTCCGGGTTAAGGCTTGAAGGAAATAGTCACCCATGCCTCGCCACGCGAAGATTCTTTCCGTCATAATGGCACCGGTAAAAATTCCCGGAATCGAAAAGGCCACAGACGTCGCCACGGGAATGATGGAGGTGCGCAAGGCGTGTTTACGGATAGCCTGGCGTCGAGTTAAACCTTTAGCCCTAGCAGTGCGAACATAATCCGCGCTGAGGTTATCAAGCAATAGTGTCCGCTGCATCATGTGGTAGCCGGCGTAGCTGACAATCAACAAAGAGATAGTCGGCAAGGCAAGGTGCTGGAGAAGATCAATGATCTTAGGGAAGAAACCAGTGATGTCTGGGTTTGAGGCGCCGGTGACATAAAAGACCCGCGTTCCGGTTACTCGGTTGATCCATAAGGCGGCAGCTACCACGCCTAGCGAAGCGACAACCACGTGGAGGTTCATCGTGATGATCGAGGTGAATTGCCAGGCACGATCTCCGAGCCGATATTGATTGGATGCCGTGTAGATACCAATGGCCACGCCGACCACGACGGATAGGATGGTGGCGAGGAGGAGGAGTTGGGCGGAAACCCAGATGCGGTGGGAGATTTGCTCATTGACCGAGTCTCCCAGGGGCGAGGCTCCCCAATCCCAATGGAACAAAATATTGCTGAGCCACGTCCACCAACGCTGTAATAGGGGCGTGGTATCAGAAAGATTAAGAGGTTCTAAAATTTTGGTTACTTGATCATCAGGAATAGGGGGGGCGACGGCCGAGGTAGTTGGATCGAGGATCGAGAAAAAACGAAGCTAGAAAGTAGGCGATATTTGTGGCGAGAAAAATCACCACCAGCCAGCTAGCTATCTTCTTCAAGAGATACTTGAACATAACGGTCTCTATGGTCCAGTAAGTAGGGCGAGGGTCTTCACGGGACGGTCGTGTGACCGCAACCACTGTGATGTTTTTGAATCGTAGTCTTTAAGTAACCTCAATGTCGAATATTCGATTGACATATTTTCACGCGGTCTTTATCACAGGTTCCTTAACTTGATCCTGGTCTAGCCTTGGGTTAGGAACCTACAGAAGATATAAGGGGAGGTAAATATGTCTAGTTACCTTGGGCTTCGAGCTGGTGACTATGAAGCGAAAGTAAGCAGCTTCGGTGGTGGCCCGGCTGAGTTGCGTTTTCAAGGAGATGATCTATTAGCCCCATATGGGGATAATGGTTTTCCTCCCTTGGGAGCCCAAACCCTCCTGGCGCCGTGGCCAAATCGCATCGCTGATGGAGTGTTTTCTCACCGTGGAGAGATGCACCGGCTAGATATTAGCGAGCCAGGTCGAATGACTGCCATCCATGGATTCGTTGGTACCCGACAGTGGAAGGTTGACACTGTTGAAGACACACGAGTGGGTTTGAGCTTAGATCTCCCTGCGCAGCCGGGGTGGCCGTGGCCATCGGAATACGCGGTGACCTGGGAGTTAAATGAAAAAGCTGGGCTGAGCGGAGTGATGACTATTCGTCACCCTGGGATAGTAGATAGTGACTGTCCCTTGGGAATTGGTTGGCATCCCTACTTAGTAGCTCGAGGAGCCGCCCTAGATGAATGCATTTTGTCAGTACCGGCGAAGAGCTGCTTACCTCTTGACCCGCAGCGAAACTTGCCCGCTGGTCCAGAAATTCCAGCGGATGCGGTTCTTGCTCATCTTAATCATGGCGTACCGATGCACGGAGTGTGGTTGGATCACTGCTTTGGCAACGTGGCTTCTCCGGCAGCTGACGGCATGATCAGAGCCACCTTGGTAGACCGAGAAGGGCGCGGAGTGGAACTTCGAGCTGATGCCAAAACCAAGTGGTTCCAAATTTTTACCGCAGATCCGGCTCGACGTGAGGGCTATCCCGGATTAGGGAGAGCAGTGGCGGTAGAGCCAATGACGTGTCCGCCTAATGCCTTCCGTTCGGGTCGAGATATCGGCTATATCAAGCCGGGAGAGACGGTTCAATTCCAGGTAGGGGTGCGGGCGCTCGGCGAATAAAAGCTGAGGAAAAATTCTGAAAATCCCTCAGAATGGTGTGAAAAAAATCAAAAAACTCCTCAATGGATGAAAGTTGTATGACCTCTGGCGTATACCGGGGTAGAACAATGTGTTGTGTCTTACAACACTTTCAGGACATTTTTTGACATAGAACGGAGATCTGCCGTGATTGTTGCGGCTGGAGCCCCGCGGCTCGATGCGACAGTGATGGATTACCTCATTGTCGCTATCTACTTCATCTTCGTGCTGGGAATCGGATGGGCGGCGCGCTCCCGGGTTTCCAGTTCGATTGACTTCTTTCTTTCTGGACGCTCCCTCCCAGCTTGGGTCACTGGGTTAGCTTTCATCTCAGCCAACCTGGGCGCGGTGGAGATTGTAGGACACTCAGCAAACGGTGTGACCTACGGCGTGGAAACCATGCACTATTTCTGGATCGGAGCCATTCCCGCCATGGTGTTCCTAGGCATTGTCATGATGCCTTTCTATTATGGCTCTAAGGTTCGATCCGTACCGGAATTTATGCTTCGACGCTTTGGTCCAGCAGCCCACCTGGTCAACGCCTTATCCTTTGCCTTGGCGCAGCTCTTGATTGCTGGAGTCAACCTTTTGCTCTTAGCAAAGGTAGTTAATTCTCTCCTTGGCTGGGATCTGTGGGTCACCTTAGTTGTAGCCGCAGTGATAGTGCTCTCGTATATCACTCTGGGCGGCTTAAGCGCTGCAATTTACAACGAAGTTCTGCAGTTCTTTGTCATTGTCACTGCCTTGCTGCCATTGACTCTCATCGGTTTGCACAATGTGGGCGGCTGGAACGGTCTGAAAACCATGGTGAACAATAACAGCCATTTCCACACCTGGCCTGGTACGGAATTGTCTGGCTTTGATAATCCCGTCGTCTCCGTTATTGGACTGGTGTTCGGGTTAGGATTCGTGCTGTCCTTCGGCTACTGGACCACCAACTTTGTCGAAGTTCAACGATCCATGGCCGCTGATTCTTTGTCCTCAGCTCGGAAAACCCCGATTATTGGCGCTTTTCCGAAAATGTTTATTCCCTTCTTGGTGGTTATTCCCGGTATGGTGGCGGGGGCTATTGTTACCCCTATTAAGCAAGGTGACGCCAAACCTAATGATGCCATATTGTATTTAATGAGAGACCTTCTTCCTAATGGGTTGTTGGGGGTAGCTATTGCTGGTCTCTTAGCCGCTTTTATGGCTGGTATGGCTGCTAATATCTCTGCTTTCAACACGGTATTTAGCTATGACATCTGGCAAGCTTATGTACAGCGGGATAAAGATGATTCTTACTACCTGAAAATCGGGAAAATTGCCACAGTTGGTGCGACGTTGATCGCGGTATTTACCGCCCTGATCGCGCAAAACTTCGGCAATATCATGGATTATCTCCAAACTCTCTTCGGATTCTTCAACGCTCCGCTTTTCGCTACCTTCATCTTGGGTATGTTCTGGAAGCGCATGACCCCGACGGCAGGTTGGGTGGGACTTGTCATGGGTACCCTTTCCGCCGTCATATATTGGTGCATTGCGGAGTTCAGCACCGCGCAAGCAGGATTCTTTAATCTCCCCGGCCAGGGAACGGCGTTTGTCGCGGCGTCCATTGCCTTTGTTGTTGACATTGTGTTGTCCATCATTGTTTCGTTGGCCACCCAGCCCAAACCCGATGCGGAACTGGTTGGCTTTGTCCGTTCGGTGACCCCCAAAGAACACTTAGTGGATAACGCTGAAGCTGCTCTGCCGTGGTATCAACGCACCATTCCGCTAGGCATCTTATGCCTGGTCTTGGTCATTATTCTCAACATTATCTTTGCTTAAGGAGGGGAGCGACTATGACTACATCTCAACAAGCACATACCAAGCCACAGAAACATTCCGCCGGCGCTTTCGATATCCGCAACGTCATTGGAGCATTGCTCGGTATCTACGGAATCCTCTTGCTATTTTCTGGTTTCCTCCTGAACCCAGGGATCAATCTGGACACCAACGAGCTAAAACACTCGGAATACAACATCTACGCCGGAGTGGTTCTCCTTGTAGTGGCAGCCGGATTTTTCCTCTGGTCTAAACTGCGCCCAATTGTGGTCGATGAAGCAGAACTAGCCGCAATGCACCAGGAAGGACCGGCACACTAATGCCTCATCCAGTGCGGGTGACCCGGACGCACTTGGCCGATGGGAGAGAACTCCTCTATTTCGATGACGAAAACCCCTATCTCAGCGGGGAAGAAACCAGAATACTGGATGATCCAAGGAAACTTCCCATTGCTTCCACCCAGTCGGAAATGCGTCGAGATCCGCTCACCGGAGAATGGAATGTCTACGCAGCGCACCGCATGAACCGTACCTTCATGCCACCGGCCAATGAAAACCCGCTTGCCCCCAGCAAGCCGGGACAGCTCCCCACGGAAATCCCGGCGGTAGACTATAACGTCGTGGTTTTTGAAAACCGCTTCCCTTCGTTGTCCGTGCACGCGGAACAATCCTCCGGGGAATCGTCAGAGCAACGCCTTCCAGATTTGATCCCTCACCAGCCAGCGCGCGGTCGATGCGAAGTCGTGTGCTTCACCCCCGAGGTAGATCATTCTTTCAAGGATTTGAGTTACCAACGGGCACGCACCGTGGTAGAGGCGTGGGCGCATCGCACCGCAGAGTTATCAGCAATTGAAGGGATTCGCCATGTTTTCCCCTTCGAAAACCGTGGTGCCGAAATTGGAGTAACCCTGCAGCACCCGCACGGACAGATCTATAGCTATCCCTACATCCCTAGCCGGGCGCAACAAATTATCATCCAGGCTCGCCATCACCGTGACAACACCGGACACGATCTTTTTGATGACATCCTCCGCGCTGAACACGAAGACGGTCGACGTCTGCTTCGCGTGGGCGACTACTTCACTGCCTTTGTCCCTGCCGCGGCAAAATGGCCGGTAGAGGTCATGATGATGCCGCATCGTGACGTCAAGGATTTCGCAGAGCTTAGTGACGTCGAACGTGATGAACTAACCCGGATGTATCTAGATCTCCTGCGACGGATCGATCAGTTCTTCGAGGGGGTAGACCGCACTCCCTATATCAGTGCATGGAATCAAGCTGTAGTCGGCGAGGAGCGCGAATACGGACGTTTTCATCTCCAACTTTTTTCACTCATGCGGTCTCCCGGGCGCATGAAATTCTTGGCGGGATCCGAGTCCGGCCAAGGAGCATGGATATCCGATACCACCCCAGAGCGAATAGCTCAACGCTTTCAAGAGATAGGAGAGCAGGCATGAGCACACCTCACTGGTTGCCTAACCGGACATCGCAAGAAGCCTGCGATGCCGCGTTAAGGAATTTTGAACGCAGCTATGGATATTCGGCAACGGGAGTGTGGGCAGCCCCGGGGAGGGTAAACCTTATTGGCGAACATGTAGATTATGCCGGAGGAATCTGCCTACCTTTCGCTTTAGAGCAATCTACCTACGTCGCCATTTCTCCCCGAGATGATGACACCATCAGGATTGAGTCTTGGCTTCCTAGCCATTCTGAACCAGCTAAAGCGGAACTCCGCGCCGGGAATCTTGGACCAGGAGAAATTTCTGGATGGCTAGGTTACGCACTGGGCCCCATCTGGGCGTTGCGAGAAGCAGGTCTATTGTCACCTAGCGCACGTGGCTATGACGTGGCAATAGTGTCGGATGTTCCACTGGGATCTGGGCTTTCAAGTTCTGCCGCTATTGAGTGCGCAGTAGCAAGTGCGGTGGTGGAGCTAGAAAAAGGTGACGGAGCTTTAGCAGATGATGCGACTCGAACTGCTATTATCCAGGCTGCTATCCGGGCAGAAAATGAGGTGGTGGGGGCGTCTACGGGAGGATTAGACCAGAATATTTCCTTGCAAGGGAAATCCGGTTTTGCTCTGGCCATCGATTTTTCCACCGGACAGAGTTATCACGTTCCTTGTGATCTTGAATCCCATGACTTAGCCATCCTGGTGATTGATAGCAATGCCCCTCATAGTTTGGCTGATGGTCAATATGCCTCCCGCCGGGGAATTATTGATGCAGTAACCCACTATTGCCAAGCATCTACTCTTCGAGACATCGGTGATGACACCGCGATATATGCGGCTGCGCAGCAGTGGGCCACAAGCACGGGAGCAGATTCAGATTGCACCAACCGTAGGGTCCGACATGTAGTAACTGAAATCTCACGAACTCTTGATGCTATTGAAAGCCTCAAGCGAGCTGATTTCCAGGCTTTTGGCTGTGCTATGTACGCCTCTCACAAGTCGCTGAAGGAAGACTACGAAGTCACTGTCTCTCAACTCGACCTCATCGTCGATACAGCAAAGGACTACGGAGCCATCGGGGCCCGCATGACCGGCGGTGGTTTCGGCGGAAGCGCAATTGCTTTAGTCCCTCGCGCAGAGGTTCACCCAATGGCTCAAGCAATTTCTCGCTCCTTTGCTCAGGCAGAATTTGCTCCCCCAGCTTTTCTCCAAGCAACACCTTCTCCAGGGGCGCGTCGGGAACGCTAACTGAGCTTTGGGCCTAAACTAGAACATCGATTGTGTTAACAAGGATGTTCCAGGAGGTTCATGTGGGTATTAAAGTCGGTGTTCTTGGGGCTCGGGGGCGGGTCGGAGAAGCTGTAGTGGCGGGGGTCCGCGACACAGAGGACCTCGACCTTGTAGCCACCATTGATCGCGGTGACGATCTCCACGATCTGATTACTGCTGAGGCCGAAGTCATCGTTGATTTCACCACCCCAGACGTAGTGATGGGGAACCTCGAATTCTGCATTGCGCACGGAATACACTGCGTGGTAGGAACCACCGGGTTTGATAAAGAACGCCTAGCGCAGGTTGAAGAATGGGCTTCTCAACACCCCGAGGTAGGGGTGCTCATTGCTCCGAACTTTGCGATCTCTGCTGTTCTTGCCATGGCTTTTGCTCAACAAGCAGCAAAGTTCTTCGAATCAGCCGAGGTCATTGAATTCCATCACCCCAACAAATTAGACGCTCCCTCCGGGACCGCGGTTCATACCGCTGAGGGGATAACCGAAGCACGACGCGCAGCTGGTATGCCTGCTCAACCCGATAAGACAGCGCAGTCCCTTCCAGGAGCCCGAGGTGCTGACGTAGACGGAGTTCCCGTTCATGCGGTGCGGATGAGTGGAATGGTTGCCCACGAAGAAGTAATCTTTGGTACCCAAGGCCAAAGCCTCACTATTCGCCAAGATTCTTATGACCGCACTTCCTTTGTTCCTGGTGTTCTGGTCGGTATCCGGAACGTGGCTGATCGCCCCGGGCTATGCGTAGGACTTGATTCCTACCTTGGCTTATAGCATGTAGCCAACCACCACCACGGATCATGAAGGAGTAGTAGTCACGGTGCGTGAGCTTGAGGTTCAGCTAATCGCAAGCACTCAGTTTCATATTCCAGAAGGGCTGAATTGGGTTCCCGATCAGTGCTCCGGGGCTGAAGCACTGACGGAATTTGCCAGCCGGCTGCATGACAACAGTTTTGAGTCCCCGCAGCCTCGAACCCGCACGAACCGGGCGTACCTGCTGAAACTTCTGGCAGTGGGACGCGAAAAGATCCTTGAGCATGCTAGTGCCACCCTGTATATTCGAGGAATTTCTCGTGACTGTGTGCACCAGATGTTAAGTTTCCGACGCCTGATGATTACCGAGATGAATCCTGATCGGGTGGATCGGGAACAACGATCCATTGCTTTGGCGAAGACTCTAAGAAACAACCGTGACGCTCGTCGAATGGTGGACAATGCCGTCGATGATTTAACTTTTCTCAGTCGTGAATTGGCTGAGGTGTTAGCCGAGCAATTCCACGAGGAGAACAATGCGGTACTCAAGGCTAAAGAAATTTCTGCGGCCTTGCGTGGTTTAGAGCCAGGATTGAGCGAAAGCCCCGTGGTTGTGAGTTCTAGCATCGCCGGTTGGCGAGATTTCCTGAAACAGAGTGGTGGGGAAAACGCCGAACAGGAAATCCAGGAAGTGGCCAAGGCTAGTTTCGCTGTGCTCTCAGCAGCAAGTCCTTTGCTATGGGCAGATTTTCCCTGTGGGTCGGTGCCCCCGGAAGGAAATTAAACAGGTATTCTTTCAGGTCATGAGCACAGTTTTGACATCGAAGAACGGAATCGACACCTTCGGTACCGTCTGCGTAGCCATGGTCACGCCTTTCGGCCAAGATGGTGAGCTTGATCTTGGTGCCGGTCGACGTCTTGCGGCGCATCTTGTTGATGAAGGTTGTGATTCCTTGGTGCTGGCTGGCACCACGGGAGAGTCTCCGACCACCACTACTGCAGAAAAGCTTGAGTTGCTCAAAGCTGTGAAGGAGGAAGTGGGTGACCGCGCTAAAATTATTGCTGGTGCGGGGACAAACAATACTCACTCTTCCATTGAGCTCGCTCGGGCATCCACTGAGGCCGGAGCTGATGCTTTGCTGGTGGTCACTCCTTATTACTCCAAGCCAAATCAGACCGGATTATATGAACATTTCCGGGCAGTGGCCGCTGCTACTGATACCCCAATTTGTCTCTATGACATACCCGGGCGTTCGGGAGTACCTATTGCATCTGATACTATTCGACGGTTGGCTGAATTGCCCACTGTTCAGGCGCTGAAAGATGCCAAAGGTGACATCACAGCTGCAACTGAGCTCATTGCGGAAACCGGCTTGGCATGGTACTCAGGGGACGATCCGCTGAACCTACCTTGGCTTTCTGTTGGCGCTACCGGATTTATTTCGGTCATTGGGCATGCGGCTCCCCGCCAGCTAAGGGAGCTTTATACCAGCTTTGCTGAAGGTGACTTGGAGCGAGCTCGTAGCATAAATGCCACATTAAATCCGCTGGTTCATGCCCAGGCTCGTTTGGGTGGAGCTAGCCTCGCAAAAGCTGCCCTCCGTTTGCAGGGCATTGAAGTCGGAGATCCTCGGCTGCCGATTACTCCGCCTACTGCGGAAGAAGTTGAGGAGCTTCGCGACGATATGGAAAAATCTGGAGTCCTTTAAATATGACTGAACCCCGAAATCGTTCTCGGAAAGTGACCCGTAAGGCGGGCCCTCCGGGGGCTGACACTCCGGTGTTTCACGCACCGGAGGAAGAAGGTGCAGCTCGAAACGGCACCGAGAAGAAGTACAGCGACGCCAAGAAGAATGGTCAAGATGGGCGTCGGGCGAAAAATCAAAACCGACGTGGGCAAGGGGGGAAGCGTTCTCGTCAGGATGGTGGACGCCGGAACGTCGTGAAGTCCATGCAGGGGGCGGATTTAACTAAGCGGTTACCGGCTCCGCCGAAGGCGCCGAAAAATGGGCTGCGGATTTACGCGTTGGGTGGTATTTCCGAAATCGGCCGCAATATGACGGTGTTTGAATACAATAATCGACTGTTAATTGTGGATTGTGGTGTTCTCTTCCCGTCCTCAGGGGAACCAGGGGTGGATTTGATCCTCCCGGATTTTGGGCCTATTGAAAATCACCTAGATCGGGTTGATGCCCTGGTGATTACTCACGGGCATGAAGACCATATTGGTGGAATCCCGTGGCTACTTAAGCACCGAGCAGACCTTCCTATTCTGGCGTCGAAATTTACCTTGGCGCTTATCGCAGCGAAGTGCCAGGAGCACCGGCAACGCCCGAAGCTCATTGAGGTTAATGAGTCCTCCGATGTTAATCGTGGTCCCTTTAACTTGCGATTCTGGACGGTCAACCACTCCATTCCAGATTGCCTAGGGATTGCCATTAAAACTGGCGCTGGTCTGGTTATTCACACCGGTGACATTAAACTGGACCAAACCCCCATTGGCGGTAAACCCACTGATTTGCCGGCGCTATCCCGCTTCGGTGATGAAGGGGTAGATCTGTTGTTGTGCGACTCTACGAATGCCAGCACACCAGGATTTTCAGGGTCGGAATCAGAGATCACCCCAACCCTCAAGCGGCTGGTAGCAGACGCTAAACAGCGGGTTATTGTGGCTTCTTTTGCCTCCAATGTTTACCGCGTCCAGTCTGCCGTGGATGCCGCGGTAGCAGCCGGACGCAAGGTTGCTTTTAATGGCCGGTCGATGATTCGCAACATGGAAATTGCGGAGAAGATGGGCTATCTGAAAGCTCCCCGCGGGACCTTTATATCTATGGATGATGCAGCCAAAATGGCTCCCCATAAGGTGCTATTGATTACCACCGGTACGCAGGGTGAGCCCATGGCAGCATTGTCTCGCATGGCGCGTCGGGAGCATCGCCAAATCACTGTTCGTGATGGTGACCTCATTATTCTTTCTTCATCGCTGGTCCCTGGTAATGAAGAAGCCGTTTTCGGCGTCATTAATATGCTTGCTCAAATTGGCGCCACGGTGGTCACCGGCAAAGACGCTAAAGTTCACACCTCTGGTCACGGTTTTGCCGGTGAACTTCTCTTCCTCTATAACGCTGCGCGGCCTCGAAATGCGATGCCGGTGCATGGGGAATGGCGGCATCTGCGCGCCAACAAGGAATTGGCCATCGCTACCGGGGTTCCCGCTGACCGGGTAGTTCTTGCTCAAAACGGCGTGGTAGTTGACCTCGTTGATGGCCGCGCCCGGGTTGTGGGTCAAATCCCGGTGGGCAATCTCTTCGTCGATGGGGTCCGCATGGGCGATATTGACGCCGAAGTGTTAGCTGATCGTACCTCCCTAGGCGAGGGCGGGTTGCTAGCCATCACTGCGGTCATTGATAACCGTACTGGTCGGCTTCTTGAATTCCCCAGCGTCGTGGCCAAAGGCTTCTCTGAGGACGCCAAGGCGATGATTCCGGAAATCGCTAAATTAGTGGAATCCACCATGAATGATCTGGCTGCCGAAGGTGAAAATGATCCTTACCGAATGGTGAAGCAGCTGCGCCGCAAGGTTTCCCGATACGTGGAACAAAAGTGGCGCCGTGAACCAATGGTGGTACCCACCGTGGTACCGATGAGTTCCGATACCGAATACATCGGTGATGCGGAATTACAGGGTACTCGCCCGAGTTTATAGTGCTCACCGCTTTGGGAATGTCAACCCCGGTTTAGCTTTCCATAAAGGCTAGGCTGGGGTTTATGTCTTTTGCCGCTACCGAACGTGAACGTCTGGCTGATATGCTGCTGCGCAAAGGTCCGTCGGCCCCCACCTTGTGCGAAGGGTGGACCACCCAGGACTTAGCCATGCATCTTTTTCTTCGAGAAAATAGACCCGACGCCGCCGTGGCGATTTTCTTTCCCGCTCTTGCCTCCTACGAACGCAAGGTCAAAGAGTCCTATCAGCACCTTGACTATGAGGAATTGGTGAATCGCTGGCGGCGCGGCCCCCAACGTTATAACCCCATCCGATTTCTTGACTCACTCATCAACACTTCGGAACACTTCATTCATTTCGAAGATGTTCGCCGGGCTGAAGGAGACTGGGAGCCAAGAGAATTTTCTGCCGCGGTCAACGACTCATTGGTCAGGATTCTCCGTCTGATCGGGGTGCGGTTACTGTCTCAGAGCGCTGCCCCAATTCATCTGGTTCCCACCGGCTATCCGCCGATTACTGCCGCGGATACTCGTAGAGTTGCGCAGCGTGGCGACAACGGAGTCCACGTCTTCGGGGATCCAGGCGAGCTTCTGCTTTTTGCTACGGGGCGCGACGCCGTCGATATTCGCATTGACGGAGACGCCAACCTGATTACCAGGTCTAGTCTATAAACTTGTCTTTCCTGAAGGGTCTGGAGCATGTCACAATCTCCTCAACCCCGGTGTGGCAAATGTGAATGGTGAGGCCTTAGCGGCTATTGTTAAAGGCATGTCTGTCAAGAATGCCGCTGCACAGCGTTCGAGAGGGTACCGAGAATCAGCGCGAGATAAAACGCGCCCCCAAGGACGCTCTTCCTATTCCACCGGGAGCCGAACTCCGGCTACCCGGTCTTTTGACCGTGGCAGCGGCACGCCGACATCCTCATTTGCAGTAGCGAACCGGGCTGCTGAGACCTCTGCGGAACGAACCGGAAGTGCTTTTAAAGCTGTCGGACAGGGGATAGGGGTGCTTTTTGGCTCCGCTGCACGCGGGGTAGGTAGCGTCACGAGAGGGGTAAGCAACAAAATTCGTGCCCGAGATAAAAACAACAATGTTTATGGTGGCCTCGAAGATCCTGATGATTTTCTCACCCCTGATCCAGAACCAGAAAGTGAAGAAGAACTATCGGCTCAACCGCCTCACTCAGAATCCTTTTTCTCCTGGATCGATGAGCACTCCGATGGCCTAGGTCTTAGCCTCATTGGAATAGCCGTTGTCTTAGGCGCATCCGTATGGTTCGACGTCGCAGGGCCAGTAGGCGAAGCCATTGACACCGGAGCTCATTTCCTCATCGGGGCAGGCGCCCTGATTCTTCCGGTGGCGCTCGTGGTCTTTGCTATCGCCCTCATGCTCAACAAACTTCGCGATATTCCGCATCGCGCCCAAGGCACCCTCGGTGTCGCCATTATTGTGTTGGCCATGCTGGCACTTATTCACGTTTTTGCTGGCAATCCAATTGACAGCACTGGCCGCGGCCGCGCCGGAGGCATAATCGGGGCGGTCATAGGCGGTCCCCTGTCTCTAGGATTTAGCACCTATTTGGCGGTCCCGATTCTGGCTTTGGTATTAGTCTATGGCGCACTCAAAGCCACAGGCATTACCACCCGAGAATTTGTCAACGTCATCAAAGAACTGATCCAAGGTTCCTCCTCAGAAGAGGAATCAGATGACGATGACCGTTACGGCCACGTGGATTTCGAATTAGAGGAACGTGCCGCTGGTAAGGATCCCTCCCACACCACCGCGCCCACAGTAGCTATACCGCGTCGAGCTCCCAGGCGTCGCTCCACCTCAAAAAGCGGGGTTTTTCAGCCGGCATCTGCCCAGGAGCAGACAACTGAAACTGGATTATTCGGGGCGACGCCAGCTGCCGCGGTTTATCCCGAAAACAATAATTCTGCAGGTGGTGGGGAAGATCCCACAGTAGAGCTATCATCGGACGATCCCGTTGCCCAAACGCATCAACGCTGGGTGGCAAGCGCTCGTGCTTATCAGCAAAGTGAGCACTCGGATCCGGTGGAACACAGAGATCCGAGGGAGGATTCTGAGCAGACTACGACTCCGCCAACAACTCCTGTAGCTGCCCCAGTCTCGACACCCCAGCCGACACTGGCAAAGACTGTTGCCCAACCTAAGCCCACGGCTGAGCCCGGCGTCCTGGAGGAACAAGGTGATGATTATCAATTGCCAAGTTCGGAGTTGCTGATCCCTGGCGAACCGCCGAAGCAACACTCTGAGGTGAACGATCGGATTATTGACGCTATTACCGATGTATTCCGTGAGTTCAAGGTCAACGCTACTGTTACTGGATTTTCACGCGGGCCAACAGTGACCCGGTATGAGGTGGAATTAGGCCCTGGTGTGAAAGTTTCTAAGATCACCAACCTGCAATCCAACCTGGCTTATGCTGTTGCCACCGATAATGTTCGGCTTCTCACCCCGATTCCCGGGAAGTCTGCGGTTGGAATTGAGGTTCCTAATCCAGACCGTGAGATGGTGCGTCTTGGAGATGTTCTCAATGCAGCGAAAACTAAAGCAAACCCGGACCCCATGTTGGTGGGGTTGGGCAAAGACATTGAGGGCGACTTTGTGTGTCATTCAGTGCAGAAAATGCCGCATCTGTTGGTCGCAGGTTCCACCGGTTCCGGTAAGTCAGCCTTTGTGAACTCTCTGTTAGTTTCGCTCCTCACACGATCTACGCCTGAGGACGTTCGATTGATCCTTGTCGATCCAAAAATGGTGGAGTTGACTCCGTATGAGGGGATTCCTCATCTGATTACCCCTATTATCACGCAGCCGAAGAAAGCTAGCGCTGCTTTGCAGTGGTTGGTGGAGGAGATGGAGCAGCGGTATTTGGATATGAAGTCTGCGCGGGTGCGGCACATTAAAGACTTCAATCGCAAGGTTAAAGCCGGGCAGGTTCAAGCCCCGGCTGGTTCCCAGCGAGAATACCGGCCCTATCCTTTTATTGTTTGCGTTGTCGATGAGTTGGCTGACCTTATGATGACCGCGCCGAAGGAAATTGAGGATTCCATTGTTCGGATTACTCAGAAAGCTCGGGCTGCGGGAATCCACTTGGTGCTTGCTACTCAGCGGCCCTCAGTTGACGTGGTGACTGGTTTGATTAAGACCAATGTCCCCTCCCGGCTAGCTTTTGCTACGTCCTCGTTGACTGACTCTCGAGTCATCTTGGATCAGGGTGGAGCTGAAAAACTCATTGGAATGGGAGACGGGCTTTTTATTGCCCAGGGGGCTAATAAACCGGTGCGGTTGCAGGGTGCGTTTGTCACCGATGAAGAAATCCAGGCTGTGGTGGATCAGGCTAAGGCTCAGCGCGAACCGGTTTATACCGAGGGAGTAACCGATGAGCGTGTTTCCGAATCCAAGCGGGACATCGATGAAGAAATCGGTAAGGATATGGATGACCTACTTGAAGCTATCGAGCTTGTGGTCACCTCCCAAATGGGTTCGACGTCCATGCTGCAGCGGAAACTTCGAGTCGGTTTCGCCAAGGCTGGCCGTTTGATGGATCTCATGGAAAGCCGGGGTATTGTAGGGCCTTCCGAGGGGTCCAAAGCTCGAGAAGTCCTTGTTAAACCCGAGGAATTAGAAACCACTATCTGGATGGTTAAAGGCGCCGATCCAGCCGAAGCTCCCAAAGAGGTTCAGGCCGAGTCAGCACCTGAAACTCGGGTCATAGAAGCCGGAAATAATCCATCCTCTGGAGCTTTTTAACCCTTCATGGCGCGCGTCACGAGCAACCGTCAGTTGGCAGTCGCTCCTTTTTGCCGTAAAGTACTCATCACATAAGGAGGGGAGTACCCCAGACACGGTGATGGTCGTCAACACGGACGCTTTGAACCTTAAGCCCCGGCCACACCGGCCCGAAGATCCTTCTTCGGGTGGGGGAGACCTCCGGTAAGTTCGAGACACTTCCGGAGGTCCATGAGAGCATGGAAGTCAATGCTTTGACATGGGTGATCACCATCGCTGTGATCATCGGTTTTTTCTTTTTCGATTTCTATTCCCACGTCCGCACTCCCCACGAACCCAGCCTGAAAGAATCCGCCTGGTGGTCACTATTCTACGTGGCCTTAGCCTGCATTTTTGGTGGTTTTCTCTGGTTAACATGGGGAGAACCCGGCAATCCCCACCAACATGGAGTGGAATTCTTTACCGGCTATATCACTGAAAAAGCACTCAGTGTCGATAATCTTTTTATTTTCGCGTTGATCATGGGTTCCTTTAAGATCCCAAGAAAATACCAGCAAAAGGTTCTCCTCATTGGTATTGCTTTAGCGCTAGTGTTCCGACTCATCTTTATCTTGCTGGGTGCGGCGGTGATCCATGCGTGGTCAGATGTTTTCTACCTGTTCGGAATTTTCCTGCTTTATACCGCCATCAAGCTGATCTGGAATGAAGTCAACGACACGCCAGAAACAGATCCCCAAGACATGAAAGTCATTATTTGGCTAAGAAAAGTCATTCCAGTTACTGAGAATTACCATGCAGATAAACTAGCTCTGCGTTTAGCGCCCGAAGCGGGCAAAAGCCGAGGGAAACTAGCACTGACCCCCTTGGTGGTGGCTTTGGTCGCTATTGGAATGGTTGATTTGATTTTTGCTTTGGATTCCATTCCGGCGATTTATGGAATTACCGTCGAACCGTATATTGTTTTTACAACAAACGCCTTTGCGCTCTTAGGTTTGCGGCAAATGTATTTCCTCTTAGATGGTCTTTTAGATCGCCTGGTCTATCTACCCTATGGTTTGGGGATAATTCTAGGGTTTATTGGCGTGAAATTGGTCCTGCACGCCCTCCATGAAAATAATATTCCGTTTATTAACGGTGGCCACGACGTCGCTGTCCCAGAAGTACCGACGGTCTTTTCTCTCATATTTATCCTCGTGGTACTCACTATTACCGTTATTGCTTCGGTAATTAAATCCAAACGGGATGAAGCTCAAGGCGCTATTGCACCCCAGTGGAATACTGCGAAAACCACCGGGGAGGATTGGCCCTCATCAGCTTAAGCGGCGTTAGTCCCCAAAAATATTGAGAACTGGATTCCAGGGTCGGATGTCGCGGCCTGACAATGCCCCCTTAAGGTGGAAGGGATCGCGGTCCATGAGCTCCGCTGCATCTTCTGCGGTTGCCGATTCAGGAAGACGAATAATAATTAAGGCTCCACCGTTTCCATCGGTATAGGGCCCGGAACCCACCACGATTCCTTGGTTGAGCAATTCGCCGAGGAATTCACGGTGTTCAGGGCGAATAGCGGCAATACGCTCGGAATCTGCAGCATAGTGATACAGCACAGCAAAATAATTCATAACTAACACTGTACTGTGCTGGAGAATTCTCCAGCAGGTTCCTGGCCGTGGCGGCGCCACCGGGTAGGGTGGTGAGGGTGAGCAATGTTCGAGGAAACCAGGTCCGGCAGTCCAATGTGAACCTGCCCAATGTGTTGACCTGTCTGCGGATACTCTTCGTCCCGGTTTTTGTGTGGCTAGTAATTCGCGGACAAGGTGAACACTTGGGGTATCGCTGGGCCAGCTTCGGGGTCTTCGCTGCACTGATGATCACGGACAAACTTGACGGCGATATTGCTCGAGCTAGGGGAATTATCACCAATTTCGGAAAAATAGCTGATCCGATTGCAGATAAAGCCCTCATGATTTCTGCTTTGGTGTGTCTTAACATTATCGGTGTGCTGTGGTGGTGGGTCACCATAGTGATTGTGGTGAGAGAACTAGGTATCACTTTCTGGCGGATGGTGTTACTCAGGCGTGGGAAAGTTGTTCCCGCTAGCCGTGGTGGAAAATGGAAAACCACTCTCCAAGCGTTAGCCGTGGCACTGTATCTGTGCCCCTTACCCGCCTGGATGATGTGGCCCGCCCATATCGTCATGGCAGCCGCGCTGGCAATAACCGTGATTACCGGTATTCAATATCTGGTTGATTCAGGAAAACAATGACATGACCTCAGCTGCTGAACTTGTTACTGAACTGCGCCAACGTGGTGAAACAGTAGCTAGTTGTGAATCTTTAACCGCTGGATTATTTAGCGCCACTCTCGCCTCAGTACCCGGTGCATCGGCTGTGCTTCGAGGAGGATTAATCACCTATGCCACGGAATTAAAACACCTCCTTGCGGGAGTTCCGACGACAATCTTGGAGAAGGACGGTCCGGTTGCCGCGAGCACCGCTATAGCGATGGCTCAAGGGGCGCAAAATACCTGCCGTGCTACCTGGGGGATTTCGCTTACGGGGGTAGCCGGCCCGGAGCCCCAGGACGGTCACGACGTCGGAGAGGTGTGGATAGGAGTGGCTGGACCGGCGTCGAGCATCTTTTATCACCATCTTCACCTGAGCTCGCGTGGGAGTGCACGAGAAACCCGCGAGTATATTCGTCAGGAGAGCGTCAACAAAGGAATAGAATTTCTTCTCGACATCCTGGGAACAAATGCTGTTGTTTGAGCGTTAGGTTAAGTAATGAGTACTAACACTGCACTGCTGGACACCCCCCTCAAGGGGAGAATCAGGCCAGAACCGGCGCCGGAACCATTGCTGCGAGAAGCGTTGGGGGAGGCCTTGAGATCATTTCGGAATGACCGTGCCATTACTCTGCGGGAATTAGCGGAAAAGGCCTGTGTTTCTCCGGGATATTTATCTGAGCTAGAGCGAGGCCGTAAAGAAGTGTCCTCGGAATTACTAGCCTCAGTGTGTCATGCTCTTGAGGTGAGTGTGGCTGATGTTTTAATTGAGGCGGCAGGTTCCATGGCATTGCAATCTGTTGCAGAAGAATTAGCCGGGGTTTAAGGCGTTTCTTACCAGGATCGGTTACCATAGGGGCGGCTCTTGCTAGCGGACCTGTATCCGGTGCGCTAATTTAACATGTTTTAGAGAAGTATTTTGAGGCGTAGGAGGCCGCAACAGCGATGGCTAATCCCTTTGTAAAAGCATGGAAGTACCTAATGGCGCTTTTCGATTCCAAGATTGAAGAAAACGCCGATCCCAAGGTACAAATTCAGCAGGCCATCGAAGAAGCTCAACGTCAACACCAAGAGCTTTCCCAGCAGGCTGCAGCTGTAATTGGTAATCAGCGGCAACTGGAAATGCAGCTGAATCGCCAATTGGCCGATATTGAGAAATTGCAGGCCAATACCCGGCAAGCCCTTCAGTTGGCGGACAAGGCGCGCGCTGAGGGGGATGAGCGAAAAGCCCAAGAATATGAAAACACCGCGGAGGCTTTCGCTACCCAGTTAGTTAACGCGGAGCAAACGGTTGAAGATACCAAGAAGCTCCATGATCAAGCTCTGCGTCAAGCAGATCAGGCCAAGCAAGCTGTGGAGCGTAACTCCATGGCACTCCAGCAGAAAGTAGCTGAGCGTACTAAATTGCTCAGCCAGCTGGAACAAGCCAAGATGCAAGAAAAGGTGTCCGAGTCCCTGCAGTCAATGAATCAGATGGTTGCTGGGAGTACCCCGAACCTGGATCAAGTACGAGACAAAATCGAACGCCGTTATGCTAAAGCCCTAGGAGAAGCTGAATTAGCTCAAAACTCGGTTCAAGGGCGGATGGCTGAGGTGGAGCAAGCTGGCCTGAATATGGCCGGGCATTCTCGACTGGAGCAAATCCGGGCTGAAATGAATAAGAAGAACTCTCCTGCGGTAGAGACTCATCAGGCTGATTCCCAGCACCAGATAGGATCTAGCCCCGCTGAGGATCACAATAGCAATGATGCAGTTGCCCAGCGGCTCAGAGAACTACGTGGCGAGAACTAATAACTAAAAGTCGTCCTCATCGACGCCACGAGCCTGGAGCGCCTCCCCGAGCGCCCGGGCTTTTTTCATGCAACGAACCATCAGAGGAACACCAAAAGCTGTTAAGGACCATCCCGCGCCACGAGCTTTTCTTGCGTCGAGCACCTCACTCATCATAAGGAACAAGACTGGAATTAAGCGAATTGTCAACGTGATGGCCAAAGAAATCGCTTCGACGGGAACACCGAGCCGTGCTAATGGCGCTCCAGTGTGATCCAGAGAATCCATCAATTGAGTTAGCGGAGTAGTCAACGTCACCAAAGCTGCAGCCATAATTGATAAGAACAGCACGGTGACCATCAACGCCGCTGAGAACATATCGCTTGACCACCAACGAAACGCCCCCAACGTGAGCAGAAGAGGCACAGGAGGCCACAGTTGTTGCAAGGCCAACCGCAGCGGAATTTTTGCAATGATAAACCCGGCCAGAGGGATCGTTGCCGCTACCAACGCCCACCGCAGCTGAGAAATAGCGAACGTGACCACCAGAATATAAATAATAAGCCCGAGGAATTTAGGACCCGGAGTGAGTCGATGAATAATCGAATTCCCAGGAAAATAGACGCCTAAGGGGGGATTATTCACGACGCTCGCTCCGTCATCAGAGTGCGATAAAAAGGAAGAACCTCGTGTGGAGAACCATCGGCAATAATTCTGTGGTGATCGACGCAAAGGATGCGGTCGAAATTCTCTAAAATATCAAGATCGTGGCTAACCACGATTAATTGTTGCTGTAGTTGCGAGAATATTCGAGAGATTTTGATTCTATTGCGTAAATCCAACAGGGTCGTGGGTTCATCGGCGATAATAATATCGGGGTTGATGACAATAACTGACGCTAGAGCTAGTAATTGCTTTTGCCCACTAGATAGCGAATGTGGAGTCTGCTCAGCTATCTCAGTCAACCCAAATTGCTCTAGAACCGCATCGACCCGATTTTGGCGTTCATCTCGAGAAAGTCCACGTCGACGAAGGGAAAAATCGACGTCATCGCGAACTCTCGGCATGATGATCTGATTGTCTGCGTCGGAAAAGATGAAGCCAACAAGACGTCGAACTTCTTTGGCTTGGCGGGCGGGGTTTAACCCATTAACTTTTACCTCACCAGAAGTGGCAACACTAAGACCATTAATCAGCCGGACGAGGGATGACTTACCACTTCCATTTTCTCCGATAATGCCGATTCTATGTTCGCTCAGGCGAAAGGAGAGGTTATCGAGGATGAGTTGGTCGTCGAATTGGAGTGAAACAGAGTGAAAAGAAACTTCAGGCATGGTTTAGGGGCGTGAACGGTGTCGAATGAGATCAGGGAAGGCCATATGAACGCCGAGTGCAATAATGATGACAAAAATTAACTTGTATATATCGCCGAGAATATATGGTCCCTGGGCGATAAGAGCGGCGGTGAAATCGAGACTGCTGCGCCACATGAGGCCAAGGATGCCGAAGAGGTATTGCGTTGCTACTGCGGCGATACTAGCGAGGGCGAAAACAAGAATTCGACCTAGCTTCTTTTCCGGAGCCTGGTAGGCGATGATCCCGGCCACGAAAGCAGACAGTATATATCCGAGGAGATATCCAGCGGTGGGGCCGGCAAGAGCGGCCAAGGTGGTGCGTCCTCCGGCGAGTACCGGCAAAACGATGCCGATGATAAGGAAAAGGCAAGTGGTGAGGGTGCCACGCCGCCCCCCTAGGACTAATCCAGCGAGGATAATACCGGCGTTTTGTAAAACAATAGGGACTCCGAGGCCTCCGATGGGGATGCTAAAGAAACCAAGGACACAAATGAGTGCGGCGAAAACAGTGATGTACGCTAGGTCGGCGGTGGTATATGAAGGCCGAGAGTTAGTCATGCCTTAATAACCTACCGGGGGTTGGTGAGAGGGGGAATTTCAGGCACTTTTGGGTGTGCGGAAGAGAGCGGCGTGTCTGGTTGTATTCGAACAATTGTTTGTGTAGGTTTGGGGTTGATGTCCGGCCCTTGGCTTAAGGTATGGCGTGTACATAAACCACCCGGTACCGCTTTTATCAGGGGGAGGGATCCTTTGACGGGTTCCGGGAGTCAAAACAGTTGAGGACAAAGTAATCGAGTAAAGGATGGGTTCAGTTATGGCCGCAAAGAAAAAGAAGAGCGCTTCCGGTCCGGTGAGTGGGGATGACCGGACCAAGGCCTTAGAGTCCGCCTTGGCGATGATAGAAAAAGACTTCGGTAAGGGTGCCGTGATGCGCTTGGGGGACGAAAATAGGCCACCAGTGCAAGCAATTTCTTCCGGAAATACCGCTATTGATATTGCGCTCGGAGTAGGAGGGTTCCCGCGGGGAAGAATCGTTGAGATTTATGGTCCGGAGTCGTCCGGTAAAACCACAGTAGCTCTGCATGCCATCGCATCAGCCCAAAAAGCTGGGGGAATAGCTGCTTTTATCGATGCTGAACATGCTTTGGATCCAGAGTATGCGCGGAAACTCGGTGTTGATACCGATGCGTTACTTGTTTCTCAGCCTGACACCGGTGAACAAGCCCTAGAAATAGCGGATATGCTTGTCCGTTCCGGGGCTATCGACATCATCGTGGTGGACTCCGTAGCTGCGTTGACTCCCAAAGCAGAGATTGAAGGTGAGATGGGGGACAGTCATGTTGGCCTCCAGGCGCGATTGATGAGCCAAGCACTCCGGAAAATGACTGGAGCGCTCTACAATGCTGGAACTACAGCTATTTTTATCAATCAGCTGCGCGAAAAAATTGGGGTGATGTTCGGGTCCCCCGAGACTACTACCGGTGGAAAAGCGCTGAAATTCTATTCCTCTGTTCGATGTGATGTGCGTCGCATTCAAACTCTGAAAGACGGGCAGGACGCCATTGGTAGCCGGACTCGTCTCAAAGTAGTCAAGAATAAAGTATCCCCACCATTTAAAACTGCGGAATTTGACATTCTTTATGGAGAAGGAATTTCCCGTGAATCTTCGCTCATTGATTTAGGCGTAGAGAACGGAATTATTAAGAAATCGGGAAGTTGGTTTACCTATGAGGGGGACCAATTAGGACAAGGGAAAGAAAAGGTACGCCAGTATCTGAGATCTACCCCGGAACTTTCCGATGAAATTGAAAAGAAAATTCTCACCAAACTCGGGGTGGGCCCCTATGCCAAAGAGGAAGAACATGACGAGCTCAGTGACGATCCGGTGGACATGATTCCGAACGTCGATTTTGATGATGAGGACGCTGAGGAAGCCTAAACACAACCATGGTCCACCACTCTGAGTCCCAGGAAAAGCGCCTCATCGCTGTGCATGAATTATTGAAGAAACATGCAGCTGGTGAGATCAAGAGTGAGCTATTTGATCATCAGGAGGAACTGAATAAGGAACCAGTGCGACGTCGTGCCTTAAAACTGTTGGATCAGCGATCGCGCTCTAGAGAAGAATTAAGGGGTAGGCTCTTAGCGCTAGATTTCCCAGAGCTGATCGTAGAGTCCGTCATCGCTGATTTGGAGAATGCTGGACTCATCGATGATGAGCAATTTGCCCACCAATGGGTAGAACAGCGGAGGAAACGGCGAGCGAAATCGGCACAGGCTTTGGACTGGGAATTACAACATAAGGGAGTGTCTGTCGCGGATCGGCAAAAAGCTTTGGCACAGATTACTCATGCCGAGGATGAAGCTATCGCGCAAAAATTGCTAGAAAAGAAAGCCCGGTCCATCAAGGCTATTCCGTCAGATAAGAAAGAACGGGACAAAGAAGTGCGACGTCTGGTGGGGATGCTAACCAGGCGAGGTTTTAGGCAGGGATTGTGCGTGCGGTTAGCCCGCCACGCACTGGAAGAACGAATAGCTCAACTAAGGCAAGGGGGATAGAGTTACCCGTCGCGAAACGGAGAGCTACTCGCCTGGGTTTCGCACTTCGTGATAACCAGGATTATGCCAGTCCGCATTGACATTATCTTTGGTCTCTAATCCCTGATGCGCATGTTCGGGAACCTTCGCAACAATATTACGACGAGCCCGACCAGCTCTCAGTTGGCGTTCGACGCGGTTAGCTACCCAGGTTAAGCCATAATTAATCAGAATCATGATGATGGCGACCACCACCAAGGATGCAATGAAATTACGATTGGCTGAGGCCGATTGGATACCAGAGCGTACCACTTCCACGTAGCCAATTTGATAACCCAGGGCCGAATCTTTGAGGGCAATGACCATTTGGGCAATCAAGGCAGGCAGCATGGCGGCCACAGCTTGAGGCAACAGAACCAGTTTCATTGTTTGGGAGTGACTGAGTCCCAGAGCCTCGGCAGCTTCAGTTTGACCTCGGGGAAGGGAGTGAATGCCAGCACGAAGAATCTCAGCAATGACTGAACCGTTGTAGAGAGTTAAACCCGTGACGACTGCTGATAGGGCCAGCTGTTTGGAAGCAACCAGGTGGTAGTGGGCAAACAGCTGATACGCAAAGATCATGAGTAGTAGGACCGGGATAGCGCGAAAAAATTCCACGATTACGCCACAGAGAGCTGCGACACCTCGGTTTCGAGACAGGCGGCCTAGACCAAGAACAGTACCCAGGATCAGAGCGAAAATAATGGACAAAAACGCGGCGCGAAGAGTGCCCCATAGACCCGGCAAGATATAGGTGGACCAGGTGCGTGAATTAAGGAAGGGAAGCCAACGGGACGCTGCTAATTGACCATTGTGGTGGAGCGTTGATAGTACCCACCACAAGATACCCGCGATGATGAGGAAAGAAACTCCGCTGAGCAGAAGATTTAATCGACGTCCTCGTGGTCCGGGGGTGTCATAGAGAACTGTAGCGCGAACACTCATTTTTATTTCTTCACCGCCAGTCGCCGAGATAAGCTAGTGAATACCATTCCGGTGGGTAGGGTGAGGACCATAAATCCCAGTGCGAATATCCCGAAGATCAGGAACAAGTAGTTAGCGTTCATTTCGATTGTTCCTTTCATCAGCAAGGAAGCCTCAGCTACCCCAATAGCCGAAGCTATTGTGGTGTTCTTGATCAATGCGATGAATGTATTGCCCAACGGGACGATGGCGGAGCGTAGGGCTTGAGGGAAGACAATAAATCGGAATGTTTGACTAAAGTTCAGACCAAGTGACCTGGCGGCTTCCGCCTGGCCGAAATCAACGGTGTTGATTCCTGATCTTAAAGACTCTGCGACAAAGGCCGACGTGTAGAGAATGAATCCAAGAATGGCGAGACGGACATTATTGTCTACCAAAAACGTAGGGGATGTGGGGTTAGCCAACGTCAGGCCGAGGTTTTGGTATAACCCGAAAGAGCAAAACAGCACCACTAATGTCAGAGGAGTGTTTCTGATGGTGTTGATATAAAACGCGGAGAGAAAGCGGATGATCCCCACTGGTGATACCCGCATGGCGGTTAGAACGGTGCCAAGAAGCAGCGCGCCAATTCCAGAGATAATAGACAACTTTATGGTCATCCAAAAAGCTGGAATGAGTGCGGGTCCAAGGTCAGATAAGAATGAGGACATCCGCTAGAACTCCCTTGTGCTTTGTCGCTTTGTCCGGTTACTTCTTCAGGAAGGAGAGATCCCCAGGTGTACCTGGAGAAACGCCTTCCGCTTTGCCTAGGTTTTCGCTCACTAAACGGTCAAAAGTACCGTCTTTGATCATGGCTGTGAGCGCCTCATTGACAGCATCGGTAGCTTCCTGATCATCTTTAGCCAAGCCGACTCCGTAATACTCGTCGGTAAACTGGGAGCCGTCAGGCTTCAGCAGCGGAACCACCCGGAAAGTGTTCGGAGACTGTGCAGAGTAGCCGTTCAAAATAGTGGCGTCAGTTGTGAGAGCATCGACCGTGCCATTGCGCAGTGCCTCAACGCAGGAAGAATACACATCAAATTCCTGGAGCTGGACTCCTGGCAGTGCCTCCTTAACCTTTTGGGCGGGAGTAGATCCAGAGGTGGTGCACAGAATCTTTCCATTGAGATCATTAAGACCCTTGATGGAATTATCATTTTCCCGCACCAACAAAGCTTGATGAGTAACCAGGTAGGGTCCAGCAAAGTTAACACTTTGAGCACGGCCTTCATTAATGGAGTAGGTAGCCGCAATCATCCCAACCTCACCGTTTTGAATCAACGTTTCTCGCTGAGCAGTCGGAGTTTCCCGGAACGTGATTTCGGGTTCTTTCCAGCCTTTCTCCTTAGCAATGTGGTTAATGACGTATTTACTGACTTCTACATCTAATCCGCTCATGGATTCATCGGAACCGCGAAGCCCTAAGCCTGGCTGGTCATATTTAGCACCAGCTGTGACTTTGCCTGATTCGATTTGGGCTAATAGTCCTTCTGATCCTCCACCACAGGCAGTTAGGGTACTGAGTGCTACTCCGGCTGCAGCGCACAATGCTAGGACCCGGGAAAGGGAAGATTTCATGATTGTCTCCTTCAGATAAGGGGATTAGTGGGCAAGAATCTTGTTAAGGAAATCCTTGGCGCGATCGCTTTGGGGGTTGGTGAAAAAATCCTCGGGAGTGGAATCTTCCACAATGGCGCCGTCGGCCATGAATAAGACGCGGTCAGCTACGCGTCGGGCAAATCCCATTTCATGAGTTACCACCACCATGGTCATGCCTTCGCGAGCGAGGTCAGCCATGACCTCTAACACCTCATTGACCATTTCTGGATCCAGAGCTGACGTAGGCTCATCAAAGAGCATCACCTTGGGATCCATCGCCAGGGCTCGAGCTATAGCGACACGTTGCTGCTGACCACCCGATAGCTGGGCTGGATACTTTTCTGCCTGCGTAGCTATACCCACTCTTTCGAGCAGGACATCGGCCCTTTTCGCAGCTTCGGCTTTATTGAGCTGACGGACTTTGATCGGCCCCAGAGTGACATTATCCCGAATCCTTAAATGAGGGAAAAGATTGAAAGACTGGAACACCATCCCAACCTCAGCCCTCAATTTGGCAAGAGCTTTGCCTTCCTCGGGAAGAGCTACACCATCAATTTCAATAACCCCAGAATCAATTGTTTCCAGGCGGTTAATGGTGCGGCACAGAGTGGATTTACCTGAACCTGACGGGCCTAAAACTACCACCACTTGGCCACGGGGAATCTCTAAATTAATGTCCCGAAGGGCGTGATAATCATCAAAATATTTTTCGACGCCCGCCATGCGGATCATCGGTTTGTTCTGTGCCATAGGACACAGCATAAAGTAAATGTGACAACTTCTAGTGCTTCAGCTATCTGATCTACCCCTTTTGTGGGGTGAATCACGTGGGTGTAGCTGTGATGTAGTGGCAAAACCCTCTCCCTAAAGGGGGTGGAGAAGGAAGTTTGTCGCGTGCCGGTAGCTAGCTACAATATTGCTTCGTGACAACTCAATTCAGCCCAGAAAAAGAAAATTCTGCTGTTCTTAACAACGCCGGACGGACCTATGAAGTACGCACTTTTGGCTGTCAGATGAATGTTCATGACTCGGAGCGTTTGTCCGGGCTGTTGGAAGATGCCGGTTATTCCCCCGTGCGTGAGGGGGATGAACCAGACCTCGTTGTGTTTAATACCTGCGCGGTGCGCGAAAACGCGGATTCTCGGCTGTACGGTACGTTGGGCCTGTTGAAAGCCACCAAAGATAATCATCCAGGGATGCAAATCGCGGTGGGCGGCTGCCTAGCGCAAAAGGATCGAGACGTCGTCATCAAAAAAGCTCCTTGGGTGGATGTAGTATTCGGGACCCACAATCTTGGTTCCCTACCTGCTTTGCTGGAACGAGCCCGGCACAACCACAAGGCTGAAGTGGAAATCGTCGAATCTCTTGAACAATTTCCTTCAGTCCTCCCGGCAAAACGTGATTCCGCATATTCGGGCTGGGTGTCCATTTCCGTCGGCTGCAATAACACCTGCACTTTTTGTATTGTCCCTTCCCTCCGGGGTAAAGAAGTAGACCGGCGCCCTGGAGATATCCTGGCGGAGGTTCAGGCCCTGGTTGACCAAGGTGTCAGCGAAGTAACTCTCCTGGGGCAAAACGTCAATGCCTATGGCGTCAACTTCGCAGACCCTGATCTACCACGCGATCGTTCTGCTTTTTCCCGTTTACTACGAGCATGCGGTGACATTGAAGGACTAGAGCGCGTGCGATTCACTAGTCCTCATCCGGCGGAATTCACCTCCGATGTTATTGACGCCATGGCAGAAACCCCTAATGTGTGTCCCCAGTTGCATATGCCTTTGCAATCTGGTTCTGACCGTGTCTTAAAAGATATGCGACGCAGCTATCGCACCAAGAAATTCTTGAGAATTGTGGAAGAGGTCCGGGAAAAGATTCCCGAGGCAGCAATAACCACCGACATTATTGTTGGTTTTCCAGGGGAGACTGAGGAAGATTTTCAAGCTACCCTAAATGTGCTCGAAGAAGCGAGATTTAGTTCTGCTTATACGTTCCAATATTCTATTCGTCCGGGCACCCCGGCGGGGGAGATGGATAACCAAATCCCTAAGGACGTCGTTCAGGACCGCTATGAGCGTTTAATAGCTGTCCAGGAGCGAATTTGCGCCGAGGAAAATCGGGCATTTATTGGGCGACGTGTCGAGCTTCTTGTCCAAGCAGGAGGGGGGCGCAAGAACAATAAGACGCACCGTATGACTGGCCGGGCTCGTGACGGACGACTGGTGCACTTTCAGCCTCATGCAGCTACACCGAACGCCGTGGATGGAGACATTCGCCCAGGTGACGTGGTTGACGTAGAGGTAACCGGCTCGGCTCCGCACTTCCTTATCGCAGACGCCGGTGTGCTGTCTCATCGTCGAACAAAAGCTGGCGATATGAGCGAAGCCGGCAAAGTTCCCACAACAGCTCCAGTGGGCGTAGGGTTGGGTTTGCCGCAGATACGCGGACTGTAATACCCAAATAAATAAAGGATTTTCGATGAGCGATCAGTGGGACAAAGCCGAAGAGGCTTTTCAACTGAAAGAAGACCTCAAAGCCAAAGAATATAAAGCTGCTCAGTCAATGAATCTTGGCCCCAAAATATGGATTCTTGGCGCGATTTTTCTGCTCTGGCTAATCAGTCTCTTTCTCCCTTTCACCTCCACTGGCATCAAAGGGATAGATGTCTTATTGCTCACCGACAAAGCCCGAAGCGGTGAAATCCGAATCACCGAATACGTCTATATCTACCTCATCACCCTAGGCCCCGGTGTGTTTAACGGCTTGCTGTTGCTGTTCCGAAAAACGATTTTTTCCTGGATCGCATGGATGTTTAGCTGCGTCGGAACATTCTATGTCGTTTTGGCTTTATGGCTTCGTCAGACCACAGAGGGAAGTCCATCTGGACATGCGTCGTGGGGAATGTATCTCAGTATTCTCCCGGTTATTGCAGCCACCGTCGTTTTCAGCATGATTATCCTTAAGCGTGATCCTGAACAGTTGAAGCTGGCTCAGCAGCGCCGCGATCATGATGTCCCGGATTATGTTGCACTGAATCAACGAGAAGAGCTAAAAAGCCGCGCTCAACAGGAGTGGGAAACTAATCCGCTCTTAGTGGATGATCGTCGCGCCCAGGCACACCGGAGACATCAACATCACTAGTATCTAGTATCGAGGTGAGCTCCTAATCTCTCCTCTGGGCCTGGAGTTCTTAGGATTATGAGACGGCCTTAAGATCTTTCATCCAGCAGCAGGATCGGGAAACCCTGGTCATACCAAGGCCGTTATTAATCGCCAGCATTCCGGAATTATCTGGCGCCATTGAGGTGCCGATACTCCTTACCTGCGGCCACAGTTCCCGCACCTGATGCCAGGCGATTCTTTTCACCGCGGTGCCTATCCCGTTACGACGCCATTCAGGCATCACCACCGTCAAGACTTGACTCGCTACCTCTGGCATATCCGAGTGGTGTTGGGAAATCTGACTCAGAGCTACGGGCTGGTTCTGCTCATTAGTAAGTAACACGTTAATGCTTCGATAATTGCCATCCTGAGCGCTTTTTTCTTCCGAGCGAACCCGATCAGACGTCCACGCGGTGTCTGAAAGTCCCAGATCCCCGGCCGGAATATCCCGCTCGGCGATATCCAAGAGTTGGCATAGTGCCGGCAGGAGATAATCCGGGCATCCGGCTTCGTCATAGCAATGAACCTTGATACCGGCTAGGTCGGCTGGACTAACAAGTTCGCTGCTATTTTCTGACATCTCCACTAGATACTGGTCTTCACGGTGGGCGACGATATAGCCGTGGTCTGACCATGCTCGAGACCAAAAATTAGCAAAAGGATTATCACCATTTCCCAAGTAACACCAGCTAGTGACCTGTGAACGGCCTAGATTTCGAGCTATTGTCTCGGCCAGATCGATCATGGAATGAACCAGATCATAGGTAGCGCCTGGGACGTCTTCTGCCAAGGTTGCAGGTGCCGGAAGATAATTGGCGTCCACGACGAGGCTGGCGCTGAGTTGATCTGGGTACGCCTGTACTGAGACTCCACAGAGAAGGAAGGCATGATAATCCGCAGTAAGAAGATTGTCGCTTTCTGGTCCTGTTGCCGGAATGAGAGGTAGACCAAATTCTCCCTGGGGAAGTTGCGAAAAGTTAATGGGAGACTCTGGATCGGGGTGGACGTCGGCGAAGAAATAATTGCGGTGCTCTGGACTGGGTTGAAGGGCCGCTAAGAATGCTTCCACAGTGGTGCATTGCTCGGTGTGCCCAGTAGTTTCCTGGATTTCCAGATTAGCCATTAAGACTCTGTTGATAACGACCGTGGTGGGTGAGGTGTAGTCCTGTGGCGGACTCACTTGACACCAGACCATTAACGATCCTCAACGGCTTGTTCCGCAGTTTTTGCCCACTGGGCCCACTGTTCCGCTTGTTCCCGAAGTTGTGCTGCTTTTCGCACATCGCCCTTAGCCTCGGCTGCTTCTGCTTGGTGCTGGAGCTCAGTGACTCGTGCGCTAAATTGGGCGGCGCGAGCTTGAGCCTCAGGATCAGTGCGTCGCCATTGCGCTGCGGCAGCATCAGAAACACGGTGCTCAATATCACGAATTCGGTTCTCAAATTCACGGATTCGATGTCGTGGCACGTAGCCAATCTCTTCCCACTTTTCTTGAAGCTCACGCAACTTAGCTCGCGCACCTTCAAGATCGTGATCTGGCTGGATCTGAGGCTCGTACTCCGCTAACAGCGCTTCTTTCAACTCGGCATTATGAGCAAATTCTCGGTCACGTTGTTGATTTACGGCGTTGCGCGCACCAAAAAAGTGGTCTTGGGCGGCACGGAATTCAGCCCACAATTTATCATCGATCTCGCGTGGTGCTCGTCCGGCAGCTTTCCACTCATCCATGAGATCTCGATATGCCTTAGCAGTGGCATTCCAGTCTTGGGAATCTTGCAAGGCGCGTGCTCGTTCCACTAATTCTTCTTTAGTGCGACGTGCTTGTGCCCGGTTCCGATCCAACTCGGCAAAGTGGGAACCACGTCGCCGATTAAAAGAATCACGTGCTTTAGAGTAACGCTTCCACAAGGCGTCATCGGTCTTCCGATCAATTCCCCGGATAGAACGCCACTCCTCTAAAATTGCGCGGATCCGGTCACCGGCAGCCTTCCAATCCGTTGAATCCGCAGCCAGCTGCTCTGCTTCGGCCGCCAGTTTTTCCTTACGAGCTATCGCATTAAGGCGGCGCTCTTCGCGATTCTTCTGGACTTGTTCATTGGCCTGATCTGAGTGATCTTTGATATCGCTCAAGCGTTGTCGCAGCCCTTCGACGTCGCCTAAAACAGCCTGGTCATCCAAGGTTTCCTGGAGTTCTGCCGCGGTGTGCTGGATACTGAGGGCTTCTTCTGGATGAGCATGTAAGCGAGATTCCAACAACTCCACTTCCGTGGCTAAGTCATCGAAACGCTTACCATAGTGGGCAATTCCTTCTTCAGGGGTACCGGCTTGCCACGAGCCGATAACGCGTTCCCCCTGAGCAGTTTTGAGATAGACTGTCCCATCTTCATCAATCCGCCCCCATTTCCGCGGGTCATTCTGGGGCTGATGAGGAAGAGGTGCCGGGGTCCGCATCGCCGCTGGGGCAGAGGGACGAGAACCCGGTTTCGGGGCGCCGGGACGGGGACCGGGTTTAGGCGTAGGGGTACTCAGCGAGGAATCTCCAGCGGGGGAACCAGGGGTAGGGGTAGGGTTCTCAGTCATAATCTTCTCCTCGCTCATTGGGGATGCGTACCGTGCATTACGGTGCCTAACGTCGTCAGATTCAACATACCGCCTTTCAATCCTTATGTCAGCGAAGTGGTGCCTGAATTGACCAGTAGTCTGGTAAACGTGCATCGAAATCTGATAATTATGCCCGGAAGTCCAGCACTTATAGCTCAGCTCGCTCCGGCAGATGCCGCTGGTCAACAACTTGCACGAGCATTAGAGGACTGTCTTAGAGAAGAGCATCGAGCTTTCCCTAAACGTCTAATCCATCTGGTGGGATCCCGAGATTCGCGTTGGTACACCCGACATAAGGGTAGCCTACGGGCCTGGGGTGCGATGCCAGGAACACCAGAGGCAGAAGATGGGCATTATCTGGCTGAAATTATCCAGAGAATATTTTTGGGTCCCCTAGCCGAACAACGGGTTTCTGCTTCTCGTTCCCATCTTCGGCCACTGGACCCTAACGCTCTTACCTTGGTGGCAGTGGACGGTTCTGCGGGTTTAACGCCTCGGGCTCCCTTGGCGATGCTTTCTGAGTCCTCATGGGCAGACCGCTGGTGCCAAATGGTGGTGTCTGATCCCACCCAGGTGCCCACAACCACGGCGCAAGAGCTTAAAGCTGCGGGGGTGATTGAACCGGATCTGTGGCTGGAATTAGCGGATATTCGCCCCACAAAATCTCAACTCCTAGCGGCAGATACATCTACTGGAGTTGGGCGATATCTAGGAGCGTGGGAAATCCCAGAAGGTAATGTGTAACAGCATGTCAAGGATCTCTCCACCGCCGCGGCCCATTGCCATAATAGGTCCCACCGCTGTGGGTAAATCTGCTCTCTCCATTGCTTTGGCCCACCTCTTAGATGGGGAAATTGTAAATGCTGATTCGATGCAGCTATATCAAGGAATGGATATTGGAACAGCCAAACTCACCGTAGAGGAGCGAGCGGGAATTCCTCATCACCAATTGGATGTTATTCCGGTAACGTGCACCGCCTCAGTAGCTCGCTACCAGCACGACGCCGCCGCAGATGTGGAAGCTATCCAAGCACGGGGGAGAGTTCCTATCATTGTGGGTGGTTCCATGCTCTATGTGCAATCTTTAATTGATCAGTGGGATTTCCCGCCTACTGACGCGCAGGTTCGAGCCAAGTGGGAATCCAGGCTTGCTGACGTAGGAATTCACCAACTTCATGCGGAGTTGGCTAAGCGAGATCCTGAGGCTGCCGCCACCATTGAAGATCAAGATCCGCGGCGAACGGTACGGGCACTTGAGGTTATTGAATTAACAGGTAAACCTTTTAAAGCGAGTCAGCCCAACCGCCGGGCGGTACCACGGTGGAATGCTCTATTGGTGGGGTTGTTTGCCGAGTCAGAGTGGCTTAATCCTCGGATTGAGACAAGAACTCACCGGATGTTTGATCGGGGGTTGATCGAGGAAGTCCGTCACTTACAAACTAAGGGGTTGGTTCGTGACTCCACCGCCGGGCAAGCTATTGGTTATGCCCAGGTTTTAGATATGTTCGACGGGCAGCTAAGCGAAGAGGAAGCGCGGGAGAAAACGATCAGTGGAACCCGTCGTTACGTCCGACGCCAGCGCGCGTGGTTTAAACGAGATCCACGGATTCACTGGGTTGAGGCGAAGAATGATCCGCTGGTTGGCGTGCAACAGTTATTGGAACAGGAAGACAGCTAGGTTCAATCATGATGGAAGAATTTCAGTTACCCGAGTTAACTTTTGCCAAAGGGCACGGTACTGGGAATGACTTTATTATTATTCCGGACCCGGAAGGAGAACATCCGTTGACAGCACAGCACGTTGCCTGGCTGTGCGATCGACACCGAGGGCTCGGTGCAGATGGGATACTTCGGGTAATTCGTGCTGGCGCTCTGCTTGATCGAGGTGAAATCTCACATCTAGATGAAGGTATTGAGCGAGACACCTGGTTTATGGACTACCGCAACGCCGATGGTTCACTAGCGGAAATGTGTGGCAACGGAGTCCGGGTTTTTGCTCACTGGCTATATAGCCGAGAACTCACTCTCAATTCATGTTTTCCGGTGGGCACAAGAGCCGGTGTCAAAAACGTGCACGTGCATAGCGCTGACCTCTACTTAGCCGATGTCACCGTGAGCATGGGAACCCCTGCCATCATGGGGGAAAGTTCTTGCATTTTCGATAATCAGCATTACTCCGGGTGGGGAATAGATATGGGGAACCCGCACCTTGCTTGTGTGGTCTCGGACTTGACGTCGGATCAGCTCTCACAGCTGGATTTTCGCACTGCGCCGGAGTGGGACAAGCAGTTTTTTCCGCACGGAGTCAACGTGGAGATACTTACGCCCTTAACCGGGTCCGGAGAAGTAAATATGAGAGTGTATGAGCGCGGAGTAGGAGAAACTCTCTCCTGCGGCACCGGGACAGTAGCTGCAGCACAAGCTGCGTTATTGGACTCCGGGCGTCAACACGGCACCATATTGGTCCATATCCCTGGTGGTCGAGTGGAAGTGAGCATTTCTGCCCATGACGCTACATTAAGAGGGCCGTCGGTGATTCTTGCCGAGGGAAAAATAGCGCCTATTGTGGCGAGGTCTTAATAGTTGACACCGTAAGTTTTGGCGACCTGCTTGGCTTTGTGCCAGGCTTGGGATAGCTCCTGACAACGGTGGTCAGTTAAAGCTAAAAGACGCTCCAGATGAGATAGGGTGCATTTGGTGGACAGTTGATTTTCTAGGCGACGCAAAAAGCGCCGGGAGCGTTCTGCTTGTTGATGGAAAATCCGGATTTCTTTAATCCGGCATTTTTTATCCGCTAGAGCGGGATAGTGGAGGGTTCGTTCCGTCAGGCTATCAGCGTCTGGGGAATAACAGAATCGGTCGTAGGCGTCGAGAATATCTCGAATATCTTGGGAGCTGGCGGCGATAGATTGCCGTAATGACTCGCTTTCGGCGGTATCTGGGTCTTGTCGGAAGACAAGCCAGCCAAGACAGGCCACAGGTACGATAACAAAGAGAGCGACTAGGGAAATCTGCAGGAAGCTACCGATAACAAGGCAGCAGAAAATCAGTGCCCCGACAACTAGTAGCTTCGAAATTCGCATGAGGTTTCCCATGATATATCAGTACGCTCGCCTGGTTAGTGACCACCGCACCCGCCGTGGCCACATCCGCAGCCACCTGAGCCACCACATCCGGAGGCAATGATTACTGAACCAGTTAAGACTCCTCGGCCGCTGAGAATTGAATCCTTAGCAGGTAAAGATTCAGCATCAGGGAGGCACACATCGAGACTGACTACGCTATCGAGGACCACGTGGATAAAGCGCTGGCCGGTTAACTCATTGACTCGGTAATCCGATTGGATCACTCGCCCAAGAAAATCAACTGACGCGTCAGGGACTTCTGCGCCGGAACCAGCAGCAATAATGTCAGCGCCGGGGCTGTGAATCTTAGCGGTGGATATTTCTCCCGTTGCGGAGGTGTAATCAGCCGCTGAGTTATATAGTTGATAGTCCACAGCGAGAGCGGCGATATGCAGTTGCTGCCATTGTTGTGCCGGGGCGTCCGCCAATAATGGCCCTTGGGCTAAATTTAGCGTGACTTCGGTGAGTTTATGGCCAAAAGCGTCGACGATCTCGACAAGAGCGAGCACATCGTTAATCATGGAGAGGTGACCAAAAACCTGGGCTGTGGACTCAAAACCGGCGAAAGTCGCAAATGGCTCTACCGCGAGGATGATGATACGAGCCCCAGAAGCATCGGAATATTGGATGAGTTGACCGTCACGAACTTCGCCCGTGACAGCCAATTTATCAGTAGCAATTGCGGCTTCCACGGCGTCTTGCCACCGGGGGAAATCCAGTCCAATGCTCTTAAGGTCTGTAGTCATGAGGCTGATTGTACTCCGTGACTATGTGCTAATGTCCAAGAACCAAGTGATCCTATGTGAAGGAGATAATGACCAACGTTGAGCATGAAGACCTTTTAGAGCAGGTCTTTGATGATGATGGTATGAGCCCAACGGTCGGTGAGTTTGATCTTGCCGAAAGAAACGCTTTTCGCCGGGTGCATCGCGATACAACTATTCACGCCGAGGAACAAGATGACGGCTACGAGGTGGAGTACCGAAAACTTCGCCTGGAGCGCGTCATCTTAGTGGGAGTGTGGACAGAGGGGAGCGTCGCTGAAGTAGAAGCGAGAATGGATGAGTTAGCTGCTCTTGCTGAAACCGCCGGTGCGGAAGTCATTGACATGCTTTATCAGCGTCGAGACAAACCCGACCCCGGCACCTACATTGGGTCTGGGAAAGTTAACGAACTCAAAGACATTATCAATGCCACCTCAGCTGACACCGTGGTGTGCGATGGTGAACTTGCGCCTGGTCAATTGGTGGCCTTGGAAAATTCCTTGAACACCAAAGTCATTGATCGAACAATGTTGATTTTGGACATATTTGCTCAACATGCGAAATCACGTGAAGGCAAGGCGCAGGTTTCTTTAGCTCAGATGGAATACCTCATTACCAGGGTGCGTGGATGGGGCGGGAGCCTTTCGCGGCAAGCTGGTGGCCGGGCTGGAAGCAATGGCGGTGTTGGATTACGTGGTCCCGGAGAAACCAAAATTGAGGCTGATCGACGCAGGCTTCGTGCTGACATGGCGAAACTCCGACGAGAACTTGCCGGGATGAAAACAGCTCGGGAAGTGAAACGCGCTCGACGGCAGGCCTCAGCAATCCCGAAAATTGCGATTGCCGGATACACCAATGCGGGAAAATCATCACTCATTAACGCCCTAACAGGAGCCGGCGTATTGGTAGAAAATGCGCTTTTCGCGACCTTGGACCCTACCACCCGACGCGCAGAACTAGCTGATGGTAGGGCAGTGGTAATGACCGATACCGTCGGGTTTGTCCGTCACCTGCCTACTCAATTAGTTGAGGCTTTTAAATCTACTCTGGAAGAAGTAACCCAGGCAGATGTTGTATTGCATGTCGTTGATGGGTCGGACCCTTTCCCGCTAAAACAAATTCAGGCGGTCAATGGGGTGCTAGCGGAAGTTATTCGAGACTCTGGCGTGGATATGCCCCCGGAGATTATCGTCGTGAACAAAATAGACCAGGCTGATTCCTTGACCCTGGCAGAATTGCGACATCATCTGGACGAGGCAGTATTTGTTTCAGCGAAAACAGGCCAAGGAATTCCAGAATTAGAAGCTCGGATAGAACTACTTCTTAATGAACTCGACGCCCACGTAACTCTGCTCATTCCCTTTACTAAAGGAGAGATTGTATCTCGGATCCATGAGCTAGGTACCGTCCTCCGCGAAGAGTATCAGTCCGACGGAACTCTCATGGAGGTGCGTTTACCCCAAGAGATGGCGCAAGAATTAGCGCAGTATCAGGTTGAACACGCTACCCAGGTGGCCGAGTAATCAACATCGAGACCTGGGCGTCGAACTATCTATTCGGTCGTGGACGTCGCAGCTTCTTTCCGGCCTATCCACCAGGAAGAAAGAAACACCCCTGCGACGGCGACAAGCACGCCAGCGAGGATACCGAGCTGTCCTAGCCCCATATTCAGCCAACCTACGTAGAGGCCAATGACTCCGTAGTCGGAGTCACCGAAAGTGGACGAAGCGTTGCCGATTTCGCCGAGGACGGGGAGCAAAAGAAACGGAACCAGGGTGATAAACACCCCATTTCCAAACGCACCAATGATAGCGCCGCGGCGGCCACCGACGGCATTGCCGATTACTCCGGAGGCGCCACCAGTCATAAAGTGAGCAACAATTCCTGGAATGATGACGGTTAATCCGCTTATCCCCATAACGATCATTCCAAGAATCCCGGCAACCAGTGAGGACAAAAAGCCGATCATCACCGCATTGGGGGCAAAGGTGAACGTAATGGGAACATCCAGGGCCGGCTTGGAATTCGGCACGAGCTTTTGAGAAATCCCTTGAAATGCAGGGACGATTTCATTGAGGACTGCGCGGACACCAGCCAGAATAATAAATACTCCGGCGGTGAATCGACCTGCCTGCATGACCGCCCAGACTAGGTAGTTTTGCCCGTCAGAAATCTGGGTGTGAACATAGCTAGGGCCGGCGATGAGTGCTACCACCAGAAAAATTATGCCCATCGATAGCATGATGACGACATTGGTGTCTCGGACAAAGGATAGATTCTTGGGGACATTCATGGTTTCGGTTGAATGCTCTGGGTTCCCTTTGGTGATTGAGGCGAGCCAGCCAGAAAAAGCTATGCCAAAACCTCCGGTGTGGCCGAGAGCGACGTCGTTGGTTCCTGTGGCGCGATGTAAGAACGGCTGGACTACAGCGGGCGAAATAGTTGTGATAACGCCTTCTGCTAGGGCGCCGATGATGATGGCTTGCCAGGGGCTGAATCCGGCCACAATTAAAATCACGGCCAGCATGGCAGATTGGTATAAGGCTACGTGACCGGATAGATAGATGTATTTGAAGTTCGTCAGCCGGGCAAAAATAACATTAACGATCATTCCGAAGAAGAAAATCAAGGCGGCGGTGCTGCCATATTGCAGCAACACGGGGCCAACAATGGCTTCATTGTTGGGGACGACACCTTGCACCCCGAATACGCTGGAGAACATGTTTCCAAACGGCTCAAGGGAATCAGATACAAGTCCGGCGCCAGCTGCGAGAACCAAAAAGCCTACGAAGGATTTAATGGTTCCTTTCATGGTGTCTGAAAAGCTCTTTCGCTGAAGAACCAACCCCAAAAGAGCGATAAGACCGATAATGACCGCTGGTTGACTAAAAACATCAACAAAGAACTTGAGAATAGAGTTCATAATTGTTTCCCACTGAAGTTAATTAGAGAAGTCCTTTTTCTTGGCATACCGCAGCGAGTTTCTTTTTCAGTTCGGCTTTATCAATGATGCTGTCAAGGATGACCCGATTGGGGAAATGATCAGTGGCATCAGCTAAATCTCTGCCGATGACAAAAACATCGGCATCATTCGGAGAGGCGCCACCAAGATCAGAATGCGTTACCTCAGCGTCGTTAACTCCCAATTCTTGGAGGGCGTTTTTGATATTTAGCTCCACCATAAAACTAGAACCTAGACCGGAACTACACATTGCCATGAATTTCATCTTCGGTTTCCTTTCGTGGACAAGTTCAACTCAGGGGTCTGTTGCTAGGCCTGAGATATGAGGTCGTGGATCTCCGTAGCCGAAGTCGCCTGCGAGATTTTCTGACGAATAGCCTCATTCATCAGCACCTTGGCGAAATTTGCCATGAGCTCTTGATGAGAATGAGAGTCGAGAGCGCACAGTCCCCAGATTTGTCGAATGGGGTGTCGCTGATCCCCGTTAAGGAGGACCGGGGAATCAAGCACCGTTAGGGCTAGCCCCACACCGAGTGAGCCCTGCTCAGGCCGTGTATGTGCCAAGAGGACTTCATATCCTAGATCCATGTATAAGCCCTCTCCTGATTTGATGCTAGTGATCACAGCATTGGAATAGGTGGAGGTGATCAGGCCGTCTTTTTCTAGAAGAGATAAACACGAACGGACAGCGTGGCTCCACTCGGTATGAGAGCCGACGACGATGCGGTGTAAGGGGAGAGCTAACTCGGCCATGGTTCATTTCCTTCTCGACTGGGGCTACCTTCCTGAGGATAACCAAAAATCGATAGGGAGACACTAAAAGCTATCAGGGCGAGATTGCTCGGAAAGATGATCAAAAGTCGAAGGTAGGAGAGGATTCTCCTCACACTAATGGTTGTGACAGTAGGCGCTAAAAGGACGTTAGTCAGGTTTTTAGATTAGGAGTTAGTGTTGGGACTACTGAGGGAGTGGAAATAGCGTAATGTGCGAACTATTATCGGGAAAAATTCTGGTACGTCTTTGTTGAGGTGCTGTTGAAATTTTCCTGGCGTTGAATGAGGGAGTAGCTTGTGATTGGGTTAATCAACGATTTCTCATTAGTAATGAGATAGTCACCGCCCTAGCTGCGACTAACGGGTAAATTATGCTGTTTATTTCTGATTTGCAGAAAATTGATTCTGTTCATTCTCGTGATTTGTATCGTCTGCGATGGGCGTCGATAATAGGATCTTTCGGTAACGGATTGACTGGGGTGGTCCTGACAATCGCTGTTGCGTCTTCTTTGGGAGGAACCGGAACTAGCGTTGCTTTGACGTCGTTAGCGGTGGGAATGTTGTTATCCTTTGCTGCGGGAGGGGTTCATGCCGATCATGGATCTCGGGTAGGCATTCTGGTTAAAAGTGATCTGTTGCGAGGCATAGCCAATCTCTTAGTGCTCGCCGGCATTCTGGTAGATAACTATGCCTCGTTACCATTAATTTTGCTGGGGTGTTTTACTAATGGGATGTGTGCTGGGTACTTTCGTCCGGCGCTAGCGTCATTGTGGGCGGAATTGGTTCCGGCGTCCAGGTTAAAAGACGTGCTTGCTACTAATTCTCTTGTTAATAGGATTTCCTTGTCCCTAGGTGCTGCTACGGGCGGCATCATGATTGCTGTTGGTCTTTCCCGGTGGGGACTAGTGATTGACGCTGTGTCTTTTCTTGTGACGGCGTTGATTGTGAGATGTGTGGTTGAGCCCCGAGTTATGGAACAAAAAGATGGGGTGGGTGCTAGAAAATATGGTGATGTCTTAAGTAAGTTGAATGTGTATGCGCAATGGTCGCAGCTGATGAGCGTGTCTCGCCGATCCTCGTGGCTTCCGCTGTGGGCAGTCACCTCCATGATTGGTTCGATATGCGGGGGAGTAATGAGCGTGGCGTTGCCTCTAGTCTTGGTAGATAAATACGATTCCACGGTTGTAGGGGCGTATCAGTCTTTAGGTGTCTGTGCGTTGGTGCTCGGTGCGTTAGGTGCCAAGATATATCGGTCTCCGAGGTTTCCAGGCTTCGGTGTTGTGTTTGGGTCATTGGGTGATTACCTAGCCAGTGGGTTGATAGCGCTGGGATGTCCTGGGCTATGGCCGATAAGCGCTAAATGTGCTTCTTCTTTTGCTAGTGCTTATTCCTCTCCGTTTTTTACTCATTTTGTCTCGAAACAGTTTGACAAAACGGATCAGGGGAAAGTGTTTGCTCTTCAAACCGGTGTTAGTTCTGTTCTCGCACCCGTGGGCATGGCTCTATCCGGCATAGTGCTAAAGATTATCGAACCATCTGACGTGCTTCTTATTAGTGCCATAGCCGGGATGGTGTTGAGTGCAGCCCCGTTATTAAAAACCGGAATCCTGAAATTCGACATTAATGAATAGTGATTTATGAGTCATTAATTACGACTCAGATGGTCGATATAATTCAGTCTGAAGCCAGAAACATACCACTACCGTTTATCTCCAGAGTGATGAACTTAATACCCAGATATATAATCTGGCCACTAATCCGGGTTAACGCCTAGTGAAGTGGACCAGGAGGCGTTGAAGGAGTGTCTTAATCACGTCGTGTGATGATTGTTCTTATTCGGCACGATAAGTAACTACTGGAAAGATGGTTTTTTGGGGGAGATCACATGATGATTGCGAGATGAGGGATTTTTTAGTTTACGACTAGAGGAAGAATTGGTTCTTGTCTGTGAGGGTGAGAGCGTGACAATAGAATTTTCTTCACACTCCTGGAACTGGTTGTGGCGGGGCTGTTGTTGTACTGCCAGGTAGTCAATGCACTGGCCGACGTGATTTAGGCTTTTCAAAAGCTGTGTGTTTAAGGGGAATTAATTACCAGCACAATGGTATCGTTATTAGTCAGGGTAATAAAGATCCATCGAAGATAACTACGGTTGAGGCGATAGGTTTCGATTCTGTAGTTCAGAGATTAAAGGGAAGCGAACGAATTGGCGTGTGTCAGCCTACTTACCTGTCTGTTAATACGGACACACATGAGATAGGGCTGCAAGTTGGGCGGAAAGTAAGGTAGGGAAAGGATACGAAAGTAACTTTGCTGCTACCCGAATCGGTAAAATTGATAGGGATTCATACAACTGTTCTCAACTTGTGTGGGCGGCATATAAACATGCATCCGGAGGTGGGTTGGACATTGGCGAGAGGTATCCATATGAGCCTTATCAGCCTGCAGTGTATCCGCTCGATATTCTTCGTTCCCACAATACAAGGGTAATTAATTGATAAAGAAAAAGATTGGATTTGCGGTTGTTGCTTTGGTGGCTATATTAAGTATTATTTCTATTTTGTGGTTACGAGGTTCAAAAGATCAGCAAATTCCTAATGGTGGAATGAAAGATTCAATCTATATAGGTATTTCGACTGAAACCATCGGGCCTCTAACTGATAGTGATAGAAATAATGTATTTTGGTCTTCAAAAAACGGAGACGGTGGTATTGCTTTTTCACTGGCGCCGACATATTTTCCTTCAATTATCCGGATAGGAAAAAGTTTTGCCGTTCCTGACGAAAATTCGATTCATCTGGTAGATGAGAACCTTAATCTCCAGAAAACATTCCCGGTGACTGGATTGGGTATTGGAACGCAGAGTACTTCTTCAGTTTCCGATAATCATCAGAGTGGAGCATTTTTATTTAATACAGGCAGTACCACGTCTCCTCACTCCGTAAAAGTAGTTTCAGTTAATTCCAACGGAATTAGGTCCATTGACAGAAAAGATCATATTAGCAGCCCGACTGTTTGTAATGACGGAACATTAAAATGGATTGAGTTTATTCCTGACGATGGAGATCTGAATGAGGATCGGGGAACAGCTAATATTGTCACCTGGAATTTAGATGATAGTGTGAAAATATCTCCGATATCTTGGGATTTTCAGTATGAACCTGGACCTGAAAACCGATTATCATGTAATTCTGATCAGAGTATTATAGTTACTGAAGATAAAGATGGTGACGCTATATCTCTTCTGTTGACCGATAAGGATGGAGTTACAGAAGCTAGTAAACAAGCGACTCTATCAAATTACACTCCACCAGCTTTGGCTCGTTTTTCGAGCATTTCGCACAATAGGCTATTTTCCTTAGATAGAAACAATGATTTATCATCAATCAATTTAACTACGGGGGCTGAGGAATATAGAGTTCATTTAAACATCAGTGGCCCCTCCCCAATATCTATAACATATGAAGGATCCCTTGCGTATATAGTAGTTCGCCCTGATGATATAGAAAATAAGCAGGCGGTAATGCCTATCAAATTGCTGGAGCCTGTCTGTCAGGGAGAATTTACCCCTCTTATTGGCTATGATGACATGACACAGAACTCGTGGTTCTCTCGTATGGGGGATACGTTTAAAGTGGCAACTACTGTTCTTCCGATCGACAAAGATTTCTCTTTCTCGTGCAGTTAACATATGAGCGCACGGATACACTGGAAAGCTTCAGCTATGTGCAGCACAATTTGGGCTGCACATAGTCTTAATAAGAGGCTGTTCTCCGCCAGGAAGGTTAAATCAGAGTTTATCCAAGTCATATACTTTTACCTCCCGCCGTCCGCCGCGGCTAATCGTTGATGTTTTTGTACTAGCTGCTAGTTTTTAAGGTGACGATTTTTATGAAAACGGTGAAGGCCTTGATAAAGGAATTCATAACTTGGCCAGTTAAGTATACGACTAAGGTCGTTGTGCTCGTATGGTGCGGACTTGGGAATTCTTCTTGATCCATGTCGCGGCAGCAGGATCAATGAAATCCGTCACCATGTGGATGGCGTTGTCGACGAAGTCGAGATATGTGTTTTCACTGGCTATATCGTGTTGTTGGACGATTGATTCGTGGTGAGAACACCTGTTTCTCATCTTGTAGACAATGTCTACATAACCTTCGAACTGCTGTCTGCTGTCGGGTCTTTTCTTCAAGGCCTTCTCTACCTGAGGCCAGACGCTCGCCTGATAATAGTTAGTTAGGAGGTAGCGTCAGAAGTCAAAACTGAGCTCAGCAATGATTTTTCCTGGTGGCGCTTGTCTCCCTCTGGCCCGACTTTTCGCTTTTCTGATGTTCCTTTCTGCTATTTCTCTGAAAGATATTCGACGGTTGTCAAACCACCGGTCGCCGTATCTGCTGGTTAGAGCATCGTGGATGCAGTTTCGGAGGAGCACTTCAAGGTGTTCGATGTCTGCGAGATAGGTCTTTGTGAGGCGAGTATTCCAAAGATATAGCTTTTCTGGTTCTGGGTGTCCGACGTACCGGCTCATTCGTGCAGGTGAAAACCACTGAGATAGTGGTACGGGGTTCGGACTTGGACTAGTCATGATGGATATGCTAGCCTTCGTATTGAAAGCCCCGGAGCGATCCCTGCACTACGAAAGTAGGAGTACATCGCCGGGGTTATTGATATTTTCGGGCAATAAATTGCTTGCATGTCTCTAGGTTTCATCACACCGTGTGCCTGGGGCGGCGAGCAGGATTTTTCGTAGATCTTGAGCGCTGAGATAGGAGCGCCCTCCTCCGCGTACTGCTTCCGCGTACTGCTTCGCGCCATATTGGTTTGAAAGCTCCGAGCATGACTTGATAAGTCGGAAGCATTTGTCTGTGGGAGTTTGTTCCTTCTCTTATGAGTTCTTCTTGTTCAGTCCACCGGCCGTTCTTAACTAGGTATTCCGTGTAGACAGCCATCTGACTCTCGCGTTCTGCCGAACCATTCGGCATTTTCGACGCCGATAGCATCCCACCCGTTTTCACCGAGCGCTTCCACGCTGAAGTGGATTACCCTAAACATGTCGAGGATATCCCAGACCAGCTCGCACTCATATGCATTGAGAGTGTCAGTGTGGTTGGGAAATAGTTGGGGGTATTCCCCTTCATAAACATGTTCCAACACTTCAATAGCACGTTCGTGCCATGTCGCGTCATAGGATTCTTTAGGAAGATGCCCTTGGGCGGCTGGATTTGGGACTGCCTATTTGCTTCTGCTGCTTCGGCAATGAGGGTTCGGAGATCATCGGGAACGCGGAGAGTAGTTGTCTGCATGAACCTAACCTGACCAAGGTGAATCACCGAATACAAATGCGCACACTCCGAATACCGGTACTCGGTTCCTTGGGTGGTCCCATGTCTTGAACGGGTACACCGGCACGGCCATATTCTGTTCCGGGGTTAGCGTCTTCCCTTTTTACAGGAGGTTTAGATGATACCCCTGGAAGTATCTTGGATCGGGAGCATCTGCTTGCTCATCTTGGATGCGAGGTGCTGCAAGGATGCGCAGAACGGAACTTTTCTAAGGCGTTTTACCAAGACCAACACGGGGAAACAAAACCTCGTGTGTACCGGGTAGGAACAAGAGCGTTTAGTAAGTGCCTGTACGTGAGTCTGACCTCGAAAAAGCATGCTTCAGTGATTGTGGTTGATATTGACATATCCGGGGAAAGCGGTGGACATCCGGTGCATCTAGCTATAGATGTGGGGTGGCAGCTTGCAGGGCTAGTAGAACGTAATATAGGTCCAGCATGGGTAGGAATTAACCCCTTGTCAGGCAAAGCTCAAGCATTGTGGTTGATTGACCCAGCATATGCGAATCCTGCAGTAGGGGATTCGCGGCATATGCGGTTGCTTGCTGCAACAACTCAGGCCTTGGGTGAGTATCTCGGGTATGACCCGCATTTTTCATGGTTTTAGCCGTTCCCCGTTTTATGAGGGGAAAGATCCAACGGTTTATCGTTGGTACTGTCAGCATAAATGCGTGAACCCGGTGGGTGATTTGATGGCACAGCTTCAAGAGATCACTGGTACCCCTGAGCCGAAGAAAAGATATCAGCGGTTTAGTGGCGGACGGGAATTGATCGAAGCAGTGAAAGCCCGTCGTGAACAAGCTGAAGCAATTTACAAGTTGGCTCGCGAGGTGGTCAGCGAGTTAGGCGACAAACTTGACCAATATGACCCTGATCTGATTGATGGAGTGAGGGTGTTGTGGATCAGTAAGAGGCGTGCAGCGCGGGATGAAACCGCGTTTCGACACGCACTGAAAACTGGTCACCGACTTAGATCTTCTGGTCAGCGGATGAAAGATAACTTGCTTATTGATGCCTATGAACACGGGTATAACGTTGCGCAACAAGTAGGTAGTGATGGTAGATCCCCAGAGATGCCCCGATGCGAGATCGCCAGACGATGGCACGCCGTGTACGTGGCTACGTGTTAAGCAGAAAGACAAGTTCAGCACAGAGAACCGGCAAGTCTTCTGCGCCTATTTCCGCGGCAACACTCGTGATCGTAAAGCGCTCGCCACGATGGGCCGTAGAGGTGGGCAGAAAGCAGCGCAGAGGTGGAAGAACGAACCTCAAGGAGAACACGCACAAAGACAACGAACCAAACTTCGACAAGCCAATAATCGACGTGGAGCTGTTAGCAAAGGGCAAGGGTTCCAAGATAGCTGGGTACTTCCTCGATACTTACGGACAGACCGGACAATATCCTTCTATCGCTGATGCGATGAATGAGTTCAATGTGTCTAGGCAGACAGTAAATAGAGCTCTTCGAACTGCTGGAGTCTCCCTTCCTAGAGGACGTAGGAGCGCTCCGCGTAAGAATTGAGCTATACCGTAAGCAATAAACGGTGTTCCTTCCTTTAGGAAGTAGATTTGTTTCAAGCTATTTTGTATCTGACTGGAAACAGTACCGGGCAGTTTTAAGAATGCTGAAGTTAAGGTTTAGTGACTGCTGTCTTCTCAGAATCTGTCCCTCACGCTTTGTGTCATGCTTTGGACATGACTCTATAGGCCCCAGTGACACCAGACGAGATCGCACACCTCGATGAGGCCGAACAGCTCGCTTTGTTCGATGATCTGTGGCGGCTATATGTCCCGCTAGCCATGTTGGAGAAAGCCGGACCCTATAGGCGCACCAGCCGGACTAAGGCCGTGGGCATGCCGATGATTGAGTCAAACCCCGCCTGCTTAAAGTCCTTGACCGTCACCGACGTCGATAACACCGACATCCGTGACCTCGCATTATCAAGTGGTTTACCAGCACCAACCTGGGCTGTCGCTCACCCAGGCCGGTAGTTACCGGGCATATTGTCTACGGCTTAGTAACCCCGTCTGTGTGACTAATGCTGCTGCTCGATGCCCCGTGAACCTGCTCTGCCGCATCGAAACCGGCTTATGCGACATTCTCGGAGGGGATATTGGCTATATGAGAAGAATCATGAAAAAACCCACTACACCTCCCAACGAGCAATACTTTATCTTGGGGAAGGGGTATTAAACTAGGAGATATTTATAGTGTTACGCTTTACCGCCTTGATAAAATTATGAATAGTACCAAACGTTACTATAGGTTGCGAAATTTGCTATTGTGTATCTGTCATTTTTCCTTATTTATAACCCAATGTGAACTATTTAAAATCTAGTCTTCCACAAGATCTCATTGATGTACTGTCTAAATAGAACAATCCAAGCTCACGTTGATAACCCCTCTCAGGCTGCCGTGACATTCTGATTAAGTATGAATCCTAAAGGTTTCCTTTATATTATTGTTTCCCATACCTTTATTAGGTGTCTTCCCAAGTAGGAGCTTTCTCCGGGGGGGTATACATGATCCATCTCTCAATTCGAGAAACGGGGTATTATCGGTTGCAGTTCTAAGTTCCAAGCGTCATGCACAATGATCAGTGTCATATGAGATCCCACTCCGGCTCCGCATGGACCAGGAATAACCAACTTAATCTTAAGGAGATCTAGTCGTGAACCGGACAACTGCCTCAAGTCGGACTCAAGATCTTGTAACTGGTTATGCTGCCTATGCGTCGGAATAAGAACTAGTAATAATTCATGTTGGAGTTGCTCCAGCAACGCCAGGAATCTTAAGTTTCATTGGAGAATCTTCCTTCGCATGCGGCGGGGGCATTTCAATGGTCGGCGGAAGTGCTATTGGACCACTAATGAAAGGATGTTAAGGAGTGAATAGTGTAGAACCAATCAAAGGATATTCCTCCTATAGCACGGTGATTGAACTCAACACCGTAAGTGAGGATGAGGCACCCGCAATCTTACCGATAACATCTGTCATGGCATCGTCCGCTAGAGGGGAGACAGTTTAAATGAGATCTCGAATCTTCGGCGACTCCACGAATCCTATTGGAGAAATAAACCTTATATTCGGAAAAGAACACGACCCTAAAAAGGCAAGCGTAGCCTGGGCGCGGTCCGTCCTTGAGGACAAAAATATTGATCCACGCAAGTCGCCTGTAACCGCAATCAAGGAGCTAAGAAGTAGGGAGCCAGCACTCAGCCTTAAAACGGCGACGTATATCTTTACTTTGCTTTCCCAGTGACGGGATGCAACATCAGGGAGCTAAATCGGATACTACGAATATGACTGTTCACTTAGGATGAAGTCATGACCCAGTTTTATCACCGTGAACTTGCGGAAATATATGATCTTTTATATCCAGATTATAGTGATTCAGTCAATGTTGCGTACTGTTTATTCCGTTGAAGTCCAGAATCAAATATTTTCGAGTTTGGAATCGGAACCGGGCGAATAGCAAGACCGCTGAGCAATCAGGGCTATTCTGTGAAAGGGGTAGACAATTCGAGAGAAATGCTAGACAGACTGAATGAAAAATCGGACGCTAGGTCAGAAAGCCCGCCTGTGTGATTTTGCAATTGAATTAATAGGTGAGGATGAAAACGATGCTTGTATACTTGTCTGCAATACAATCTATTCAGCTTTAGATTATGATGCACAAATCAAGACTTTCTTGAATGCGTATCAAACTCTCTCACAAGACAGAGTATTCATAATTGAGGCTTTAATCCTATATGGCTTATATTTAAAGGCGAGAGTTTTGCTCAACTGATATTTTAACCTTAAAGTCGGCAAATTCCGTGGAAATCAATAAGGCGAGAAAAGCTATAAAATCGGCTCCTCTTGCTGGATTTCAGGAGCGAACGGCAACCTTACGTCTATACGTCAAGGATAAAGATCTTCTAAAACAAGCGAAGCTTGCCGCTCTTGAAGACGACACGAGCCTTTGCCAATTATGGGAAGAGTGGGCACTCGAATAACTCTGTTCATGCAAGTAAGTTCTATTTAACTAGAACAGATTCAACTGTATGTTCATATGCACATACATCCATATGTTCTTCTTCTGGGAAGAGTCTCATGTTGAGGATCTCTCTGGAATATCATTGGTGTTATTCTGAGTCCGATACTGATGAATAGTTGAAGCCCGGGGCAGTCGACATCTGCTCCAGGCTTCGCTTAACTCCCAGTCACCATCTGGGAGAAAGCATAGGCATGAGTGTAGGTGATCTGTTTGAGATAAGCACACCTCTGGCAAGTTTGGTCTTTTTCTCCGTGAACTCGAGTGAAGTTCTCGTTAGTTCAGGTGTAGTTCTGGGTTAGAAGAACACTATCATGTTATAGCCTTTTCAAGTTTTAGCATGTGCAGGTTTTAACATGTAGGAATTACTGCTGGTGAGAGCATTTTTGAGGGTATGATTATCGCGATAGTGAACACTAAAGCCGGGGTGGGAAAACAACTCAGCGTTTTTCTTGGTCTGGCAGCCAAATGGCGCGGCTTTAGTGCGCGAATCTCTGACCTGGATCGACAGGGAAGTTGCTTCTCTTGGGCGCGGGAAGCTACTGATCGGGAGAAGGGGTTTCCCTTTGCAGTCATCTCTGCGACGGCGACTGATATAGAGAGACTGCGTTTTCCTGAAGGAGTAATATCTATTATGGATACTCCACCAGGATCGCCGCGAGAAATCCAGTCAGCTTTAGACGTAGCTGATTTTATAATCATCCCCACCTCTCCGAAACCGTAAGATGTAGCTCGTATTATTCCTACTCTGGATGCGATAGGAGATAAGCCTGTTGGTGTTCTTCTTACTCACGTGGGTTTCAATTCGAAGCTTTATATTGAAGCAAGAGAAACTATTGAAAATTGGGGAGTGGAAACGTTCCGTTCCTGTATTCCTGAAAAGGTGGATATTGCACGAGAATATGGGAGAGTTCTACAGAAGCTGTATGGATACGACGATGTTTTATCTGAAATAGTTAATGCATTTGGAGATGAAGATGAGCTTTAAAAATCCGCGAGCAAACCAAGCAAAAAAGGTTATTGAAACTCTTCCGGCACGAAAGAATCCCCAGAAAAGAACAACTTTTTATGTGCCAGCCCCGTTGTTAAAAGAATTAAAAAATGAAGCCTTCGACAAGCAGACGAATACTTCAGCCATGCTGTCATCGATCCTTCAAGAACGATACGGAATCAATGAAGCAGGAGATCCGATCCGGTAACACCGGCATAAAACATGATCGTCCGTAAGCATGTTCATGCTATGGCACGAACATATTGTGAGTGGGTGGTTCGGTAGACAGCAAAAAGTCTGTTGCTTGTACCTCAAAGACCTCATCACTCCCTCTCAGGGTGGCCAATTGCAGTGATTAGGTCTTTGTCTCTTCCTGTTAGCAACAAGCCCTAAAAGCCCCCTTCCCACACTCACTCTCTGGGCAGGGGTTCTCTGTGATTGTCTAAAAGAACATATAGTGTATCGAGACTAGATCCCTTAAGGGAGGGGTGCGGGGATCGGTTTATGAACACAGGTTTCATTTTTCGCGCCCTGTACATGTAAAAGCTCAAATCGTTTTAGAGCCTTGGGGGGCCCATAGTTGCTTCTTGGATGTTCGGGGAACTGCCTTTTATATCGGTGGCAACATAATAGGCGGCGCTAATTCACTCAAACAGCTCATCTTTCTACCTCGTATCTCTGTCAATCCCTACTCCACAGAGCATAACGGTATTTTCCTCTGCTCGGACTCACCCTCTCCGGGGGTGGAGCTCACGGAATGTGTGGTTATCACGCCGCTCACGTTGCGCTACATGACTCTAGGATTGCGTAAATAATGACCAGATAGCTACGCCGTATTGCTTTGCGAACCAGGTATTTTGTTGAGGGAAAGCAGCCTACGATTAAAGAGATCTGGTGGCGGTGTATTGATTCTCCGTAACTATGCCAACATATTCGTGAGAGGACCAGATCATACCGAAGCACTACTCAGATGAGTTCAACGGGACTCAATGCGATAATTCCCCTGAAAACCCATCACTGCACATTTAGAAAGTCAACCGGATCTACATCAGACGGCTCTTGTTACCGATTCGCCCTTCGGATTTGGCGCTTTGTCGCATGAAAGTAGACTCCCGATAGATTTCGCTGGGATCTTTCCCTTGACACTTTGCCACGCAGTCAACAAACTCATCTATTTTCGTTACCGTAACTATCACCGATTTCCGCTCCCCTTGTATACGAACAACGGGAATACCAGCAGCCGCCCATAACGTACGGATGCCCGCGAAGTACAGGCCAAAAGACACTTTCGTCGACCACGACTTATCAGCATCAGTAAGCCGAGTAATAGCCACAATATCCGTTGCCGAATCGCGGAAAATTCGAATCCCTAACACTGAAACCCTCACATCACCCGATACGGTCACACGAACAGTGACATTAAACAGTGAAGCCGCCGTTGCAGTGAGTAAAAAAATCACGCCCCACACTACAGAATAAACACCATCAGCAACCGAAACAATTAGAATGAATCCTACTGAAAAAAACATACTCATTATCAGTCTCGTCGGTCCATAGGCGAAGACCGTTGCCTCAAACTTATTTCGTCCACGCGGTTTTAAATTCTTAGTCACGCGATCTCCTTATAGTAAAAGCACTAATTCTTTCCCCAAAAATTGTTTTGATGATTCTACTTAATTCGTCACCTACCATAGAAGTGGGAATCTTACAATAGACCGCAATTCCCTCCATTGCGATAGCGAAATAAGGGATTCCGATAAAAACAGCAAACGATGAATGTAATAGAATAGGCGTGGGTATAGTAATACGTTTTGCTCAACGGGGACCAATTATACCAAATGTCAAAAACATTTCACATGTCATGGTTTCTCAGGTAATAACCAAGACAGACCAAGGAGTTGAAGTAGCCCAGTGGGCAAGAACTCCTCTAATGCGCGGGTAAGTTCGAAAGATCAAAACCTTGATAGGCAGCGTGATCTTTTAGATCAAGAACAGGTGTTTACGATCTTTGAAGACACCGTGAGCGGGTCGGTACGGAAACGCCCGAAGTTGGATGAGGCGTTGCGTTATCTCCGGGCGGGGGATCAGCTTGTGGTGGTCTCGATGGATCGGCTTGCGAGATCTTTGGTGGATTTGTATGGCCTTATTGATGAGCTCACCGGTCGGGGTGTGTCGGTGAAGTTTTTAAAAGAAGGACAGGTGTATTCAGCAACATCGTCTCCTGTATCCCGGTTGATGTTGGGGTTGTTAGGTTCGGTTGCTGAGTTTGAGCGAGCAATTATTCGTGAGCGTCAGGCAGAAGGGATTGCGAAAGCGAAAGCTCGGGGGGTGTATAAAGGCAGAGCGAAAGTATTAACCCCTGCCCAAGTCTCTCAAGCGAAACAATGGGTAGACCAAGGGGTGCCTAAAGCCGTGGTCGCTAGACGTCTAGGCATTGGACGTACTACTTTGTATAAGTACCTGGCTGATACTAAATAGCAAAAGTATTCTTAGGTAGTCAAATATTATGAATTCATTTAGTAAATTGCAGGATAGATAAGGACGGATTTTATGGAGATTGAGAAATTTAAGCCGGATAATACTTCACTAAGATATTCAAATCGTTTTCTAGATCATCCAGAGTATTGGGTTTTCTTTTGGAAGGAAACCTCTCCGGATCCCATCGAGGGTAAAACGTTTCTGCGTTCCTCGTATAGAATTCTGCATGCTTCATCCGTGCAAGAGGTAATCACGTGGTCAAATGATGTTGCTGAGGGTAGAGATTACGCAGTAATGCTGGCCTGTTTGCAAAAAGATGGCTACTGGGATTTACATGTACTACACGGTGAATATATAGACTTCTATGAAGTTAATGACGAACCTGACTTTGGATGGTCACTTTATGAAAGTCCCCAGGATTAGCAGGTAAACCTCTTTTGTAGCCGGGATGGTGTTGAGTGCAGCCCCCTTACTAAAAACTGGAATCCTGAAACTAGAAACTAGTGAATCATAGTTCCTTTGCTGTTGCCCTCCCATTGAGTACAGCTGTCACCTTCTCTACAACCGCGGTATCGGCGAGGAATCTCGCTACGAGATAAATAGCCGCCTCATCCTTCTGATTGCCCCACAAAGCACCACGTCATTTTTCCTCCTATAATCAGGTCGTGATTAAGCAACCTGAATCTCCGGGTCGACTATTTGGCTGGTCGCTTCACGGCGACGGACAACATATTGAACCAGGTGGGGTCGTAGCCCCAGAGGAACGATTGAACTGGTCCCGCACTATTGGCATTGGTATGCAACATGTCATTGCCATGTTTGGGGCAACTCTCCTGGTGCCTACCCTCACTGGATTCCCCGTCAATACCACCTTGCTGTTTTCCGGCCTGGGGACGCTCATTTTTCTTCTCCTCACCCGGAATCGACTTCCCTCATATTTGGGATCATCGTTTGCGTTCATAGCTCCGCTTACAGCTAGCCAGGCAGAAGGTCCTAGCGCTCAGACTGGAGCGGTGCTTTTTGTCGGTCTCGTGTTAATGGGCGTCGGTATTCTGGTGAAAATCGCAGGCCGACGAGTTATCGACGCGGTCATGCCGCCAGCGGTCACAGGTGCCATCGTGGCACTCATCGGGCTGAATCTAGCGCCAGCAGCAACCGGAAATTTTCAGGCTCAACCACTGGTAGCCACGGTAACAATGGTGGTGATCATTGTGGCGACTGTTGCTGGCCGCGGCATGATTTCACGCCTAGGAATTCTTATTGGCGTCGTGGTGGGTTGGATTTTCGCCGCCGTCACTGGCAATCTTGCTGAGGGCTCGCGCCAAGCTATTGCACATGCTCCATGGATCGGGTTTCCTACGTTCCACGCTCCGCAATTCTCCGCGTCTGCCATCTTAGTGGCGTTACCTGTGGTCATTGTCTTAATTGCAGAAAATGTCGGCCACGTAAAAGCCGTTAGTGAAATGACTCGCCGCGATCTCGATGACCTCGCTGGCACGGCGCTTTTTGGTGATGGTTTAGCCACAACCTTAGCCGGTGGATTCGGTGGTTCCGGAACTACCACCTATGCCGAAAATATTGGTGTTATGGCAGCCACCCGGGTGTATTCAACGGCGGCTTATTGGGTGGCCGGTTTCACCGCCATAGCTTTGGCTTTTATTCCTAAATTCGGGGCGCTTATTTTTACCATCCCCACCGGGGTTTTAGGCGGTGCCACTATTGTTCTCTACGGTTTAATCGGAATGCTCGGTATCCGAATTTGGCAGGACAATAAGGTCAATTTCAATAATCCAGTTAATTTAACCACCGCAGCTATAGCGTTAATCGCAGGTATCGGCAACCTCACCTTGGCCGTCGGACCTCTTAACTTAGAAGGCATTGCCTGGGGATCAGGTGGAATTATTGTGGCCTACCCGGTCCTTAAATGGCTCTATAGTCACGTGGGAGAAGGACAATCCGCGCGCTATTAACACTTCCTCAATAATTCCTCCAGCCGAAGATACACCAGAACCGGGGTTGGTCGTTGTAAACTAACCCCGGTTCTGGTGTGGTCTCAAGCCTCTTAAGCGTTATCGAGATCCTTTTCAATGAGCGCGGCAATCTTTTCCACTGCCTCTTCATTATCTGAGGTGACAGTAACTTGATCCCCTTGTTCCGCGCCAAGAGCCATGATCATCAAAGAGGAGGCGGCGTCGGTTTCTTCATCATCTTCTGACCCCACTAGGGTGAGGAAGATATCGTCATCGTACTCTCCAGCGGCATCAGCGATGATGGATGCTGGACGGGCATGGAGCCCAACGGAAGATCCGACAGTAACGGTCTTGGAGGCCATGGGTTTTCCTTTCCTCTTGAGTGTGAACTTGGCTGGTATGGTCACCCTTCGTACCAAGTTCGGTTCTTTATATATTTTAGGTGTTATTTCCTCAACCTGCCAGGAAGTACAGCATTTTTATATCTGCAATGGGATAGAAAATCTCATGCAGTTTCATGGTTGCTGGCTCCAAGGCGGTTAGCCTTGCTAGGCCAGAATTGCTTGAGTGCTATGACCGTGAGCGTGGATACTAGAATTCCGGCAGCTAAGGCCACTAAAAATGCCCATTGTGGTTGAATCACTAGAATGACGAAGATTCCGCCGTGGGGAGATTGAGTTCCTACCCCAAGCATCATGCTGAGGGCGCCGGTGACAGCTCCGCCCGTCATCATGGCGGGTATGACCCGGAGGGGGTCCGCGGCTGCAAAAGGAATGGCGCCTTCAGAGACAAAGCTCAGTCCTAGCAGCCATGCAGATTTACCGTTTTCTTGTTCGGCTGGAGTAAAGAGAGATTTCCGCACGAAGGTGGCAATGCTCAGGGCGATGGGCGGAACCATACCCGCGGTCATGACCGCTGCCATAATTTTGAGACTTGCTTCATCGCCGGTAGATAGTCCCGCGGTAGCAAAGAGGTAAGCGGCTTTGTTGACGGGCCCACCGAGGTCAAAGCACATCATCATGCCAAGGATAATTCCCAAGATGGCTGCTGAAGATCCAGACATACTGGTGAGCCAATTTTGCATTCCGTCCATGGCCATACTGAGTGGTCGGCCTAGGAGCAAGAACATTAGCAGCCCTACTGATAGAGAAGACAGAAGGGGGATGATGACAACTGGCATGAGGGAGCTAATCACCCGAGGTACTTTCCATGACCCGATCCACATGGCTATTAAGCCGGCGATTATTCCGGTGACGAGGCCACCAATAAAACCGGCACCAAGGAGAACGGAAAGAGCTCCGCCGACAAAACCAGGCGCAATTCCAGGACGGCCAGCTAAGGCGTAGGCGATATATCCAGAGAGAGCTGGAACGATGAATTGCATAGCCATTTGGCCGCTGGCAAAAAGCAAAGCACCGAGGTAAAGCAACCAACCGGAGCGCTCAAAGGTGAAGGTTTCTCCGTCGGAAACTATGGTGTGACTGGGTAAATTGGTGGGGGAGAAGCCGGTGGCGAGCGCTTTCCAAGCATTGGCCATATCTGATCCGCCGACGAGGAACCCCAGTGCTAGAAGTAGACCGCCAGCAGCTACGAAAGGAATCATGTAGCTCACGCCGGTCATGACAGCTTGCTGTATGCGTCGACCCCAACTTTGTTTTTCCGCCACTGCGGATTCGGTGTCGCTAGTTTCGCTTTGGTGTCCGTCTCCTTGTGCTTGCACTATAGGTGCACCAGGAGTACGAGCTGCGTGAATCGCTTCGTCGATCATCCGGTCTGGCTCGTTAATAGCTCGTTTCACCCCCGAGCTAATCACGGGTTTTCCGGCAAAGCGTGCTCGGTCTTTCACCCCCACGTCGGTGGCAAAAATAACGGCGTCTGCGGCGCTGATTACTGCTGGCTCAAGGGGGGTGACGGCAGAAGAACCCTGAGTTTCTACGTGGAGTTCTACGTCGTTTCGGCCTTGGGCGGTTTGGGTTAATGAATCCGCCGCCATATAGGTGTGCGCAATTCCGGTGGGGCAGGCGGTAACTGCCACAATTCGGGTAATGGCTTCATTCTTGGTGTTTAGCTCCGACGCCTGCGCGCTGCTTGCTTTCGTAGCGTCGGCAGTTTTCTTGGGGCGGTTCAGCACCTCCTTTATTGACTGCACAAACTCTTCAGAGGTCGGGGCTTGGTTGAGAGTAGCGAGGAAATCTTTTCGCACGAGGGCTCGGGCTAGGGAGGAAAGAATACGTAAGTGGTCTTTTCCCGCTCCTTCCGGTGCAGCGATAAGAAAAACTAGGTTTGCTGGTCCGTCCGGCCCTGAAAAATCAACTTTGTGGGAGAGTCGGGCGCACGCTAGTGTCGCTTGGGTTACTGCACGAGATCGACAGTGGGGGATGGCCACACCGCCGGGGACTCCGGTGGGTGATTTGTTTTCCCGTGCTTGAGCGTCTTGGGCTAACTGTTCGGTGCTGGTGCTGCGGCCAGCTCGGGTCACTAGAGCGGCTAAGGCGGTGATGACATCGGCGGGGGTATCTCCCAGTGATTGATCCAGAACCACCAGCTCCGGGGTGATGAGGTCGGCATTCATTGGATGCAACTTCCTTGAGTTGATAGGGATATGGGGAATTTAGGGATGAGTTTTCAAGTGGGTTAGTTGAACAGCCTCTGGGTGAATCAGCTCAGGACTAGGAATAGTGGTTCCTGGTAAGGCTGTAGCTGCGGATCCATAGGCCACCGCATTCTTTAGACATTGTGGATAATCAGCTCCACGGCTACGGGACAAAACGTATCCGGCTAGGGAACAATCCCCAGCCCCGACAGTGGATACCACAGTGATGGGGGGTGGAGAAGCATGCCAGGCACCGTCCTGGGTGACCAGCACGGCTCCGGATGCACCTAAGGTTACGAGGATTTCCGGGATGCCGCGTTGTTGTAGTTCTTGAGCGGCAGCAAGAATTCCTGAAAATTCTCGACGTGCAGCCGCTTCTTCAAAGGATTCCCCGTGATTTCCACTGAGCTGAGCAAGTTCGAGGCCATTGGGTTTAATGAGGTCCGGACAAGCGTCGCTAAGATTCTGTCCCAACGCCACCATCGCAGCATCTGATGTGTCAACAGCTATCTTCAAGTCTGGTTGCTGACTTCTCAGTTTCCTGATCACGTGGGAATATAGGTCTTCGGGGCAGCCGGGAGGTAAAGATCCAGCAAGAATTATCCACTGCGCCTGTTGTGCTTCAGCGAGGGTTAATTCAACCAATCCATCGATTTCTTCCGGCGTCAATCTAGGGCCAGGACCGTTAAGTTTAGTTGTCTTACCATCAGGTTCAGTTACCGTGGTGTTTGTTCGAATTGCTTCGTTAATAGGGAAAGAGCGATAAGGGATCTGGGTTTCTTTGAGTAGGGAGATAAATAAATCATCTATGCTGCTGGGGAAGATAGCTAACGTCTGAGATTGGGCACGATGGATGGCATTTGAGACGTTGATGCCTTTCCCTCCAGCAACCCGAGTCGCTGAGTCAAGGCGATGGACGCTGCCTCGTTCCAGCGGTTCGGCGAGAGCGAGGGTAGCATCGATGCTCGGATTAAGCGTCAGGGTAACAATCACAGCACTTACCTTTTGGGATGTGAACAATTCGTGGTTCCGTATAGCACACAACACTTCCGGAACCAGATGAGGTCTTGGACACGTTCATTTTTGTTTGTGTGTATTGTATGTCCGAATGTGTCCGAAAGTCAAGGCTTTGCTTTTTGAGTCTTTGCGGTATTCCTGAATTTATGGTGTGCTTGTAATTAAGAATGATCCCCTTATGTAGATAGGTGGCGTTATGTCTGCGTCCTCTCCTTCTGTGCCTGTTTCCGGCACGGGTGTAGTTCCTGGAATCGCTTATGCTCCGGTGGTATGGATTAGACCACGACCTGAGCTTCCTAAAGGGGGTGAGGCAGTCCCTGAAGAACATCGTGAGGCTGAATATGAAAGGTTTCAATCAGCCGCTGAGACTGTAGCTCAGCGGCTAGAAAACCGTTCAGAACAAGCTGAAGGTCCTGCTGCTGAAGTTCTTAAGGCAACAGCCGGGATGGTTCGGGACCGGGGCTGGCAAAAGGCAGTGCGGAAGAATGTCCGGGGTGGGCATTCGGCGGAATATTCCGTGGTGACGGCGACGGATAAGTTCGTCAACATGTTTGAGGCTGCCGGTGGGGTAATGGCAGAGCGGACGATGGACCTCAAGGATATTCGCGACCGGGTCGTTGCTGAGTTACGCGGCGAACCAGAACCTGGCTTGCCGCAGGTTTCCAAGGAAGCGGTGCTGTTCGCTGATGATCTTTCTCCAGCAGATACTGCGGCCCTTGATACAACCCATATCATCGGGTTAGTCACCGAGCTTGGCGGGCCGACCAGCCACACGGCCATTATTGCTCGTCAGCTTAATCTGCCGTGTATCGTGGCGGCGGGCGTCGCGCTGCGTAATATTTCGGCCGGTGAAGTGGTATTGGTCGATGGGGCGCTGGGTACAGTCACTGTTGATGCCGACCCTGAAGAAGCCCGGCAGATGGTTGCCGAGTCACGAAGCCGCGCTGAAGCTATCGCCCGCTGGGTGGGGCCAGCTACAACTCGCGATGGGCACAGAGTCCAGTTACTTGCCAACGTTCAGGATGGCAACGCGGCGCGAATTGCCGCGAGTTCCCAGGCTGAAGGAATTGGCCTGTTCCGTACCGAATTGTGCTTCCTAAACGCGACGGAAGAGCCAAGCGTCGAAGAACAAGCGGAGGTATATTCAAAGGTTTTAGCTGCTTATCCTGAATCGAAGGTGGTAGTGCGATCCTTGGACGCAGGGTCTGACAAGCCGATTGCCTACGCAAATATGTCAGAAGAGGAGAATCCCGCTCTTGGGGTACGAGGATTGCGTATTGCTCGAGATAACGAAGCCTTGTTGACCAGGCAGCTCGACGCTATTGCCTTGGCTTCTCAGAAGCTTGGGCGCGGGGAACAAGCCCCTACCTGGGTGATGGCTCCAATGTTGGCTACCGCTAGGGAAGCAAAATGGTTTGCTGGGCTGTGCCAGGAGCGCGGTTTGACCGCCGGCGCCATGATTGAAGTGCCAGCCGCGGCACTTATGGCCGATAAGATCATGCCCTATCTGGACTTTGTTTCCATCGGGACGAATGATCTCACCCAATACACCATGGCCGCCGACCGTATGTCTCCCCAGCTGGCTTATTTGACGGATCCTTGGCAGCCTGCGGTTCTTCGACTCATTAAACATACCTGTTTAGAAGGCAAACGCACCGGCACCCCAGTAGGGGTGTGTGGTGAGGCAGCAGCTGATCCACTTTTGGCTTGTGTTCTTACTGGTTTGGGAGTGGATTCCTTATCTGCCGCCTCAACTGCTGTTGCTGGTGTCGGTGCTCAGTTAGCTGAAGTCGATCTTGAAACCTGCCAAAAAGCTGCGGAAGCTGCGCTTGATTCTTCTGGCGCTCAAGAGGCTCGCGAAGCCGTTCGTGCTATTTTGCTGGGATAACCTGGCATCTGCTTAAACCTAAGGCCTAGGCTCGCAGAGAAGCCTAGGCCTTAAGTGTTCAATGACGGGGTATGGTCACTCTGCTAACACGACTTCGATATCTCGCTCTCGTAGAGCTCGAACAAAGGTGTCTGCGGCTCCGGTGTCAGTAATGACGACATCTATGTCATCAATACCAGCGAAACTCACCAAATAATCATTCCCCATCTTTGTGGAATCACATAGCACTACAACTTTGTGCGCATTTGTGACCATGGCAGATTTGATGGCAGCTTCTTGAGAGTCCGCTGTTGATAGTCCATGATCAATAGTCAAAGCATTGGTGCCAATAAACGCTACATCAGCCCTCATGAGAGCTAGGGTTCGCAAAGCTGTATCACCGATGACTGCTTGAGTGATAGCCCGTACGCTGCCACCGAGGAGTTGGACTTCACTCATCCCTTTATTAGCCAAGTCAAGAGCAGTCGCTAAAGAGTTGGTGACGATTGACCAGTCGCGGGCATGTGGTTGTTCGGCAATGAGATTAGCCAAAGCCGTGACCGTGGTTCCGGCATCCAGGAACATTCCGCCATGAGGTTCAGGTAAATACTTCAGTGCTGCTCGAGCTATTGCTGATTTAGCCGTGGGTGCAGAACGAAATCGAGTGTCAAGGCTAAGCTCAGTGGTTTGGAAATTCTGACTAGCAACCGCACCGCCGTGGACTCGATGAACAATCCCTTCTCGGTCAAGAACAGCGAGGTCTCGTCGGATGGTTTCAGCGGTCACGTCAAAGCGACCTGCTAGTTCTGTGACGTTGACTCTTCCCTCCACTGCGGTCAGCGAGGCAATTTGTCTCCGTCTTTCCTCTGCGTACATCATCATCCTTAAACTTTGTGCCCCCATTGTGAGCGAAAATGGGCATTCACGTTTCTATGTTCCCACTATTTATGTTGTTATGCGTGGGATCGGGCATAAGAGATGCCCGACTATACCCAAAGTACTGCGGATAATCGGGCACAATCTGGCGATAACCTGGTCTTATAGTGTGCGTGTTGAGGTCGGATGAGAGAAGAAATATGTCAGAGAGCTAACCAAAAATGGGGGTGAGGGCAGGTGGTGGAAACAGAATTAGAGTTTTCTGAGTATGCTGACTACTTTCCCCATGATGATGGCGTCGTTGGCTTTTATGGGATCAAAACTTTCGTTGTGGGGAAGTAACCACACTCCTGAGCGATCGCGGTGGAATTCTTTGACTGTTGCTTCTCCATCGATCATGGCGGCGACGAATTCACCGACTTCTGCAACTGGTTGTGAACGAACAACTACCCAATCCCCGTCAAGAATGCCGGCGTCTTTCATGGAAAGCCCGACGACTTTGAGCATGAATAATTCACCATCTCCAACAATTTCTTCGGGAAGTGGGAAGTAGTCGGCAATATTTTCCTCAGCGAGGATAGGGGCTCCCGCTGCAATCTCCCCCACGATAGGAATGTAGCTAGGAGGGGTGCGTTCAGCGTCGATGTCGGGTTCAGGTTGTTTCGCACGCTGCTGTGGGGAGGTGTACTGATCCGGCAGTCGAAGATTCACGGTTCGCGGTTTATTTGGATCCCGCCGTAGATACCCTTTTTCTTCCAGAACCTTGAGCTGATAGGCGACGGATGAGGTTGACTGTAAACCAGTAGCGTCACCAATTTCTCTAATGCTCGGGGGGTATCCGCGAAGCACGACGGCGTCATTAATAACTTGCAAGATCCGCCGTTGACGCTCAGATAAATCTGACTGATCTAACTTCTTATTAACTGAGGTCCGAACCCCCTTTTTCCGCGGCATATACTTCCCCTTCTTCATCAATCTTCGATGCGGTACTTCACTTCACTGTACCTTACTTTAGCTCATCTTGGTACAGCTGTTCGACTAAAACACCGACAACTCTGGACAAATGTTCGAATTATTGCTATAAATCGAACATAGAAGCGAAGAAGAGAACGGGATGGTCCATTGGAAGGTCTAGTATCTCTAGCGCAGAACGTTCAATGACATTGAAATGAAAGGTATTCGGAAATGACTATTGCTCAGAAACCATGCATTTTAGGGCGCAATTTTCACGCTTCTCGGCCCTCTTTTAAAGGCCAGGTCTGGGATCCTCCTACTATGTCCAAGGATTCGGAGCATGGAGATAATGTGCGAACACTATCAGTGATGAATCGAACATATAAACGTGATTATGGCATTGCGGGAACGCAGGGGAATTCAGGAAACGGGAGTCGAAATTACCAGGTTCGACGCACCAACGTACTGAATTTTATTCTCGGAGGTGTGTTCGGATTGAGCCTCCTGGGAGGTTTTCTTTTTTTGGATAGTGTCGATGACCTCCACAGTAATTCTTATGGGACCCAGGCGGTTTCTCATGTACCAGCAGATCACTAGGATATACAGCTGAGAATTCTTCCTAGTGCGAGGTTGGCTTCATGCTCTGTCCTTTTTGTCAGACTCCTCATTCGAGAGTGATCGACTCACGGGTCATCGACGCGGGTATGACGATTAGGCGGCGACGAGAGTGCAGTAGTTGCGGTGGGAGATTTACCACTGTGGAAAAGGCGGTGCTTCTCGTTGTCAAAAGAAACGGTATTACTGAGCCTTTTAGTCGCGACAAACTGATCATTGGTGTACGTCGGGCGTGTCAAGGCCGGGATGTTTCCGACGATGCTTTGAAACTACTTGCTCAGGAAGTAGAGGAAGCTGTTCGGAAAAAGGGTAGTTCGCAGGTGGCGGCCAATGACATTGGTCTTGCAATTTTGGAACCTTTACGCCGGTTGGATGAGGTAGCCTACCTGCGTTTTGCTTCGGTATATAAGTCTTTCGATTCAGCAGAAGACTTTGAGAGCGAGATCAGGTTAATGCGTCGGAAATTTCGGCACGAAGAGTAGCTATTCGTGGTCAAGTGCTCCTAGCGAAACTAGCGCAGCTTATCTACTGCTTTTTGAATACGCCGCATAGAAACGGACTGAGCTGTCCCTAGACGTTGAGCGAAGAGACTAACGCGGAACTCCTCGATGAGCCACTGAATATCGCGAACAGCTGTGGACTGAGCTCTGTTCGGTGGAAGTTTCGTGAGCTTCTTCGCTAAATACTCTTGTGCTTCTTCCACTTGGTCCTGACGATCAGCGTCTCGATCCGGATCGCGGCTCATTTCCTCTAAACGAATTTCAATGGCTTGGAGATAACGTGGCAAGTGTTGAAGGCGGGAAATCCCATATTTCGTGAGTGCATTCTGAGGCAACATGAAGTCAAGCTGACTCTGCATATCCACGATTGCCTCGCCAGTCCAGGTGGCTAATTCGGCTTGAATTTTCTCAAATTTCACCAGCGCGGGGGCCAAGGCCACCACACTTTTCCTGACCCGACCTGGTACTTCATCTTTCACCTTCCCCAACAATATGGTGAATTCATCGGGGTCACGCACTGGGCCACCGTTTGCTATCAGAGCATCCCTGGTCGCCGCTATCCGAGCATCGTTGATAAGACCATCCGCGCCACCGTGAGGATAGCGATCAATAGCTACTTTTTGTTGCAAGGGAAGCCCTTTGATCATTGGTGCCACCCCAACAGTGATTTCCCGTAACAGGAGGGTGAGAATGCTGGTCATCATCGCCGTATCTGCTGCGGCCTGGGTAGGGAGAACCTTCATAGATAATCCTTGAGCGCTGACTACTAACGCGGGATATGCCTCAACGTTTTGTCCGTCCACTGTCGTCATGATGCTGCGAGGGATTGTCCCTAGCGTATCTTGATTCCAGGTTTTAACGACCGTGCTTTCCACATTGCGACTCACGCGACTAACTGATGACCTAATTTGCTGGCTTCGGCGCTTGACTAGGGCAGCTAAATCTTTATCCGCATCGACTATTTTTTGATGACGGTCAATAGCCGCATAGGACATCTTTAAATGCGGAGAGACTTTGCCAAGCTGAAAATCTTCCGCCGTGATACGTTGCCCCCCTAGATCACTGAGAATCTCAGCTAACTGAGCAGTCAGGGATGAGGCGTAGGGGCGTAGTCGTTGAAGAGCTTTCTCAGCATACTCAGGTGCCGGAACTATATTCCGCCTTAAAGTCTTCGGCAGGCTTCTAATCAGTTCGGTTAGCAATTCATAGCGCAACCCAGGAACCAACCAGTCAAATTCCGTGGCATCAATTGAAGCCAACATGGGCAGGGGAACATGCAAAGTAACCCCATCTTGAGGATGGCCGGGCTCAAAGCGATAAGACAAGTCAAATTGATGTTGAGAATGAGTCCACGAATTTGGGAAATCCACCTCGGTTGCTGCTTCGGCTTCTTCACTCAACAGAGCCTTTTTATCGAAATCTAAGAGGTGAGGGTGTTGTTGTTGATTCTTCTTCCACCAAGAGTCAAAAGACTTGCCGTGGGTTACGTACTCCGGCAGACGAGCATCATAAAACTGGAATAGTGCCTCATCATCGGCGACAATCCCACGGCGCCGTAGCCTATCTTCGACGTCTCCGGCTTCATCCAATGCAGCGAGATTCCGATGAAAGAACTCATGATGGGTGTTCCATTCCCCATCGACTAGTGCGTGGCGAATAAACATATCGCGGGCGGCACGTGGATCTATTCGGTGATAGGGAACAAGCCGGTCATCGACGACCGGGACACCAAAAAGAGTAGAGCGTTGATGTACCTGCGCAGCAACCTTCTTCGCAGACCACACAGGCTCGGAATAGTGATGCTTAAGCAAATGCGGCGCTAGATTCTCAGCCCATTCCGGCTTGATCTCAGCCACTTCACGAGCCCATAACCGAGATGTTTCGACGAGCTCCGCCGCCATAACAAAATGTGGCGGCTTTTTGGAAAGCGCCGATCCAGGGAAAATACGGAAACGGGTATTACGCGCACCCTGGAAATCAGGAGTGGAGGAATCCTTGACTCCGATATGAGATAGCAAACCCGATAGGAGGGATCGGTGAATTGCTTCAGGGTCACGTTGTTCGGCTCGGAATTCTGGCTCCGTCCAGCCCAAATCTTTTGTGACATCATGAAGCTGGGAAACTAAATCTCGCCATTCTCTGATTCGGAGATAATGGAGATATTCAGCTTTCATCCTTTTACGGAATTGGTTTCCTGATAGCTCTTTGCGCTGTTCATCAATATAATCCCATAAATTTAAAATCCCCAGGAAGTCACTTTTCTTATTTCTAAAGCGCGCATGTTTTTGGGCTGCTTGGGTCTGAAATTCTAAGGGACGTTCACGGACATCTTGTACCGTCATAGCCGCCACAACCACTATGGTGTCTCTGAGACAACCCAGTCGATCAGCCTCGATAAGCATCCTAGCCATCCGCGGATCAACCGGAATTTGCGCCAAGGTTTTTCCAACTTTCGTCAACACAGGTTCATGATGTTTTTCTTTGCCCTCTAAAGCCCCTAATTCATGAAGAAGTGCTATACCGTCTCGAATGGCTTTTGTATCTGGAGCTTGAACAAAGGGGAATTGGCTAATGTCTCCCAGATGTAAATGAGCCATATGCAAAATGACACTTGCCAGATTTGTTCTCAAAATCTCCGGATCGGTAAATTCCGGCCGAGCCAGAAAATCTTGCTCAGAATAAAGACGAATGGCAATACCTTCAGCAACTCGTCCGCACCGGCCAGCACGCTGATTGGCGCTAGCCTGAGAGATTTCCTCGATGGGTAGTCGTTGAACCTTAGTGCGAGAGGAATAACGTGAAATTCGAGCGGTTCCGGTATCTACCACATAGCGAATTCCGGGTACGGTGAGTGACGTTTCCGCGATATTGGTGGCCAAGACAATGCGTCGGCCCGAGTGAGGAGCAAAGACTCTGTGCTGTTCCTGGTTAGATAAGCGGCCGAAGAGGGGAGTGACGTCAACTCCTTTCCAGCGACGTCCCTCAATGGCTTCTAAAGCATCGCGGATATCTCTTTCTCCAGGGAAAAAGCATAAAATATCCCCGGGCCCTTCAGCCATGAGTTCTTCGCAGGCGGAGATTACACCATCTAGCGGATCAATATCGATAAGTTTTTTGCCCTTTTCTTGGGTTAAGGGTCGATACCGTATCTCGACTGGGTACGTTCGGCCAGTAACTTCAATAATGGGAGCTGGGGTGCCATCGGGCTGGGAAAAATGCTGGGCAAAACTCTCTGGGTCAATAGTAGCTGAGGTGATGATTACCTTGAGATCCGGTCTTTTCGGCAGCAGCTGTTTCAGATAACCCAGGAGGAAGTCAATATTTAAGCTGCGTTCGTGGGCTTCGTCGATGATGATGGTGTCATAGGCGTTAAAGAAGCGATCTCGCTGCATTTCTGCCAGCAAGATTCCATCTGTCATCAGCTTGATGCTGGTGTCTGGTGAAACGTGATCATCAAAGCGGATGGCGTAGCCCACTGTCGAGCCAATTGGTTGAGACAGTTCTTCGGCAATTCTTTCAGCAACACTGCGAGCGGCTAAGCGGCGAGGTTGAGTGTGACCGATCAGCCCCCGGCGCCCCCGGCCTATGTCGAGACAAATTTTGGGGATCTGTGTAGTTTTACCCGAACCTGTCTCGCCGGCAATAATAACGACCTGATTTTCTTCAATTGCCTTTGCGATGTCAGATCTGCGCGCACTCACCGGCAGTTGTTCCGGGAAAGACAACTCAGGGATTACGTCGAGACGACGTTGAAGGCGGTGTTCAGCGGCAGAAATATCTCGTGCGATAGCGTTGAGAGCGGAGCTGGAGCGGGCCTTTTTTAATCTCCGACGGAAGCGACGTTCCTCGATGAGGGAAACGTGGGGGAGTCGAGAAAAAAGATCAGCGCGGGTGGGGGAAGAGGCAGAGTGAGACATACTGAAGCTAGATTCTAGCTCTGTATCGGAGGAAACTCAGAGGAGCGCGCGACTTTGGCGAGCAACGGAATTAAAGGCTCGGGTGATCATCGCTCCGAAAGCCATAAATTCTTCTTCACGGGCACTGGAATGGCGATAGACCAGACCCACCCGGCGTCGGGCGGTGACATTGTCGTCGAACGTAGCCGTAGCTAAACCGGGGCGTTGGCATTCTGCTGCAACCGCGGATACGGGGACCAAGGTGCTACCCATGTGGCCAACAACAAGCTGCATGACGGTGGTCAAGCTAGACGCACGGGTAATAGCGTGGGCGGCATCTGAAGGCTTGATATTTGCCTGACGACACAGTTCAACAATTTGGTCATGGAGGCAATGCCCGTCATCTAATAACAGTAAGTCCAGATCTTCTAAACATTCCAGATCAAGGTCATGGCGACCGGCTAAGTTATGGCCTTCGGGCACCACAACAACGAAGTCTTCATAATAGAGCGGAATCTCACGCATCCCCGGTAATTCTGAAGGTACTGCCATAAGAGCCATATCAATTTGCCCGTCCCGGAGCATATTTTCCAGGTGGCGGGTTTGGTCTTCAACAATGCTGAGTTCCAGTTCTGGGTAGTCCGCGTGGACAAGCTTCAATAAGTCAGGAAGCAGATATGGGGCAATAGTAGGAATAATCCCCAACGTCAGCGACCCAGTAAGAGTGCCTTGAACGCCTTTGGATCGGGCTAAAAATGCATCGGCGGCATCAAGCGTGGCTTTAGCAAGAGGTAGAAGCTCTAATCCCGTGGGGGTGACTAACACCTTGCGCGTGGAGCGCTCAATCAATTGCACGCCGAGCCCAGTTTCTAATGACACGAGGGCCTGAGAAAGAGAAGGTTGGGAGATGCCTAATTTTGCTGCCGCAATGCCAAAGTGGCGGTTTTCAGCAACAGTAACGAATGTTCGAAGCTGAGCGAGGGTGGGTCGGTAGTCTTTATTAAACACACCTATAACTATAACGGACTTGGTTGTAATTTCCTATTGACGCGACGGGATTCGGTGTGCATAATGGGGGTCGTTGGCAGCCATTCGGTTGCCTTGGCCAGGAAATCTTAGATCTGGCCTAGAAAAGAACACTCTGAGGAGGAGTTAAGTTATGGCGATTTTGACCGTTGGCGAAAAGTTCCCCGAGTTCGAGCTCACCGCACTAAAAGGTGGAGACCTGCACAAGGCCAATGCGCAGCAGCCGGAGGACTATTTTGAGAACGTCTCGCTAGACAAGTACGAAGGTAAGTGGAAGGTTGTGTTCTTCTACCCGAAGGACTTCACCTTCGTGTGCCCGACGGAAATTGCAGCTTTCGGCAAGCTCAACGAGGAATTTGAAGATCGCGACACCCAGATCTTGGGTGGCTCCACCGACAACGAGTTCTCCCACTTCAATTGGCGGGCAACCCACCCTGAGCTGAAGGAAATCCCGTTCCCGATGTTCTCCGACATCCGTCACGATCTCATCCGTGCCCTGGGTGTGGAAAACTCCGCTGGTGTGGCTGATCGAGCTACCTTCATCATTGATCCCGACGGCATTATTCAATTTGTTTCGGTTACTCCCGACGCTGTGGGACGCAATGTCGATGAGGTGCTGCGCGTTCTCGACGCGTTGCAGTCTGAAGAAGTTTGTGCTTGCAACTGGCAGGCTAATGACCCCACGAAGAACATCGACAAGATGGAAGTTGTGCAGGGGGCTCTTAAGTAATGAGCATTGATAACTTGCGCTCCAGCCTGCCGGAATACGCCAAGGACCTCAAATTGAACTTGGGATCCTTGATTCGTTCCAGCGAGCTCAATGAACAGCAACTGTGGGGCTGCTTGCTGGCCTCCGCAGCAGCTACTCGAAATGATACGGTGTTCTCGGAAATCTCGGAAGAAGCCAGCGAGCATCTTTCCGATGAAGCTGTTAATGCTGCTTTAGGTGCCGCCAGCATCATGGCCATGAATAATGTGGCTTATCGGGCTAAGAACTGGCTCGGAGATGATTACGCCCAGGTCAAATTTGGTCTCCGGATGAACATCATTGCTAAACCCGGTGTGGAGAAGGCAGATTTCGAACTGTGGTCCATGGCTGCGTCGTCCATCAACGGTTGCGAGCACTGCTGTGTGGCCCACGCTCACACTGTTCGTGAAGAAGGTTTCAGCAAAGAACAGGTCTGGGAAGCTATTAAGATTGCTGCCGTAGTGCAAGCAGTTGCTCAGAGCATTCAGATCGAGGCTGCCCGCTAGTTAGAAGCTCGACGTCAACATAGCTCGTCGAACACACCTCACCGCCACCGGAAACTCCTCCGGTGGCGGTTGTGTTTTCTTAATTGCTCACTAATTCCAGTCGAGACAGTCTAACCTCACCCGCAGCATCGGACTCATCAAGATCAACATAAGCAACTAACTGGAAAGCGTTGTCGCCTTCGGGGTCTTTCATGATTTGACGAACCTTCCAGACCCGTCCAGCGCTGAGAGTTTGGTCTTCGATAGAGAAATATTCCGGACCGCGGGCGTCCGGCCCTAAATCTAGATCAGCGTAGTTATCAAAATAGTCATCGAGGGCTGCTGGCCAGTCAGGTTTATCAGCAGTATCCAGGTAATCAAGAATGTCGCTGAGTCTTTCCTCTTTTTCAAAGGCGAAAAGCTCGACCAGGCGGAACATGAAGTTTCGCACCATAATTCCAAAAGCTCGCCGATTAGCAGTCAGCGCGTCTGGATCACTGATGCCAAATGCGCGTTCTCGCTCCAAGGTTTCCGGAGTAATCGGAGTATCAGGATCAGACATTTGCGCCCATTCCTCCACGAGTGAGGAGTCAACCTGACGAATCATTTCACCTAGCCACTCAACAACATCATCTAGCTGATCGGTGTAGTATTCATCGGGCACTGAGCGGCTTAGCGTGCGCCATGCATCCGTGAGATAGCGAAGCACTACCCCTTCCGAACGCCCTAATCCGTACGTGGCAATCAGGTCAGAGAAAGTCATACCGTGCTCAATCATGTCTCTGACGACTGATTTCGGGGAGATATCGAATTCCTTAACCCAGGGGTGACCTTCGGCGAAGGTCACGAAGGCCTGCTCCAACTCATCAGCAAGTGGCATGGGGTAGGTGACGTCCTCGATAATGGACATGCGTTCGGTGTAATCTACCCCATCTGCTTTGAGAGCGGCTAATTCTTCACTGCGTTCAGCTCGCTGTTGAGCGTGAAGGACTTGACGAGGGTCATCAAGAATAGCTTCAAAAGTGCTAATGATGTCTAAGGTAAAAGTATCGGAGTCCGGATCTAAGAGACTCAATGCCGCTAGGGCAAAGGGGGAAAGGGGCTGGTTTAAGGCGAAATCCAAGGGGAGATCCTCGGTGAGGTGATAGATCCGTCCCTCATCATCGCGACCGTCGGGGACCTTAGCGACAATACCGGCGTTGACCAGGCCTTGAAAAAGATCAATCGCCGTTAAAATCTCTTGATTTTGTTTTGTCCGAGTATCATGGTTTTCTCGCAACAGGTGTTTAAGATGCTGATAGCCGTCCCCAGGCCGAGCGATGACGTTGAGAAGCATCGAATTCGATACCCTAAATTGCGACGTCAACGGTTCCGGTTCTTGTTGAGTCAACCGCTCGTAGGTCTTTTCCGTCCACGTAACTTCACCTGGCCGCGCTGCTTTTTTCCGGAGTTTCTTCAGTTTTTTCGGATCCTGGCCGGCTCGCTGCCGCAAACGCCAGTTTTCAATTTCATGTTCGGGTGCTTGAATCACGACAGTCCCACATGTATCAAAACCGGCTCGTCCAGCTCGTCCGGCGATTTGGTGAAACTCCCGAGACTTGAGAATGCGATCTCGATGCCCGTCGAACTTCGTTAATCCGGTCATAAGGACTGTTCGAATAGGGACATTGATCCCCACTCCCAGGGTGTCCGTACCGCAAATGACTTTTAATAGACCGGTTTGGGAAAGCTTTTCTACGAGGCGACGATATTTGGGAAGCATTCCGGCGTGATGAATTCCAATTCCGCGACGAAGGAGCTTGGAAAGCGTTTTCCCAAAAGTAGAACTAAACCGAAAATCACCGATTTCAGCAGCAATCTTCTCTTTTGTTTCGGAGTCGATAATGCGCATTGAGGTCAGCGCCTGGGCGCGTTCGGTGGCTTCTCGTTGGGAAAAATGCACGACATAGATGGGTGCTTTGGACGTCTTAAGTAATTCTTCGATCGTTTCGTGGATGGGGGTGTAGACGTAGGAAAACTCGAGGGGAACAGGTCTTTCTGAATTGGCAACTAAGGTGGTGGTTCTACCCGTTCGCTTGCTTAAATCCTCAGAGAGAGCATCAGTGTCTCCTAAGGTAGCTGACATTAATAGGAATTGCGCTTGAGGTAGTTCCAGAAGTGGAATCTGCCAGGCCCATCCGCGGTCTGGATCGGAATAGTAGTGGAATTCATCCATGATGACCTGGTCAATGCCGGAATCTGTACCTCGGCGAAGGGCGATATTTGCTACTACTTCCGCGGTGGCCGCAATAATAGGGGCACGTCCATTGACGGTGGCATCGCCGGTCATCATCCCCACGTTTTCGGGGCCGAAGGTTTCGCAGAGGGAGAAGAACTTTTCACTCACTAATGCTTTGATGGGTGCGGTATAAAAACTCCGCTGTCCCCGAGCGAGGGCGATAAAATGGGCGGCATTAGCCACCATCGACTTCCCGGAACCAGTTGGTGTCGCTAGGATTACGTTGTCGCCGGCGAGAATACCCAGAGATGCTTCTTCTTGGGCCGGGTAAAGGGTGATTCCGTGATCCCGAGTCCACGATACAAAGGAATCAAAAATAGATTCGTCGAGTAAGGACTCGGGAACGTCACGGAGGTCGGGCAGCATCGCTGAAAGATTCACAGCGACTAGCCTACTGGCTTAGTGTGGACCCTCGTTATATCCCTCGTCCTCAGGGGAGGGTGAGCCATCGGGATCATCCTCGAAAGTAGTATTATTCGGATCCCTACCTTCTTGAGGATCAGCCTTGAAAAGATCCTCAGGGAAATAGTGAGGATGGTTTTCTGGCGGATGCGGAGGCTCCTCCGGAAGCTCAAATAGCGGGGGGTGATGGTCCTCAGACCCCTGATGAGGTTGATCTAACCCAGCCAGGAAGCGTTCAAATTCCTCGCCAATTTGTTCCCCGGAGGGGACCTCAGGCTCTCCGGGTAGCATCGCTTGGGGATGGCTTTCTCGATATTGTGAGATCTCTTCATCATATTGCTGTTCTAGGGCAGCAACGATTTGCTGAATCTCTTGATTATCGGAAATGCCGTCGCTTACTTGCTCAGCAATTCTTTGGGCATCTCGTTCTAAACTTCCCAGAGGCAATTTCAGACCGCTGGCCTCGCTAACAGCTTGAAGCAACTTTAAGGCAGCCTCCGGGTAGGGAGATGCCGAGAGGTAGTGAGGCACTTGCGCGGTGTATCCCGCGACGTTTCGGCCCCGTCGGTGCAATTCCCGTTCCAAATACAGGGACGCTGAGCCGGGAACGATTAATCGAGAATCAAAACCGAACATCCGACGTAGCAGTTCCGGGGCATTACCATGGCCAGATACCACCAACGGGCGGGTGTGAGGTACAGTCATCGGCGCTGAGTACAGGCTAATGGTGTTGGTGACGTCGAACTGCTCAACTAAATCCGCTACAGCCTGCGTGAAAGCTTCCCAACGTAAATCTGGTTCGGGGCCGCTGAGAAGAAGGAATGAATGACCTTGGGGGTCCCGAAGGACACGCATATCCAAGGTCAAATCTTCGCTATTGGTGATGTTGTTGTGTTCGATGGTCACGGCTGGACGGCGAGAGCGGTAATCGATGAGTTCATCATTGTTGAAATGGGCGAGAGGCCGGCTGTCGAGAGCAGCCTTGAGATGATCTGAGGCCAATTCGATGGCATGGCCAGCATCGGCATAACCCTGCAGCGCCACAACGAGGGTTGTTTGCCCATTCCCTTCAGATTTTACGCTAGGAGAAGGGTACTCCAGTTCATACATGCGGCGATTGGGTTCCGTCATGAGTCACCTTCCTCCATCTCTGCTATTACTGCCGTTGGCTATTTGTAGCACATCAAGTGCAACATATTAGCCGTGACGTTCATTCCCGCGTAAGGAACTATCTTAACTCACGATGGGCACTGGAAGAATTCGAGAAAACTATGTCAGTGGATCTGGGGAAAACTCTAGATGCTGAAAAGTTTTCCACAGATCTCCCTGATAGGAATAGTGAATAATGTCAATGGTTCGAGATTATCCAGTCATGACTAGTTCTCCACGATTTTCTACTCCAGGTGGTCTATTCGCAAACATACCGGGGATTCTCGGCTTCTACCCCCATGATTCGGTGGTGTTTCTTGCCTTTTCACCCCGAAAACCAGACGGCTATATTTTAGGTCCGACGCTTCGTATTGACTGCGCCTTACTTCATAGTGACCACGGCCGAGAAACTTGTGAATCCATCATGGATCATCTGGATGAGATTAGCGTAGAAATGGTCATTGCTTTGGTCCTTTCCCGAGATGCAGCACTTCGGAATAAGACGAGCAAGAAGCTTTCAGATCTGCGGCAGGAACTAACAAACTGCCACAAAATCGAGGCATGTTTCGAGACTACGGAGATCTGTACTGAGGAGCCATTTTGGCTAGCTTGGACGGCTTCCGAGATTATTGCTCCATCCGAATGGGGAAGCGGCAGAATGAGCAGCGTTGTTGCAGCACCATCGATGGCAGCTCTGATTAAAGAAGGAACTCTCCCAGAATTAGATCGAGACTCGGCCTATCAATTCTTCGATTATGGAAACCCATTTTGGGATGATGGTGACCTAGTCGAAATCCAGAATGAGGTTCGTGAGCACTACTACAACAAGGTCAAGATCCTTGAGAGTGGAGTCGACGTTGAAGTAGCCTCAGCGCTCAAGCGAAAATATAGCCGTCAGATCAGGAAGTATGGTGATTTCGTTCAACAATTCACAGCTGAAGATATCATGAGCCGGCGTGACCTGTTAGTGGACGGCGCCAGCTTCATGAGCAGCGTGATGTCGCGCGACGCGTTTTTAAACTTTGCGGTGGAACGCGGATCAGAAGCCATGAAAATAATGATTGCTGTTGCACGTAGCTTTGAAGGAACCATTCGAGCAAATGCACTGTGCTGTTATGCCGTGGGAGCCCTTGCAGTGGGATTAGGTATGAGAATTCAACCCGCAGTTGCTGCAGCTCTGATGGAAGAACCTGAGCACAACCTCGCTCGGTTGATACTAGAAGCGGCCTGCTATGGGCAGTACCAGCATATTCTGGAAGCTGCTGGCAACAAGGGCTAAGAGTTTTCGCTTCAGCGAGGAGCGGAATGTGCTTTGTCCCGAAGCTGACGAGTGAACTCCCAGGCATCAGAAACAATGGTTCGCAAATCGGTCCGGCTGGGCGACCACCCGAGTTCGGAGATGATCTTGTCCGAGGAAGCTATTAACACTGCAGGGTCGCCAGCGCGCCGAGGTGCTACTTCCGCGGGAATGGGATGCCCAGTGATCTCCCGGCACATCTCGATGACTTCTTTCACGGAATATCCATCACCGGAGCCTAGGTTAAAGATTCGGTGAGTGCCGGGGATATTGCTGTTGAGCGCTAGTAGATGGGCGTCGGCTAAGTCTCGAATATGGATATAGTCTCGCACGGCAGTGCCATCTTTGGTTGGCCAATCATCGCCAAAAATGAAGATTTTTTCGCGATGCCCCAGGGCAACCTGAAGGATGAGAGGAATAAGATGGGTTTCTATTTCTCGGTTTTCACCAATCATCCCGTAGGCGCCGGCAACATTAAAGTATCTTAAACTTGTTGCGCCAATGCCATGGGCGTGAGCATAGGAGGAAATGGCGTAATCGATCGATAGCTTGGTAGCACCGTAGGGATTAGTAGGGGAGGTAGGAAAATCCTCCGTGATAGGTACGGTTACTGGTTCCCCATACGTGGCTGCCGTAGAAGAAAATACTAGGTTATTGACTCTATTGGCGACCATGGCGTCGAGCAAAGCCAGGGTAGTGACCATATTGCCATGCCAGTATTCTTCGGGCTTTTCCACTGATTCGCCCACGAGAGATCGGGCGGCAAAGTGAACAACCCCGTCAAAGCCTCCCTCGCCAAGGACTGACGCGGCGAGATCTTTGACATCCCCGTGGATAAATCGCGCCCCAGAGGGGATGGCATCACGGTTTCCAGTACTGAGGTTGTCGATAACTACTACCTCGTGGCCGTGTTCACAAAGCACTGCAGCACAAACGCTGCCGACATAGCCGGCAGCGCCAGTAACCAGGAGTTTCATGAGAGAAAAGAAACCTCTTATATCTTCTCGATCCGGATAGCGTGAGCCAAGTCATCGGTCAACGCAATTTCTGAGCCGCCTTTATACAGCACGATGTGGCCATAATTATTAGCGACTTCCACTTCGGCGCCGATCACAGCACCAGCCTCGGTCATTTCCGAATACTGATCCCGTTCATTTTGAAGAATCTCGTTGATCTGCAAAAGGCGAGCTTTCCAGGTTTCGCCAATCGGGATATCCGCTGCACGCGTTCCCGGGTTGGTGGCTTTTTTAGCCTTGTAACCTAGCTCTTCGAGACCAGGAATAGGGTTTCCGAAAGGGGAGTAGGTAGGGTCGTCGAGCCTCTCGATAAGTCGACGCTCAACTTCATCGCTCATGACGTGTTCCCAGCGGCAGGCTTCGTCATGAACCTGGTGGATATCCATACCAAGAATATCAGTCAGGAGGCGTTCTGCCAGACGGTGTTTACGCATCACGGCGGTGGCTCGAGCACGGCCCGCCTCGGTCATTTCTAGGCTACGGTCCGGACGGACAATAAGAAGTCCGTCGCGTTCCATCCGGGCGACAGTTTGCGAGACAGTGGGCCCAGATTGTTCAAGCCGCTCTGCGATACGTGCGCGAAGTGGAACAATTCCCTCCTCTTCCAGCTCATACACGGTGCGCAGATACATCTCGGTGGTATCAACCAAGTCCTTCACGTCTGTGACCTTTCTTAAGAAGTTCCGGCAACGAGGCACGGCTGGATGGGTGGAGTCGACATTAGCTAGACTACACTTATTTGTTCTCCAGAGGGTGATAAACCTGTCTTAAATGTTGACCGATTTTGGTCATCATTCCGACAACTCAGCCTCAAAATTTTAGTGTGCGTAATCTCGCAGCCGAGCCGCACGATCTCCATCACGGAGTTTGCTCATCACTTCGCGTTCGATTTGCCGAACCCGTTCGCGTGATAATCCGAAGCGACGCCCAATCTGATCCAACGTTCGGGGAACTCCGTCATCTAAACCGTAGCGAAGGCGAATGACATCTTGTTCTCTTTCTTCCAGAGTGGATAGAACAGAGCGAATGTCAGAGTGACGAAGAGAAGCAACAACTGCGGTTTCAGCGTCGGTAGCCTCAGCGTCTTCAATAAAATCGCCCAAGGGGGCTTCTTCATCCGCACCCACCGGCATATCTAAGCTCACCGGGTCACGAGACTGCCGCAGTAACAGTTCGATTTTGGATTCCTCAATGCCAGATTCTTCCGCCAATTCTTCATTGGTCGCTTCTCGACCCAAATTTTGGTACATCTCCCGCTTGATCCGGGATAGCTTGTTAACTTGTTCCACCAAATGGACGGGGAGGCGGATCGTGCGTGACTGATCCGCCATCCCGCGGGTAATCGCCTGCCTAATCCACCAGGTTGCGTAGGTAGAGAATTTAAAACCCTTGGAGTAGTCAAACTTTTCCATGGCGCGGATCAGCCCCAGGTTCCCTTCCTGAATGAGATCCAGAAGTGGCATTCCTCGACCGGTATAACGCTTAGCTAAGGAAACAACCAGGCGGAGGTTGGCTTCTAAGATATGAGATCGAGCCTTCTTCCCCTGCCGGGCAAGCACCTTTAAATCCCGCTTCATGGCGCGGGTATGTTTACGCTCAGGATCACTAAGAAGGTGTTCGGCATAGAGCCCAACCTCAATTTGCTGCGCTAACTCCACCTCATCTTCAGCGCTAAGTAGGGCGGTTTTTCCGATCCCGTTGAGATAAACGCGAACGAGATCCTGAGAGGGATTATCGTTCGTCTGCCCCCGTCGACTGCCGCGATCATTGTCCTGGTCCAGTTCCTCATCATGGTCGTGCAGGGACGCTTGCGTCATGTACGCCTCCTCAGGGTTTCGCCGTTAACTACCGTTAACAACGCATGTCTAAAGTAAATAGTTCCGTTACCCCCAACTGGGGCTAATCGCATTCCACAAGGACAGTAAACGGCCCATCATTAACTGAAGAAACTTGCATCATCGCCCCAAATTTCCCCTCCTCAACGGGGATTCCGCGGCTGCGCAGTCCCTCGGCGATCTTCACCATGATCGGCCGGGCCTCCTCCCCAGAGGCGGCGTCTGACCAGGATGGGCGTCGCCCCTTCTTGGTGCGCCCCATCAACGTAAATTGGCTAACTAAAAGAACCGGAGCACCAAGTTCAACAACACTTTTTTCACCCTCAAGGATTCGCAACTCAGCAATTTTGCGGACCATTGTTTCCCAGGCGTCATCGGAATCATGATGCCCTACACCGACCAGCGCTAAAATCCCACCCGTATCAGGGCAATCAATAGCACCAACAACTTCTCCATCCACGGTCACCGAGGCTTGGGTGACCCGAGTCAATACCGCTTTCATAGATCCTTTCCTTCATCGCTATCACTTACCAGGTCAGCCGGTAAAACTAAGCCGTGACGAATAAGATCGACGACAGCTGTCTCCACCTGCTCAAGCAAACAGCTTCCATCTACCGGTTCTTCTAGATCCAAGCCCTGGACCGTCGCGTAGAGCTCTGCGACCTCGTATAGGGTCATGCCTTCGGGCTGGAGACCGGAGATAATGCTGGCTAATGCATCATCAATTTCGTGGCTAAACTGTGGCCCGTCGGTTCGAGTAAGCCGTGTGACTGCCGGCCGAAAGCCCATGCCGGTGTCCCTATCGCGGACACTAATTTCTTCTTTTGCCACGTTGGGGCGTACCTGGAATAGGCTATGGCGAAGCTCCTCGGAGCTATGTTCCCGCAACCATGTTGTGCGGGTGAAGTATTCGGCGATTTCCGGTCCTAGCGGGTCACGAAGGGGTTGTGGGATTTCTTCAGCAACTACTTCGCTGGGGTGATGGTCTGCTAGGCGTTCGATGGCGATAATTCCGAACCCAATGCTGTTGACCCCAGCTTGAGAAAAATGCTGTAGCCATTGCGCTGAGCGGGATTGGGCGAGGGAAGAGCGAGGATCTAAGCCTTCGTCTTTGAGCCAGGTGCCTACATATAATTCGGGGTCGACGTTGTCGCGCTGAATAACCCAGGCGTTAAAGCCGTGATCGGGCAGCCAGGCTGAGACACGATGCTGCCAGGGCAGCTTCTCTTGATGAACCCAAGCACCGAGGAGGAAAGCTTGCCCGCCCGGTGCTAAATGCTGACAGGATTGGGTGATCACCAATTGAGTTGCGCCGTCGAGATCTAACCCGGAGTCTCGATACACATGTCCGATATCGGGTGGGCCAACCACAAAAGGCGGATTGGCGACAATGCGGTCAAAAGTTTCTCCTTGGACCGGCTCAAACCACGGACCTAGTCGGAGTTGAACCTCTTTGCTCCGGGGATGGAGGGCCTGCGCGGAAGCAAAGGTTGCTTCGGCATAGCGTAGTGCCGGGGCGTGGATGTCAGTAGCGATGATTTCTTGGGCACAGGACCATTGCCCAAGCGCTTGGATGCCGGATCCGCAGCCTAGATCCAGGAGACGAGAAACTGGGGTCGTTGGGGTGGCGTTAAGCAGTGACAAACTGGCAGCGCCGACTCCTAACACATGATCTGTGCTGGGGGTGTGCTGGTGCATGGAGGCGTCGCGATCAGAGAAAACCCAGTGATTAAGGCCGGAGAGGTGGTGGGGGCGAATATCGATGGGGCATTGCCACTGTTCCGGGTGATCGGGTTGATAGACGAGGAGTCCGGTGATGGTGCAGAGCTGAAACAACTCCGGAGACATAAGTGAATGCAGGGTTGAGGTGGGGAGTGAATCACCCAAAATTAACAGCCGAATCCAGGTATGAAGCGGATCAATCTTGGGTGAAGAACCTGTTGTGTTAGCACGTTCCTCTAATCGAAAACGCACAGCTCCAGGTTCACCGCGATACAACGCCGCTGTGGCCGAGGGCCCTAGATAGTCCGCCAGCCCCTGGGAGGTGTAGGAGTGTTGTTGCCACAGCGGAGCGAGATGGGCAGCGACGTCACGAAGATCCGCCTGAGTGGGATCGCTCATCTAGGATTGTCCTTCCGGATCAGAGGGCTCTGAATGATCAATGATGATCGGAAGATTATCGGAATGCTCTGGCGGTGGTGCTAAGGAGGGGCGTTGAGGAGGTGAGAGTTGTGGATTGTGCTGCTCTCTTGCCAATGCCGGTTTATAAACCTTCGGTGCGCGTTTATCCCGGGGTTCACCTCGAAGGTTGGCAAAAACGACCGCGATCCATGGAAGGGGGATGGAAATCAGAAAAAGCGAGGCGCTGAGCCACATATTTCCGAGCCACCAGTAGGTTAATAAGGCCAGAATGATGAGGGGGATTCTGGAAAGCTGGATCCAGGCATATAGTCGCTCTCGATGTTTGAGATCTTCTTGAGGTGATCGACGTGCATCGGTAATGAGTTGGGCCCGACGTTTACTAATCCCCCACCGGAAGGCCGGGCGATCAGGTTGGCGAGACGTGGCGTTAGTATGATCGGGTTCCTCGGGGACGTCGTCGATAGTCTCCTCATTCATGTCCTCAGAGTAACCTCTGAGAGGGGAAGGCACTGCCGGACCCCGGCGCTTTGATCGAAAGAAAGGTGGGGCAAGATGAATATTGTGAGTAGTAGCACGGCAACAAAAACGATAGAACATCCAGACACTAGGGAAAACACCAGTACCGGTGATGACACCCCGAAGTTCTTTCATTACGTCAAAAAGGACAGCATCGTGGAATCAGCCGTGAATGGGACTATGGTGGTGGCCTTGTGTGGGGAAGCATTTCCCGTCCGGAAACAGGCTAAACCGGGATCGCCGGTGTGCCCCGATTGTGAACGAATTTATCGAGGTCTGCGGAAAAAGTGAGTTTTGAGGATCTCCGAGTTTGGCAGCGCGAGGCCCTTCAGAAATATCTAGCGACGAAGCCGCAGGATTTCTTGGCGGTGGCGACCCCTGGGGCGGGGAAAACTACCTTTGCTCTTAGAGCGGCCACGGAGCTTTACCGTAGTCGATTGGTTGATCGGATTTTCGTAGTTGTTCCTACGGAGCATCTCAAGGTGCAATGGTCCCAGGCGGCAGCACGAGTGGGATTATCCTTAGACCCTAAATTTCGGAATACTGATGCCATTAATTCCGCCTATGACGGTGTTGTTGTCACCTACGCTCAGGTGGGGATGCACCCTTTTAAGCATCGAGCCATCGCGACACATAAACGTACTTTGGTGATTTTGGATGAGATTCACCATGCTGGTGATGCGAAAAGTTGGGGTGATGGGATCCGGGAGGCCTATCAGGATGTGCATTTTCGCTTAGCTCTCACCGGAACTCCTTTTCGTTCCGATGATTCTCACATACCGTTTGTTCGCTATGTCGAAGATGGCGAAGGGCACCTAGTCAGCCAATCAGATCACACCTATGGCTATGGCGATGCTTTAGCAGACGGAGTAGTACGTCCCGTCATTTTTTTGGCGTACTCCGGTGAAGCTCGCTGGCGCGATAGTGCTGGCGAAGAGTTTGCCGCTCGTCTTGGTGAGCCCCTTAACCCGGAACAGCAGGCCAGGGCATGGAAAACTGCTCTCGATCCGAAGGGGGAGTGGATTCCAGCGGTACTTCAAGCAGCTCATACCCGACTTCTTCAGCTTCGAAAAAATATGCCTGATGCCGGGGGGTTGGTGATTGCTACCGATAAGACCACAGCCCGCGCTTATGCTCGCATTTTAGAGAAACTATCGAGCACCCCAGTAACCGTCGTTCTTTCTGATGAGGTGGGCGCGAGTAAGAAAATTGAGGAGTTTTCCGAGAGCCGCGATGAATGGATGGTGGCTGTTCGGATGGTTTCTGAAGGAGTCGATGTTCCTCGTCTCGCGGTCGGTGTTTATGCCACCTCGGCGTCGACCCCCTTATTTTTTGCTCAAGCCATTGGCCGGTTCGTCCGCTCGCGGATGCCCGGTGAAACAGCTAGCGTATTTTTGCCTTCGGTTCCAGTGCTCCTGGATTTGGCTGCCAAGCTGGAGACCAGCCGTGACCACGTCTTAGGTAAACCGCACCGAGAAAAAGAGGGCTGGGATGATGAGCTGGTTGAGCAGGCCAATAGGGAAGAAAACGAACCCGATGACACCAAGCGCTATGAGTCTATAGGTGCAGATGCGGAGCTTGATTCTCTCATCTATGAAGGTTCGACGTATGGCACCGCCACCTTTACCGGATCTCAGGAAGAAGCTGATTATTTAGGCCTTCCAGGGTTGCTTGACGCCGAACAGATGAAAGCACTGTTGCGAAAACGACAAGAAGAACAACTTGACGCCCGCGAGATGGAAGCAAAGGCTCGGACGTCGACTACACCTGAGCCTGGCGATAGCCCGAGGAAGAGTGAGGCAGGCGATGAGGACAGAATTGCGAGCCAAGAAATTCCGCAGTTAAGAAAAGAACTCAATGCTTTAGTATCAATTACGGCAAGCAGGACCGGTAGACCGCACGGAGCTATTCACAATGAAGCACGCCGTCAATGCGGCGGTCCGCCAACTGCTTTATGCTCCGCTCAAGAGCTGCGGGATCGGATTAATTACTTACGGAAGTGGTAGGACAACGTCGCTGGTTGTGGCATGGATATTGAGGAAGAACTGGCGTAGACTGCTTAACTACTGAGAGTTACATCAGTTTCGCATGAAAGGTAAGTATGAATTCACCTCAATATCCCTCTGATTCTTCCCAACAAGGTTTTTCACAAGGCCCTGCACAGCCGGCTTACCCCACAGGGCAGGGTTATCCGGATCAACCCGGTTATCCTCAGGGACAAGGGGTTCAGGATCAGGGGAAGAATGGAACCGCTCTGGTTGCCTTGATTCTTGGTATTGCGGCACTAATCCTGGGTTTTCTAATCGCACCGCTCGGCATAATTGTCGGTATTGTCGGACTGATTGTCGCTATCATAGCGATGAAGAAAGGCAAGAATTATCTTCCCCACAATCAACGCCGGGGCATGAGCCTGACCGGACTCATCTTATCCATTATCGGAATTATCCTGGGTGCGGTTATGGCGGCAGTGCTGTTTTTTGCTCTCCAGGCCGCTAAAGAAGGCGCTGATTACTGCGAGACCCGTGGCATTACTACCGATGATCCGGGATTCCAGAAATGCTTAGAGGACTATCTAGCTTCATAGGAGCAGCGGGGGTAATACCCCGGTTTTTGACATGGGTACACAGCATCAGTACACCGCAAATCCCGTTCGTCTTCTTTTTCCCGACGTCGCCCGAGGTTTTACCCTCTTAGGCATCGCTGTCGCAAATGGAACGACAGCGTGGATGGGGGCAAGTGGGGCAGAAACCAGAAAGACACTAGGTGGGGTTTATCATGACAGCCTCATCGACAAAATCTCCATCATTGTGGGCACTATTTTTGTCCATGTCCGTGGCCTACCCATGTTTAGCACCATGCTTGGCATGGGGATCGGGATGATCGTCATGAGCCTGATGAAACGTTGCTATCCGCGTAAAAAGGCTCAACTTGTTATTGTTCGCCGCTATGGCTTTTTAGCGCTATTCGGTGCCATCCACGCAATCTTTCTTTTCTTCGGCGACATCATGCTTTTCTATGGTCTAGCCGGAATGCTTTTCGCAGTCTTTATCCTCCTCAAAGATAAATACCTTAGCTGGATAGCTGCGGGATTATATGGCCTTTGGCTAATTCTAGGCTTGGTGCTTTTCTGGTTCATCATGGGAGAAGGAAAGCAAAGTGAAGCAATAGTCGGTGGAGACTTCAGTGCGCCCTCAAGCTACTTTCAACAGCTTATCCATGGTGGCACGATGGTGCTGATCACTCTTCCAAGCTTCTGGATGGAATTTCTGATGCTGGGAGGACCCATGATCCTTGGTTATCTTGCGGCGAAACGAGGAATGATCTATCGCATCAACCACTACCGAAAACTATTGTGGATATTGGTTGCAGTCACGGTAGCCGTGATGTTGGGGGTCGGAATTCCGCTGGGACTAAGTAGTTGCGGGATGATTTCTTTATCTCCGGACCTCTGGTTCATGTTGAACCAAGTACTCGGCCCTATCACCGGTCCAGGCATCATCGCGGCTATCGCTTTGGCCTGTGCTCCGCTTCAGGATCGGATGGACAGTACCCGGGAGTCGCAGGGCAAACCCTCCTTACCGGCTGCACTGGTGCCGATTGTGGCACTAGGAAAGCGATCAATGACTGGTTATGTCTCCCAGTCAATTCTCTTCGGCATTGTGGTGTCCAATTATGGCTTTGGCCTGGGGCAGAATAGCGGTGCCGGCGAGGCGTCGATCATTTCTGTAGGAATCTGGATTCTGACGGTGATTATCGCCTGGTTCTTAGAAAAATGGGATAAGCCGGGACCTTTCGAGTTTGTGCATCGGCGGTTGTCCTATGGCAGAAAGGGATTGATAGAAGTATGGCCTGCTCCGGACGTTGCCGAAGTTCCATCTTCTGAGCATGGGCCTCGTCCACTGACGTACCCGGGTTCTGCCAACTAGACCAATCCCCCTGACTCTCGAAGAAAGAGCCAGAGGGATTTTTCTGATCCTTAGGGGATTAGTCCAAGTAATCCCGGAGAACTTGAGAGCGTGATGGGTGACGTAGCTTAGACATCGTTTTGGATTCGATTTGTCGAATCCGTTCCCGAGTTACCCCGTAGACCTGCCCAATCTCATCGAGTGTGCGAGGCATCCCATCGGTTAACCCGAAGCGAAGTCGCACCACACCAGCTTCGCGCTCAGATAGCGTGCGCAAGACATCTTGCAGTTGATCTTGGAGCAGAGTGAAGCTAACCGCGTCAACGGCGATGACTGCTTCGGAATCTTCAATAAAGTCACCGAGTTGAGAGTCACCTTCATCACCAATGGTTTGATCGAGAGAAATCGGCTCCCGAGCGTACTGCTGAATCTCGAGTACCTTTTCCTCAGTGATGTCCATCTCTTTAGCAAGCTCCAGCGGAGTGGGCTCACGGCCTAGATCTTGGAGCAATTCACGCTGGATCCGACCGAGCTTATTGATGACCTCAACCATGTGTACCGGAATGCGGATGGTGCGAGCTTGGTCAGCCATGGCACGGGTAATCGCCTGGCGGATCCACCACGTGGCATAGGTGGAGAACTTATAGCCCTTGGTGTAGTCAAACTTTTCCACAGCGCGGATGAGACCGAGGTTACCTTCTTGGATGAGATCCAAAAATGCCATTCCTCGCCCGGTGTAGCGCTTAGCTAAAGAGACCACCAACCTTAAGTTGGCTTCCAAGAGGTGGTTCTTAGCTTTTCTACCGTCTCGAGCAATCGCCCGGAGGTCTCGTTTCACCATCGGGGTGAGTTTAGCGTTCTTATCTCCGGTTTGAAGAGCTTTCTCCATCTCTTCCATCCGGTAATTAGCATAAAGTCCCGCCTCAATACGCTTTGCCAAAGAGACTTCTTGCTCGGCATTCAAAAGCGCAACTTTACCGATTTGTTTGAGGTAAGCGCGGACCGAGTCAGCTGAGGCAGTGAGTTCAGCATCTTTGCGAGCTTGACGCAATGCGGCAGACTCATCCTCATCCCATACTGAGGATCCATCATCGTCTTCGTCATCCTCGCCCTCGGAATCTTCGTCTTCACCCAGGGCGGGAGTGTAATCTTCCTCATCCTCATCATCGGGGTGATCGTCTAGATCATCGACGTCTGATACCGCATCGAGATCATCGTCATTGTCCAACCCGCCCACGAGGAGGTCATCGTCCTCCTCGTGAAAATCATCAATGAGTTCCTCATCTAACTCATGAGGCTCCAACTCAGGAGTGCTTACTTTCTTTGGCCGTGCAGACTTAACGCTACCTTCGCTCTTCGCGCTAGCAGTAGACTTCTTCGCGGTCTTTTTCGCCGTCGATTTCTTCGCACTCTGTTTCTTAGCCGTAGACTTTCGGGCTGTCTTCTTCGTCGCCTTCTTCGCAGTCTTCTTAGCGGTTTTTTTCGCCGCTTTCTTCGTCGACTTCGCCTCTGCGCTACCCGCGTCAGCTTCGACTACCGCTGCTGATTCGCCGTCAACCGGTTGCGTCGATGCCTTAGTAGCTCGCGGCTTGCGTGCCGTTGTTTTCCGAGCCGCTTTACGCGCTGTTTTCTTGGCAGTAGTCTTCTTCGCTACGGACTTTGCTGAAGACACAGCAGCGTCGCCCTCGTCGTGAGCGAGACCCTGTTCGGAAGATTCAGTGGCTGCCACGTACGCCCTTTCGCCTGTACTCATACTCATTGTTGGGTCCTTCTTGGATCAGGCCCCACCCTCGCAAGTGTAGATCCGTTTGCACCACGATGAGAGTGCTCGACGCACACAGTTGTCGTCTCGGTCAACTTGCTTGGTTATGATCGCGGAACCATTGTAGAGGATTCTTCAACGACCGTGGGGATTGACTCCTGAGAATTAGGGCTGAATATCTTCATGGGCGGCCATCGCGGCCCCTACTATGCCCGCTCGGTTCTTCAACTCAGCGGCAATCACCGGGGTGTCACAACTTAAAAGCGGAACCCATTTTTCATGCTTTCGTGAGATCCCTCCACCAACAATAAACAGCGAGGGTGAAAACAGCTTTTCATAGGTCTGCAGAACCTTAGATACCTGCTTAGCCCACTTTTTCCAGGACAGACCCTCACGTTCCTTCACCGCTGAAGAAGCGCGATGCTCCGCCTCTTTTCCAGCTACTTCCAGATGGCCGATTTCGCTATTAGGAAATAGATTGCCGTCCATCAGGAATGCGGAACCGATTCCCGTCCCAAAAGTAAGGAAGATCACGGAGCCGCTCCGCGCTTCCGGGGTGCCGTAGGCAGCTTCCGCGAGCCCTGCTGCGTCGGCATCATTTAAGACACTGACCTTTCGATCCCCAAGATGGCGATGGAAAAGTTCCGTCACATCGGTGCCAATCCAGCTGGGGTCAATATTTGCGGCGCTGCGGGCAGTGTGGTTTCGAATAACGGAAGGAAGAGTGATTCCTACTGGGCCATCCCACTCTGCCTGGCGCAACACCTCAGCGACGGTTTCGGCTACTGCGTCGGGAGTGGCCGGTTGGGGAGTGAGGATTTTAATACGGTCCCCAATAAATTCACCGTTGGCTAAGTCAACTTTGGCTCCCTTGATCCCCGAGCCACCGACGTCAATACCGAAGCTAATATTGCTCATAACCTGCATAGTACCCATCTTTGGAGGCACAATGGTGGCCATGGAGAATTCAGCAGAACAACTGAGGGATATAGCCGTGGATATTGCTCGGGGTGCGGCTCAAAAAATTCGGACCCGGCGGGACGAGTTGGGGGATATCCACCAGCATTCCGAGACAAAATCAAGCCTCGTTGATCCGGTGACGGTGGTTGATACCTTGGCTGAGGAATACATCTGTGGTGAACTAGAAAAACTCAGGCCACATGATGGGATTATCGGCGAGGAGGGTACGGAGCGTCCGTCGAGAAGCGGAATATCGTGGATTATTGACCCCATCGACGGCACCGTGAATTTTCTCTATGGGATTCCTCACTATGCAGTTTCTATTGCTGCTGCGTGTGATGGAGAGGTCATCGCGGGCGTTGTAGTAGATGTCACCAGCGACGCGGTTTATCATGCCATCGAACAAGGTGGTGCGTATAAGACCACACCCACGACGACAGTCAGGTTGCGATGCCACGAACCCGCGGACTTGGCGCGTAGCTTAGTTGCGACAGGATTTGGATACACCGCCACTCGAAGAGCTGAACAGGTGAAAATACTGGTGCAGCTTCTTCCTGAGATTAGGGATATCCGACGTGAAGGATCTGCCGCTTTAGATTTCTGTTCCCTAGCTGAAGGAAGAGTGGATGCCTACTATGAACATGGCATTAACTGCTGGGATTATGCTGCTGGTTCCCTCATCGCCGCCGAAGCCGGCGCGGTGGTGACAACGCCGCCGTTGTCGGTATCAGGGCGAGAAGGCAACGTGGTCTGGGCGGCGTCGCCCGTCATTGCCCAGGCTTTTTCTGAACGTCTTGAAGCTATTGGTGCTATGACACCAATGCGTCCGTGAAACCCCCAAAAAATGGCTTTTACCTGGCCAGATGACAAGTTCAATCAGGCTCGCTAGTATGCCTCCAAGCACGATTAATAAGTGAGGAGGAGCCAACCGATGAGCAGTGAAGACACCCTGTCCCTGGAGGGACTTCGGGCACATGAAGCTGAAAACTCTTCTCTCAACGACGACGGCGAAGTGGTTGAGCCGTTGCAGTTGGATCCACGGGATATTGGTGATGAGGAAATTAAACTCAGCCTCAAGCCCCGACAATCCAATGAATTTACCTGTTCAGAGTGTTTCCTGGTCCAGAATAAGAGCCGGATTTCCCACGTGGAACCAGATGGTTCCATGATCTGTCAGGACTGCGACTAATAACCTTGATTAGCCACTACTGAGGAAAGTGCTTGATAGCTTCATCTGCCTGGTCAGGGAGGAAGTGTTCCAGCACAGCTCGCGGATTTTTGGTCCCCACCAGCCAATAGGGGGTTGGGTCCTCGGGGTCATCGAGCACTAACATTACCATCTCTTTTACCCAGCCATGTGATACGACAAAAGCTGCAGGATCAAGTTGTCTTCCCATCGCATTTCGTTTAGCAGATGCCGGAACTGCGAGGGAACGCGACACCACCGACGCTGGCAGGATGGCCTTACCTGCTTGAAGCCACCGTCCGCCTTGATGGTCTTGGAAAACCCGAATCCTGGTGGAGGATATGCTCAAAAACCACCAGAGGATGAGCGCACCTAAGAGGGTAGCCGGGACAATATACCAAGCTAGGGAACGGTTATGCCCGAGTTGGGCACTAATGAGAGCAACCACCAGCGCAGCGAAAATCCACCAGTACCAGGGAATCCACTGCCTTTCCTCGTATAAAGTTTCTGCTTTTTCCATGTCTGTGGCATTCACAGGGAGCTAGTCTACCGATCCTTGTCCGTGACACCGTAGGGTGGGAAGACATGAGAACAGAGCACAGTGGAGACACACCGGCGTTGACGGTACAGATTAAACGCTTGGATCCTGACTTACCCTTACCTCAACGAGCGCACCGGGGCGATGCGGGGGTAGATCTTCGGTCCTCCGAAGACGTCATCATTCCGCCGGGGCATCGTGCCCTGGTAGGAACCGGTATTGCCATAGCGTTGCCGCTCGGAACGGTGGGACTTATTCATCCCCGTTCGGGGCTAGCTGCTAAACACGGACTTTCTATCGTTAATACCCCAGGGACAATTGATGCTGATTATCGTGGGGAATTAAAGGTGTGTTTGATTAATCATGATGTCGCAGAAGATATTCATATAGAACGTGGGATGCGGATTGCTCAGCTGGTGGTGCAAAAAGTTGAATTGTGTGATTTTGAGGAAGTCTGTGAACTAGATGCTACAGAGCGCGGTGCGGGAGGATATGGTTCCACCGGGGTGGAATAGCCTGAGAAGCAGAGTAATAACCCAGGAAGAGCGCGGAGACAGTAGAGAAAGGTGTATCCGATGAGTTGGTTTAGGCGGAAAAACGCTGCTGCGAAGAATGTGGAAGAAGAAAACACGGCGATACCGGACGAGGCGAATCCGGTCGACAGTGATCCTGCCGAAGAACCCGGTATTCATGACGTGGATCATGATGCGGTGAGCGGTGACGTCGGACCCTTTGATGGCGACTCAGTAAATATCGCAGACTGTGATTTTAGTGACTTTTCTGAAGCAGTTTTAGATTTAGGCAGTATCAAAATTCCGCTGCCAAAAGATTCTCAGGTGCAGGTTGAACTCGGTCCCCAAGGACCGCAATCTATTCATATTGTTACCCGAGTAGGCCGGATCACCCCGGCTGTTTTTGCCGCTCCTCGCTCTGAAGGGCTATGGCGTAAAGCTACCGTGGATATCCGGGAAAGTATGCGAGAGCAAGGTTTAGAGCCGCGTATTGAACAAGGCCCGTGGGGTCGTGAAGTCGTCACCGAACAAGATGGGAACCAGATCCGGCTCCTGGGGGTTGATGGGCCTCGTTGGATGCTGCGTTTCACGGCTGCAGGACCGGAACACAGCAGCGCGGAACTAGCTGAATTATCCAGAGAGGTAGCGGCGCGCACTTTTGTTTACCGCGGGGACAATCCCGTATTGGCCGGAAATTCACTACCTGTGGTGCTACCTGAGGTACTCAGTGATCAAGTACGGCAAGAGATGCAACGTCGGGCTCAACAACACCAACAGGGGCAAGCCTAATGCCCAGCACTCCTCAAGACCTCCACCCTGGCCAAGAAAAAGAACTGAGCATTACTCGGATGGCCCATGGAGGGGAGGGAATAGCCCTTCTTGATGGTCGGGTGGTTTTTGTCCGTGGAGCCTATCCCGGAGATGTCCTCAAAGCGGAGATCACTCGAGTAAAGAAGAATTTTGCTCGGGCAGAGATCCGTGAGGTTATCCAAGATTCTGAGATGCGGGTGCCGCAACGCTGCCCAGCAACTGCTGCTGGTGCAGGCTGCTGTGACTTTGGGGACCTTGATCCCACTCGAGAAGCTCAGCTGAAGAAAGAAATTTTAGCTGATCAGGTGGGAAGGTTGGCCCGTGGTATTCATCGCCCCCCAATTGAGGTCATTGACCTAACCCCTAAAGATGGGTGGCGAACGAGAGTGAGGTTGAGAGTGGCAGGCAGTGGGTTAGCGGGTTTTCGGGCTCCCAAATCCACCGACATCATTACTGGCTACTCCTGCGCTCAGATCAGCGACGAGGTGTGTGGCGATATTTTGGCGCCCGACGGCAGGCGTTTTGAACCGGGAACTGAAATTATTATTGCCCTAGATAGCCAGGGGCAACGTCATATTGTTGAGTCCAGAAAAGCCCCGCGAGGACGACGCGTAGAAAAAGTAGAACGCGTTGTGGAAGGTAGTGGAGTAGCGCGACAACAGGTTATGGCGAAAACCTTTGACGTTCCTGCGACGGCATTTTGGCAAGCCCATATGAACGCTGCCGGGTGCTATTCCGGTTTGTTATACACCTGGCTACTCGAAGAGGTAGAGGATTTAGCTATTCGAGGTCCGCATCCAGTGGCATGGGACCTCTATGGAGGGGTTGGACTTTTTGTACCGGTTTTAGGAGAAGTACTGGGGCGTGACACAAGTATTCATTCCGTGGAGCTTTCTCCTTCAGCTAGGTGCCCCCAGCCGGGTTTGGCTGATTATCAGGTGACTTTCCACAACACTAGAGTCGAAAAAGCGGTGTCCACCTTGCAGAAACCAGATGTAGTGGTGTTAGATCCGCCTCGAACGGGTGCGGGGAAAGATGTGGTCAACAAGGTGGCAGCATCACGACCACAACTGGTCATTCACATTGGTTGTGATCCTGCGACCTTTGCGCGCGATATGAAAACCTGGGCCGAGAATGGATACCGGATGAGGCGAATGACAATGGTCAACGCGTTTCCAGGAACACATCACTTTGAGATTCTCAGTTTATTCGACAGGGAAAATTAATTTAACCGGTAAGATGAGACCGATTAGTGTCACTTCAGCTGTGGACGTTTATGAATACGTCGATTGTTGGCAAGAAAGGATTGAGAGGCAGCCACATGGATGTTCTCGCAGGGATTCATTGTCCGGAAGATCTGCGACGGTTATCGACCGCAGAGCTTGAGACTCTTGCCCAAGAAATTCGTGAATTTCTCATCGAGCACGTGGCAGCAACCGGGGGGCACTTGGGTCCGAATCTCGGGGTCGTAGAACTTAGTATCGCCTTGCACCGGGTTTTTGATTCTCCCCGAGAACCCATCATTTTTGACACCAGTCACCAATCTTATGTCCACAAAATCCTGACTGGTCGGGCCGAGAAATTTGAGTCACTCAGGCAAAAAGGCGGATTGTCCGGATATACCTCGCGGTCTGAAAGCGAGCATGATTGGACCGAATCCTCTCATGCCTCAGCGGCTTTAAGCTATGCTGACGGGCTGAGTAAAGCCAAGGTGTTACAGGGCCGTGCCAAAGATAATGTTATTGCCGTGGTGGGCGACGGTGCCTTGACCGGTGGCATGTGCTGGGAGGCGCTGAATAATATCGCGGCTGATCAACACCGCAACGTAGTCATCGTGGTCAACGACAATGGGCGGAGTTACGCTCCGACGATCGGTGGATTTGCGGAGAATTTGGCCCAGTTAAGAATGCAGCCGGTTTATGACAGCGTCATGGAACATGGCAAAAACACCTTGAACAATATGGGATGGGTTGGACGTCGAACTTTTGAGGCACTCCACGCTTTTAAAGAAGGCGTGAAATCGACCGTTTTGCCCGGTGAAATGTTCCCTGAACTGGGAATGAAGTATGTTGGTCCGGTTGATGGACATGATTTGGAGGCGGTTGAAGAAGCATTAACGTATGCGCATGATTTCTCCGGGCCGATTATTGTCCACGTGGTCACCGAAAAGGGGCGTGGATTTGCTCCGGCAGAAGCCGACACGGCGGAACTTATGCACACCACTGGGGTGATTGACCCGGTGACTGGGGAACCAAAAACGACTGCTGAACCAGGCTGGACCCCAGTTTTTAGTGATGAGTTGGTGGCCATTGCAGAAGAACGCAAGGACGTTATCGCCATCACTGCTGCGATGGCTGGGCCTACTGGATTGTTGCCATTTAAAGACCGCTTTCCAGACCGGTTCTTTGATGTGGGAATTGCCGAGCAACATGCGGTCACCTCTGCCGCGGGCCTTGCCCTAGGGGGAATGAAACCGGTGGTGGCCCTATACTCCACCTTTTTGAACCGAGCCATTGATCAACTCATCATGGATGTTGGGTTGATCCGTCAACCAGTGACGTTGGTCCTGGACCGGGCAGGGATCACGGGCAACGATGGTGCCAGCCATAATGGCATCTGGGATATTTCCCTCACCTCGGTGATTCCGGGGATGAGAATCGCTGCTCCGCGTGATGGGCAACAACTCAAAGAACTGTTAAGAGAAGCCGTTGCTTTTGAGGAGGGCCCCAGCGTGGTTCGCTTCCCCAAGGGATCTGTTCCGGCAGACACCCCGGCACAACGACGGTATGCAGATGGCGTTGATGTCCTGGCCCACATACCTTCGCCGGGAGAGGATGAGGGTGCTCTTAAGGTTCTGCTCATCGGTACAGGGACTTTTTCCGTCAACCTCGCAGACATCGCAGACGACATTGCCCATGAAGGAGTCGAGGTTACCGTGATTGATCCGCGGTGGATATGCCCCATCCCGGATACGGTGGTAGACCTTGCGCGTGCTCATGATCTAGTCATTACCGCAGAAGACGGCATGATCCACGGGGGATTTGGAAGCCTAGTGAGTGAAACTCTCAGTGAACATGGCATTGATGTGCCACGCAGATCTCTCGGATTTCCTGCTATCTATCCAGATCACGCCTCCCGCGGGGAAATGCTTGCAGATCTGGGATTAGATTCAGCGGGGATGAAAAAACGCATCCTCGCCTGGATTAAAGATCTGGCCTAGTTTTCCTTCTGCTGGACAACTTAGCGCGGACCGTATTCCCGACAGATTGTGTATAGTGCTGGCTGGCAGAGTTCGATTTGCCAGCGTCGAGCACCATGAGCATGGAGGAAAGACCGAGCCTGCTCGGGGGATTTTATCCGGCGATGATGAAGTATCTCCCACAATAGTTCCCGCAGTACGGTGGGGCTAAGAAGGTTCTCGGTGGGAATATTAAGCCGGCCAGCCACTTCTTCCACCTTGGCGCGACAATGCAGAAAATCCTCGAAACTCTCTGGATGGTAGTGCCGCCAAGATTTTGTGGAAGGTGCCCCGCGCCGGCTGGATCGCTTCGGTTGGGGCCAGGTGGTGGGATCAGTAGATAAGGCCCTTTGTTGAACTTTCCACCAGCGGGGAGCCTGCCGACCTACGCCCCGAATATTCTTCATCTGCTGGGGAGAAGAAGCCATGGGACGCGCGATGTCGATTAATGTTGCAGAACGTAAAATTCGCCCCGGCGACTGGTCTCTTGTTTTCGCTAGGCGTTCTCGTTCCTTCCACAAGGCCTGGGCTATGACGAGTTGACGCGGTGTTGTTAAGGACTCGATTCCACGCTCATCGCACCAGGATCGCATTGGTGGTTGCTGAATGTGCGCATGTGAGCGTCGCACATATTCACATTCTTCCAGGGCATATTCCCATCGTCCCTGGCGCTCAAGAAGCAGCATCATAGCATCAGCGAGGTCGAGCAGCGGCTCGACGTCCAGGGCGGCATATACTAGCCAGTCTTTCGGTAGTGGCCGGGTTGACCAGTCTTCCGCGCCGTATCCCTTGGCTAATCGGAACCCCAGTACCGTGGCGCACATATCAGAAAGATTCACCTTTGAGAAGCCGGCTAGTCGTCCGGCAAGTTCGGTATCAAATAATTCGGTGGGGTGGCAGCCCAGCCAAGCCAAGCACGGGAGATCAGTGTGTGCGGCATGGATGATCCAGGATTGTTGACTTAAAACAGGAGAAAGAATCTCGCGGAACGCATCCCGGTGAACTTCTGGGTCAAGCAGAATAATCCCGCTGTCTTGGCGTTTGAGTTGAATGAGAAAAGCGCGATCATCATAGCGGTATCCCGAGGCGCGTTCAGTATCGACAGCAATAGGGCCACGGCCTTGTTGGAGGAGTGAGGCAGCCTGGCGAAAACCCGTAGGGGTGTGAAATAGCGGAAAGTTTGATTGAGTAGGAGCCGTTAATAGGGGGATAGAATCAGCTTCTTCGCTGGTAGAGCTCATCGGTGAAGACTGCGAACTCCTTCAGGAGGAAGACCTGCGACTTGGGTGAGCACCTGGGAAAAACCCTCCACATGGGTGCGTAGTTCTTCAGACCCTGCGGCTGTCCAGGAAGCCCGCATTTCTACCTGGTAGTTTCGGGGCGGACCACCAATCTCTCCGAACCGTACTGACGCTGTTGCTGTGACAGTGCCGCCGAGATTGGAGTATTGGGCGCCCGCCTCGGAGAGGCCTTCTTGAAGCCACTGCCAGGCCACATCGGGCAGCATCGGGTCTGAGGCTAACTCATCATCCATATCGGCTTGAATATAAGCCACCAGACGCATAGAACCATCCCACGCTTCCTCGGCTTTCGGGTCATGAAGCAAGATCAGACGACCAAAAGCATCGCCGTGGGTTTCACTGATTTCAGGATCAATTTCTAGACCCACCGCATGACTAAATGGAGCTAGTCGTTGAGGAGGCCGAATGGTTCCTAGTGTCACCTCAGGCCGAAGTTGAGCAGCGTGCATAGATTCCACGGCGGCAGTAAACCGAGCGGGAATAGCAGTTTTCTCATCAGTGTCCTGAGCGGACTGAGAGATTGCGTCCTGGTTGATCACGCAACCAAAGCTAACCCTTAGCAGGGGATCGACGGTGGAGGCGCGCCGAAAACCTCAGGATGGGGTAGCAGAAGGTAGCTAAGCGTTGCTATCCAACTTATGATGGAGAGAGTCTGAGAACACGGCCTCCCAACTGAGAAGCCAAAAAGAGGAAAGGATGCTTGGACATCGTGGCTAAGCTGGATTTTGACAAACTTAACGCCATGCAACGGTACTCACAATGGGTGACGTTCCGGGCTATCCCTGGAGCACTGGGAAGTGAGCGTGAGGCACTCATTGAGCAAACGCGCCAATTCTTCCAGGAGCTATCCGAGGCAGGACTGGTTACCGTTCGGGGCATTTATGACCTCACTGGGATCCGCGCTGAAGCTGATCTCATGATTTGGTGGCACGCTGAAGAATTCACCCAACTCCAAGAAGCACTATCTCGTTTCCGTCGAGATACCGTCCTAGGGCAGGCTCTAGAGCTGAATTGGATTGGCAATGGGATGCACCGACCCGCAGAGTTCAATAAGTCCCATCTTCCGAGCTTTATCATGGGTGAGGATCCAGGCCGCTGGATCACGGTTTATCCCTTTGTCCGTTCTTATGACTGGTATCTCATGGATCCTCAAGACCGACGCAAGATTCTGGCCGAGCACGGGGCAGCAGCTCGAGATTTCGCTGATGTACGGGCAAACACCATTGAGTCTTTTGCCTTAGGTGATTATGAGTGGATGCTAGCTTTTGAGGCACCCAGCCTAGACCGCATTGTCGACTTGATGCACAAGATGCGTTACACCAAGGCCCGCCTACATGTTCGTAAAGAAATCCCATTTTTCACCGGACGCCGGATAGATGACGTAGCAGAAGTCATCGACATTCTGCCCTAGTTCCCCCTCATCCTCGGGGTACTACCTCAATACTCCGAGGATTTTTGATACCATCCTTTGTCAGTCCTTGGGATCATCACTTTCTGATTCCGCTGGTTCCAGCGTTAAACAAATAGAATTGATGCAATAACGCATATCTGTGGGAGTATCATAACCCTCCCCAGTAAATACATGCCCCAAGTGGGAATGACACCTGGCGCAGAGCACCTCTGTTCTGAGCATCCCTAGCGAGGTGTCGGCTCGTTCAATAACTCGATCCCCGGCGAGAGGCGAGAAGAATGAAGGCCAGCCACAATGGGAAGAGAATTTTTCCGAACTCCGAAAAAGTTCATAGCCACAGGCCCGACAACGATAGACCCCCGTTGTTGTGGTATCGGTGTATTCCCCGGTAAAAGGTGGCTCTGTGCCAGCCTGACGAAGCACTCGGAATTCCTCGGCGCTGAGGCGTTTCCGCCACTGGGCGTCGGACATAAACTGAAAATCAGTCATGGTTGTTTCTTCTCCTCTCTCCACCACACACTGAGGGTAGCTGCCGTAGAGCAAATAATCACTGACCAGCCCACGGTGGCGACGAATACCGGAGCCCAGCGGGTGAAGGTAGCTGAGAGATCTGACTCCCAGCTCCATGGTGCTAGGACGAGGCAAGTTCCGAGCCACATGGGCCAGGTGTGCATCAGGCTGCGAGGCAGGAATACCGTTGCGATCATCGGGAAGAGAAGCATGGAGTAATACATTTGCCCGAGGGAAGAGAGCAGAAAAACCCCGGTGAGTAGAATCCCGGAGGTGCTGAAGGCCCACATGGTTGGGGCGATGTTTCGCCATCTGAGCAAGATGATGACTGACCAGGCGATTAGGGCGGCGAAGACGAGGAACCACGCCTTTTCCATCCATCCAGGCATCCCAAAGTACACTGCGAACCCCGGAAGCGATGCATTGGCGTAGTCTCTGGTTTCGGCGAGATACGGAGTGACAATGTGGAGATAATCGGAGGCTCCAGGAACTAGCGGCCAGGCGATAAGGTTGCATAGGACCGGGGTGGCTAGAGCGCTGATGAGGGTGAGCCAGTGGCCTCGAGCGAAAGAAAGGAAAAGGAGGGGGGCGAAAAGGGGCTTAATTAAGATTGCGAGACCGAGGGCGAGGCCGGCGCGGAGTTGGTGGTTGGCGAGAAGAGCGTGGAGAAAAACCGCCATGAGAAGGAGCAGTACTCCGTTGATATTGGAAAAACCGAGGGTGTTGATGACTGATTCGGTGATAAATGCTGCGAAGAGAAGCAGCGGAATAAGCGGTGAGCGGAGGCTCAGTCTGACCATGCGGGCAATCAGGATTAAAGCCAGGATGATAGCGACGGCGTTGAGGAGAATAAACCCAGCGCGGGTGATGTCAAAGTGAGTAAGAACGCCTAATGGGGAGAGGAGGAGGGTAGCGCCGGGATTGTAGAGATAGTGGGGATTGACGTGTTCGTAATTCTCGTTATAAACCGGAACCCCTTGCCACATCCGGCGAAGAGCGGAATAAACCGTTGTAAAATCATCGGTCACTGCCCGGTTGAGGGAATGGATAAATACCGTGTAGAGGATAGTGATGATGGCCAGCGGCCACAGAATACTATTGACAACTCGATGCTGGCGATGAGGAAACAGAGATTCCTCTCCGAGGGAATTTCCGTGGCGGGTGTCGATGGTTGTCGATGATGCCTGCCAGTTACGATAAAAATCCATCACGTGGGTCGTCACCCGTTCTAGCGTACTGGAGAGTTATTCGTTGCTATTCATGAATCCGTCGATAACGGATAAAGACCACACCGTTTTTGTCGGCGGCGATGGCTTCAGGGCGGAATCGCCGGGACATCGGCGTTGACGCCTGAACAAAAGGCAACTCCACGGGGCTGGAAAGATGTGGGTCTAAGGATAGGTGGAGAATATCTACTAGATCTGCTTCAAGAAACTGCCCATATATAGAGGGACCGCCTTCCAGAGATAGCCGTTTTAGTCCGTGGCGATAGAGCATAGTAACGACCGCGCGGGGGGATAAATCAGGTAATTCCCAGACTTCAAAACCACGATTTCGCAACGTCGTGATAAGGGAAGTACGACGTGTATCTGTCGCAGGGTGGACGGCAGTCACGATGATGGGTGATGAATCATGGGGTTGAGAAAAGAAGCGGGCGGTGAGGTCAATGTTGAGGGATCTCGTTAATACCGCAAAGCGGGGGAGCGGACGCGACGTGACCGAGTGGTCGTGGGCGGGGCTGGGGAGGGGCTGGCGTAGCGGGGAATAGTCCTCAGCAAGAACAGTCTGGGCGCCGACCAGGATGGCGTCAGACCAGGCGCGTACGGCGGCTAACATCGCTTGATCAGTGGGGGATCCCATTGCAGAGCTGCTGCCGTGAAGGGTGGCAGAACCGTTCATGGACATGATTCCAATCATGCGTAGCTCGGGTTGGTCTGCGGGCGCGAAAGGGCCTAAAAAGGAGGTGCAGTGTTGGGGAGACAGTTCAGTAACGCAGAAAGCTGAAGGGTGGTGGGTAGAGTGGGGCATCGGGGTGTCATCCTTTATTTCCGAAACGGTAAATAAAAAATCCCCAGCGCTTGAGTAAAGCCGCTAGGGATGAATAAAGATTGTGGTCCTAGCTGGGATCGAACCAGCGACCTTTCCGGTGTGAACGGAACGCTCTTCCACTGAGCCATAGGACCATTCCGGTGTGACATCGCAGCAGATAGCTGAGAATCACGCGCTAAGAAACATAGCATGGAACTTAATGTCGGTGGTAATCCCCAGCTTAGGGTGGGTATTTTCGATCACCGATAGGTGGTGGATGATGAGGGTAATAATTACATTATTGTCTTTTGGCTAAAGCGCTCAGAGGTGGGGTAGAAACTGAAAACATGCAATCTGCCTGGGAATTTGGAAAACTCCCTCGTGAAGATTAAAGTGTTCAACGCACCGCAAGGGATCCTTGTTCCTTCAGTGCTGATTGCGGATGTAGCGCAGTTGGTAGCGCATCACCTTGCCAAGGTGAGGGTCGCGAGTTCGAGTCTCGTCATCCGCTCCAAAGCCGATAAGGCTTTCCGCGCGATTAGCTCAGCGGGAGAGCGCTTCCCTGACACGGAAGAGGTCACTGGTTCAATCCCAGTATCGCGCACAGTGATCAGTAGCAAACTGTTCATGGTTGCGGATGTAGCGCAGTTGGTAGCGCATCACCTTGCCAAGGTGAGGGTCGCGAGTTCGAGTCTCGTCATCCGCTCCGGTAACCCTAGTCAATAAAGTGGGGAAGCCACGGTGGAATGGCCGAGTGGTGAGGCAACGGTCTGCAAAACCGTGCACACGGGTTCGATTCCCGTTTCCACCTCCACGCGGATGCCTATCTGGATGAGTTCAGATAGGCGTTTTCTCTTTGTGCTTCTCAATTCACAACGCTGTGAGCACTGCCAGTCGGTGTGGACACTGGCCAGGGGTACATGGGGGCCAGAGTAGGAAAGAAAAAGATCCGGTAACTAGATCATAAATCTAGTTACCGGATAGAACTTACGTCTTATTGTGTGCTTTCAGGTTGTGGTTACTTAGCAGCCGAGGAACTGCTGAGGGAGTTGGAAGCGCCGGTATTGCTGGCAGCATCAGCTGCGCCATGGGCAGCGTCAGCTCCAGATGAGCTATCGATCACGGCAGAACCTAAGTCCACACCGGAGACCAGAGTTTTAACGGCGTTAATCGCAACACCTAACCAGTTCTGGGTAAGGATATTGGTTGTCAGATTGAAAACGGATGACCCGAAGTTCACCAAAAGATCAGTCATGGAAGATATTCTTTCTCTTTAGAGGTATTAAATTAAGCGTCTACTTAGCTTAACGTAAATGACTATATAATAATTCGCGGCTGGTGACCACCAACCAAGATCACCAGCCGCGATTTTCACGAATCCATCGGGGGACAGAACCCGATTAAGCGATTCGAGATCTCTTACTTGGCGGCAGCTGCAGCATCGGCACCAGCACCAGCGGTGTCGCTGGCCTGAGAGGACCCTTCGATGACAGAGGAGCCCAGATCAAGGGAGCCGGTAACGGTTCCGATGATGCTCTTTGCGAGTGCACCCCAGTCGCCAGAAATGGCAGAGGTTACGATGCCGACGATGGACTCACCAAGAGCCTGAAGATGATCAGCCATGTGGAATATCCTTCCGATACGTTGAGGTTGTGAGACCAAATCTCATGGGGAGTTAAGGCCTCGTGCCGCGGAGGTTTCCGCCGACAAGAATCATGGTATGGAAGGGGCAACCCCGAAACAATGGTCTTTCGACCCGACTTTTTGGGCGTTTAGGGTAACTTTCGACCACCCTGCCATAGACGAAAGTGGATAAAAGTTGCCTTAAATTTAATATTGATAACTTTTACCTCATTTTTCACAGTCTCTGAGGGGTTAGTGAAAAACACCATAGGTGAGGGGAGGAGAAAATCTTGCCCAAGCTACCTAGTAGGGTTACAGGTATTGGCGGCTGCACCCTAAAAAGAGTATTCCCGGCGCGATGGGAACTTTTTTCTATGCAGAACCGACAATTACAGCAGTACCTTGTCAAGGTTATGAAAGGACGTGGCTGTCAAGGATGAGGAGCATGGGTGTTCATCAAACTCGTGCCGGAGTTGCCGCTGCGGTGCTCGGGATTGCGGTTTTAGGGCACGTCAGCCCAATAGCAGCAGCCCATGATGTTGTGACCGAAGCCCAACCCCCGCAAGGTGGAATGGTCCAGGAGTTTCCTCAGGAAATTCAGCTCACATTTTCTGGAGAACCGAAACCAAATTTCAACATGTTTGCCGTGAGTAATACTGAGACTGGAGAAATCCTTTTCTCTGGTCAGCCAGAACTACATGGCCGGCTGTTATCGATCAAAACTCCTCAAGATGTTCACCCCGGCCCCGGTACCTACACCGTCGGGTTTCAAATCACCTCCTCTGACGGGCACTCCACTCGGGGTTCCACAGAATTCACTGTCGGTGCACCGGGGGATTCCGCTAAGGATGAGACTGCTGATTCAGCCGAGCAAGGTACTACCAACGCCTCCCACGATAATTCTTCCTCGAACTTATTGACCTGGATTGCCGCCGGAGTAGGTGGCTTGGCTGTGGTGGGGGTTGTCGTGGTGAGTATCATGCGTCGTCGGCACACAAAAAACTGACACAATCCACTGAGAAAGGAATGGATAGATCATGAAGAAATACACCCTGGGCGCTGCGAGTTTGATGGCGATAGCGGCCATTTCTTTAGCCGGCTGCACCAACTCGGAACAGGCTTCAACCAGCAGTTCAGCGAGTGCAGCAAGTAGCGCAGCAAGCTCGGCAGCCGAGTCAGCCAGCTCTAGCGCTCAGACTCCCGACGCAGACCACGCCTTAAGTTTGGTGGACGGAGTGGTACGAGCCAGCACCGAAGGTAAAAATATGACTGCTGGTTTCGGTACCATTCACAACAACACCGATAAAGACATCAATATTGTCGCGGTGAGCTCCGATGATATTAAAGCGAACCGCTTTGAGCTACATGAAGTGGTCAATGGTGTAATGCGTCAAAAGGAAGGTGGATTCATCATTCCGGCTCATGGTGACTTGAAATTGCAGCCCGGTGGAAATCACTTCATGTTTATGGAGCTGACCGAGCCTGTCAAAGCTGGAGACGATGTGGACCTGAAGGTTACCCTGTCAGATGGCAGCACCGTAGACTTCGATAATGTGCCAGTCCGCACTTTCGGATCTGGTGATGAAGACTATGGTGACATCCACAACGATCACTCCAACGGAACTGATGAGAACGCACACCACTAGTTCCGATCCAAGTGGGGATTCTCGAGGGCTAAGCCGCCGAGGTTTCTTGACCGGAGTGTCAATTGCCGCCGGTGGTGCAGCTCTCGTCGCCACTGCCAGTCATACTCACCACGTTCAGGCTGAAGAAGGACGTGGCCCTACTCCAACAGACACTGCAAGCGGAGAGCTTGCGTCACAAACGATTCCTTTTGACGGAGTCAATCAAGCGGGGATAGCTGAACCGGAGCAAGCTCATCTGAACTTGCTGGGCCTGGAAATCAAACCTGGTCTGGGGTTAAAAGACATGAAGCGTCTCATGCGTTCCTGGACTGAGGACATGCGCCGATTAACCCAAGGACAAAACCCTCTGGGTAGTCTCGAGCCGGAGTTAGCTAGCTCACCAGCTAACCTCACCGTCACTTGTGGATACGGTCCGCGGTTTTTCGACGTCATCGGGGCCGCAGAAAAACGACCAGCATGGCTTAAACCGCTGCCGGCGTATAGCACCGATAAGTTGGAAAACAGGTGGGGACAAACCGATATTGTTCTGCAAGTGTGCTGCGATGACCCAGTAACCTTAGCTTTTGCCGTGCGTCATCTGTTGCGTTCCAGTATTGATTACGTCAAAGTTACGTGGTTGCAGCAAGGCTTTATGAATGCGGATGGGTCCTTAGCTGAAGGTAGTACGCCACGTAATCTTTTTGGCCAAAAGGACGGCACAATTAATCCTCGAACCTCGGAGGAGTTGCAACAACATGTCTGGATCAACGACGGTCCGACCTGGCAAAAGAATGGTTCGTGCATGGTTGTGCGTCGGATTTTTATGAACTTGGACACATGGGAGCTATTAGATCGAAATTCTCGTGAGGTCGCCATTGGCCGCACTCTTGACAGTGGTGCGCCACTGTCCGGTGGTGAGGAATTTGATCCGATAGATACCAAAGCCACGGATCGCGTGGGATTACCCATCATTGATCCTATGAGCCATGCGGCTAGGGCCAAAGCGCCTCAGAATAAGCCAGAGCAGGTCATCAAACGCCGACCATATACCTATAATCTGCCGCCTGATCCCGCAGTTGTTCAGGCGATGGCGCGGCCAGATGACAAAGCGGCGATTATCTCCAACGTTGGTTTGGTATTTATCTGCTTCCAGCAAGACCCCTTGCACCAATTCCACCCCATTCAACAACGACTCAGTGAAGGGGACCGCCTTAATCAGTGGATCACCCATATCGGTTCAGCGGTGTACTTTATTCCGCCAGGTGTTTCAGCCGACGGAAAAGACGGCGATCGTTACTGGGGAGCCGGACTGCTGGAGTCGGTTAAGGCCTGAGTAGTATAGGGGCGAACAGCTACATTTCCCGAACCGGGTATGTCTTTTGTGGCATGCCCGGTTTGGTGATAATGCTGCTGAAAAGACCTGTCAGCGGGTGAGCGGCCAGGTATGCCGCCACCCTCAAGCGCAAAGGAGCGCGCAACTTATGGCCAACGCCACCGACGCCCATAGTGTCTACGAGCCGTTTCATGTACCTGCCGGAACACCGGCCGGAGTAGCGATGCGGGAATTAGATTTGCCACATAAGGGTCCGGATGCAGTCGTATGTGTCCGTGATGCTGAAGGCAATCTGAAAGATTTAGCGTACGCTCCGGAAACTGACGAAACTTTGACACCTATTGCGGCATCAACCGACGAAGGCCGTTCGGTTATTCGTCATTCCTGTGCTCACGTCTTGGCCCAGGCCGTTCAGCTGGAGTTCCCCGGCACCAAGCTCGGAATCGGTCCGGCCATTGACAATGGCTTTTACTATGATTTTGATGTTGCTGAGCCGTTTACTCCGGAAGATTTAAAGCGGATTGAAAAGCGGATGAAGAAGATCATCAAATCCGGACAACGATTTGAGCGCTTCGTCTTTGACTCCCCGGAGCAAGCCAGTGATCTGCTTAACGATGAGCCTTATAAGTTAGAGCTGGTGGTCGATAAGTCCCGCGGCGCGGTGGCTGAACATGAGGACGCCACGGTGGATGTGGGAGCGGGGGAATTAACGGGCTACCGTAACGTCAATCCCCGGACCGGAGAAACCGAATGGTTTGATTTATGCCGTGGACCACATGTTCCTACCACTCGTTATATTGCGGCGTTTAGGTTAACTCGGTCCTCCGCCGCCTACTGGCGCGGTGATCAATCTAAAGCAGGGTTGCAGCGGATTTACGGTACGGCATGGGAATCAATCGAAGCTCAAGATGCCTACTTGGATATGCTGGTAGAGGCCGAGAAGCGCGATCATCGGAGATTAGGCACTGAACTTGATTTGTTCAGCTTCCCGGATGCTATTGGTTCCGGTTTGCCGGTATTTCACGTCAAGGGTGGGATTGTCCGCAATGAGATGGAACAGCACTCCCGGCGTCGTCATGAAGCTGCGGGTTATAACTTTGTTTATTCGCCGCACATCACCAAAGGTGAACTGTTCAAGCAATCGGGTCACCTTGACTTTTATGCGGAGGGAATGTTCCCTCCCATGCAGTTAGATGGGGAATACGACGACAAGGGACACTGCACCAAGCAGCCCCAAGATTATTACGTCAAACCCATGAACTGTCCGATGCACAACTTGATCTACTCCAGCAGAGGACGATCATATCGAGAATTGCCTTTGCGCTTTTTCGAATTCGGTACGGTGTATCGCTACGAAAAGTCAGGGGTCGTTCATGGTTTGACTCGGGCGCGTGGTTTCACCCAGGATGATGCCCACATCTATTGCACGGAGGAACAACTAGAACAAGAACTCACCGAGGTTTTAGAATTTGTTCTTTCGTTGCTCTCCGATTACGGCCTTGATGATTTTTATCTTGAGCTGTCTACTCGCGACGAAGGGAAATCTGTCGGAAGTGATGAGATTTGGAAGATGTCCACGGATATTTTGCAGCGCGTAGCTGAGAAATCCGGATTGGATCTTGTCCCCGATCCAGGTGGAGCAGCATTTTATGGCCCCAAGATTTCGGTCCAAGCTCGCGATGCTATCGGCCGTACCTGGCAGATGTCTACTGTTCAATTGGATTTTAACCTTCCTGAACGGTTTAATCTGGAATACACGGCCCCCGACGGGTCTAAGAAACAACCCATTATGATCCACCGGGCTCTTTTTGGTTCCATCGAGCGATTCTTTGGGGTCTTGTTGGAACATTATGCCGGTGCTTTCCCCGCGTGGTTAGCCCCGGAGCAGGTAGTGGGAATACCGGTAGCTGATGACTGTGTCCCCCATCTGAAAGAGTTTGCTAAGACATTGCAAGCGCTGGGGATTCGCGGGCACGTTGATGAATCTGATGACCGGATGCAAAAGAAGATCCGCACCCACACTCAAAACAAGGTTCCTTTTATGGTGCTTGCTGGAGCCCGCGACGTTGCTGCGGGAGCGGTGAGTTTCCGCTTCTTAGATGGTAGCCAGGTGAATGGGGTTCCGGTTGCTGAGGCCGTAGAGCTGGTTAATGATTGGGTGAAATCTCACCGCAATGATCAGCCGTCGAAGGAGAACTTCGGACACCGTGAGTAACGTCAATAACCCTGAGGAGACGGTAGGACAAACCACTCAGAGCTATATCGATACTGGGATCGGAACTCCTGATCGGTTGGAACGGTTATGGGCGCCCTACCGGATGAGTTATATCCGCAGCCGACCCAAAAAGTCGGGTGGGAGTGAAGACTGTGCGGAGGACCTTAAGGGTGAAAATTCGCAAGATCCTTTTCTTCGCGCCCCACGTTTGAGTGACGAGGATGGCCTCATTATTGCCCGAGGGAAGAAGGTTTATGTCTTGCTTAACCTATTTCCCTATAACTCCGGGCATCTCATGGTTGTCCCTTATCGTAAGGTAGCCAACCTGGAGGATCTCACAGCTGAAGAGTGCTCGGAGCTTATGGCCTTTGCGCAACAAGCAGTCAAGGTCCTCAAGCGGGTATCTCAACCCAAGGGAATCAACATTGGTCTTAACTTGGGTCGCCCAGCCGGCGGCTCAGTGAGCGATCACCTCCACCTGCATGTGGTTCCACGGTGGCCCGGTGACGCAAACTTCATGACCATTATTGATGGCGTTAAGGTGCTTCCTGAACTTCTGAAAGATACCCGCCGGCTATTAGCTGAAGCCTGGGAAGAACTAGCCCAGGAGGAAAAAGATGCTTAGCGTTCATGGTCGTCGTCCAATGGCAGTGATCCTTGAGCCCATTGCCAGATTCCTGTTGAAATTTGGGATCTCTCCTAACGCTGTGACCGTGGTGGGAGCCGCAATTACTGCGGTAATTGCGGTGACGTTAATCCCGTCGGACCATCTGGTCCTCGCCGCAATCCTGTCCGGGATTTTTGCCGCCTTTGACATGGTCGACGGCACCATGGCGCGAAAACGTGGTGGCGGTACAAGTTTCGGCGCGACGCTAGATGCTACGTGTGATCGCATTACAGACGGAGTGTTGTTTGGGGCGATCACCTGGTGGCTGATTTATCACGATCATGCCTCACGATTCATCGTGATTGCCGCTTTCACCGTCCTCATTACGAGTCAAGTTATCTCGTATGTGAAGGCACGTGCTGAAGCCGGTGGTCTACACCTGATCGGCGGTTTAGTGGAACGTCCCGAGCGTCTCATTCTTGGATTAGTAGGCATTGGGTTAGAGGGCTTAGGGGTTCCGTGGGCTATAGAAACCGCCCTCATTCTCCTAGCTATTGGTTCTATTGTGACAGTGATTCAACGCCTGGTTATGGCTTCACGCGACCCTCATGCTGAGGACGCTACTGCCCCTCCAGCCGGCGCCTCGGAGGCTAACTAGGGGATGTCTTTCGCAGAGGATCTCAGCGCTGCGGGTTATCTTTTAGCCTGGAAAACTATCCGACGTCTGCCGGAGCGGTGGGTTCTTCCGGTGGCCTATCGCTGCGCGGATTGGCTTTGCCGGCAGGGAACCGGCATGGATCAGCTAAGAAGAAATCTCAGCCGGGTAGTAGGGCCAGAAAATGTCACCCGTGACTTAGTAAAACAGTCCATGCGCTCCTATGCCCGCTATTGGGTAGAGGCCTTTCGTCTCCCTGAGATCCACGCTCGTCCGGAACTAATCTCCCGTCTTTATCACAATCTTTATGGCTTGGAGTACCTCGATCATGCCCTTGACTCGGGGCGTGGAGTGATTTTGGTTCTTCCTCACTCTGGGAATTGGGATATGGCCGGTGTTTTCCTGGTGAACCACTGGGGACGGTTTACGACGGTGGCTGAGAGACTCAAACCTGAGGTCTTATTCCAAGCTTTTGTTGACTATCGGGAGCAATTGGGATTTGAGGTGAAACCTCTCCACGGTGGAGCTCCGCCTTTCCCGGAGCTGCGGGAAAAGCTCATATCTGGTGGAGTCGTGTGTCTTCTTGGAGAACGAGATATTCGACATCGTGGTGTGCCGGTGCGGTTTTTCGGCGAGGACACTACCATGCCAGCCGGTCCGGTGAAATTGGCCCAGGAAACAGGGGCTAGCCTCCATGTTGTGCACTTATGGTATCCGGGAGAAGGCGAGTGGGCATTACAATGTTCTCCAGAAATCCCGGTGACCGATTTGGCGGAAACGATGCAAAAGGTAGCCAATGAGATGGCTCGCAATATTCAGGCCCATCCGCAGGATTGGCATGTGCTTCAACCACTGTGGCCCCAGGATAGGGCGCGGGTTCAAGAGAAGAGGCGAAAGAAAAGGAGGGGCTAAGGGTGAAAATCGGAATTGTGTGCCCCTACAGTTTTGATGAACCTGGCGGAGTTCAAGCCCACATTCTTGACTTAGCTCATATCTTGATCCGGCGGGGACATGATGTCCGGGTCATCGGGCCGTGTTCCGCTGCCACGTCAGTCCCAGATTATGTGGTTCGAGGTGGATCAAGTATCCCCATCCCCTATAACGGATCTGTTGCCCGTCTAGGCCTGAAGCCGGGTGTTTTTAAACAAGTTAGAGAATTTATCCGCCAGGGCGATTTCGATATTCTCCACCTTCATGAACCTAACTCTCCAAGCTTTTCTATGGCGGCATTGAAAGTAGCTACGGGTCCGATTGTGGCCACCTATCATGCTTCGGCTGAGAGCTCCAGAGCTTTAGACCTTGTCGTTCCCATTTTGCGTCCATACTTGGAAAAGATTCGGGGCGGCATAGCGGTGTCAGAAATGGCTCGACGCTGGCAGGTCGAACAATTAGGCGGTGATCCGGTACTCATTCCTAATGGAGTGGATACCGCTGTTTATCGATCAGCTAAGAAAGCGTCGAACCCTGATGCTCAAGTAGAAATTGCTTTTCTTGGTCGCCTTGATGAAAGCCGTAAAGGGCTAGATATTTTGTTATCTGCACTTCCGCACCTAGACCGTGAAGTATCTGTCACGGTCATGGGTGGAGGAAAGCCACGTACTTTCCCAGGGGTGGATTTTCTCGGCCGAGTAAGCGATGCGCAGAAAGCTGAGGTATTAGGCCGCGCGGATATTTATGTGGCGCCCAACCTGGGTGGCGAAAGCTTTGGAATTGTCCTGGTTGAGGCAATGGCTGCGGGATGCGCCGTGGTAGCCAGTGATCTACCCGCATTTGCCGCAGTGTGTAATGCTGCCGGTGAACATCCTGCCGGTAGATTGTTTCCGACTGGTTCCGTCACTGAGTTGGCGCGTGTTCTCCAGGACCTGATTGATCATCCTGAGCAGCGAGAACAATTAGTTGCCGCTGGAGAACAGCGGGCGCAACTGTATGACTGGAGCACTGTTACAGACCGAATTTTAAGGGTTTATGAGACCGTAGCTGATGGAACCAAGGTGAGGGTGGAAAGGGAAGAAGATTAAATGAGTGTAGGAGCTGTGCTGTGGGTGGTCCTTGCGGTGCTCATCACTGTGATTTTGGCATGGGCGTATATGACAGCGCAGCGGCTGAATCGGCTGCATATCCGCACTGACGCCGCGCGGGCTCAGCTCCAGGCGGCGCTGGATCGACGTGCGGCGGTTACCGCTGCGATATACCCTGCCGCGCGTCGAACTGCGGCTCAAGCAGAAGCCATCCCCTTAGCTCCGGAACGGTTCATGGACCGTGCTTCCCAAGAAGCTGAAATTTCGCGGATCATCGCTGCTGCTGCGGACGAACAACCGGGGCAAATCGTAGATGCCCATGCCCGTCTGCAATTAGCCCACCGCTTCTATAACGACGCCGTTCGCAGCACCCGAGAGCTCAGAACACGACCACTAGTGAGGTTTTTGAGACTAGGGGGAACTGCGCCTCTTCCGGAATACTTCGAATTTGTTGATGACACGCTCTTAGATTAGGCAAAGTTCGGGGGGAGTCTCGGGGGATTCATTCTCGGTAACGCTCTATGATGATGTGGTTATTATCACCGCTACGAAATTGAGCTGAGGGAGAGCAGTGACTGATTTTCAAAGCACTCAGGGTTCCACTGGAACGGGACGAGTCAAACGCGGATTAGCAGAGATGCTCAAAGGTGGAGTCATTATGGACGTGGTGACTCCGGAGCAAGCGAAAATTGCCGAGGATGCTGGAGCTACCGCCGTCATGGCACTTGAACGGGTGCCAGCCGACATCCGCGCCCAAGGCGGGGTGAGCAGGATGTCTGATCCTGACATGATCGAAGGAATCATCAACGCTGTGTCTATTCCAGTCATGGCGAAAGCGCGGATAGGTCATTTTGTAGAAGCACAAGTTTTGGAATCACTTGGCGTCGATTTCATTGATGAATCTGAGGTACTTACTCCGGCTGATTACAGTAACCACATCGACAAGTTTGATTTCACGGTGCCCTTCGTGTGTGGAGCCACTAACTTAGGTGAAGCCTTGCGCCGCATCAATGAGGGTGCTGCCATGATTCGCTCAAAGGGAGAAGCTGGAACTGGTGACGTGTCGAATGCCGTCACTCATATGCGCACTATTCGAGCTGAGATTAACCGCTTGAGTTCTCTAGCCGCCGATGAGCTATATGTGGCCGCTAAAGAACTTCAAGCCCCTTATGAATTGGTAGCGGAGGTAGCCCGAACAGCTAAACTTCCAGTCGTGCTGTTCACCGCCGGCGGAATAGCAACCCCGGCTGACGCAGCTATGATGATGCAATTAGGTGCAGATGGAGTTTTTGTCGGCTCCGGCATTTTTAAGTCTGGAGATCCTGAAAAGCGTGCCCGTGCCATTGTGGTAGCTACGCAGAATTACGATGATCCAGCTACCATTGCCAAAGTTTCGCGGGGACTAGGTGAAGCCATGGTGGGAATCAACGTCGATGATCTCCCTGTTTCACATCGTCTTGCTGAGCGTGGTTGGTAAAAAAAGAAAGGTAGGAAGATCCCGTGGCGGATATTGAATTTATCCTTGACCTTGAGCGTATCGATAGCGACATCTATCGCGGCCCGGCGGTAGCTTCCCAGCTGACGCGAACTTTTGGGGGGCAGGTAGCAGCCCAGGCCCTGGTGGCTGCGGTACGTACAGTGGATGAAGATAAATCAGTGCATTCCCTCCACGGGTATTTTATTGCGCCGGGGAAATCCTCCCAGCCAACCACGTTCCTCGTGGACCGAGTCCGAGATGGGCGGAGTTTCGCTACCCGCCAAGTCAGCGCCATCCAAGATGGGGAAACAATTTTCTCCATGCAAGCTAGCTTCCACGTACGCAGTGACCACGGCCCAGAACATTCGGATTTAATTCGGGAGGTTCCAGCGCCAGAGCACATCTCCATGGATTACACCAAACTGTCGAAGAATTCGCGTGCGCTTTTGGGGGAGTGGGGTGATTGGGATATTCGAGTGGTCCCACCAAATCAATACCCGCATAACCCCTACACCAAGGGCCAGCAGGTGGTGTGGTTCAAGTCCAAGAAGAAGCTTCCTGATGATCCGACCTTCCATGTGTGCACCTTGGCGTACATGTCTGACATGACCTTGCTGCACTGCGCTACCGTCCCACATCCGGACTTCCCAGTGCAGATGGCCTCATTAGACCACGCCATGTGGTTTTTACGTCCGTTCCGAGCCGATGAGTGGCTGTTGTATGACCAACTTAGCCCTTCGGCAGCTTCTGGACGTTCCTTGGTTCATGGTCGAATTTTCGATGCCGCGGGCCAACTGGTTGCTGTGGTTACGCAGGAGGGGCTGACAAGAACCTTGCGTGACGGAAGTACGCCTGTTCCGGTCGCTACCAAACAGGAAGGACGCCAGTGAGTTCGCGCGTCGGTATTTTAGCTCTTCAAGGTGGTGTCGCTGAACATCAACGCAGCCTGAATTCTTTGGGAGTGGAACCAGTATTAGTTCGACGTCGCGAGCACCTAGAGGATTTATCAGCTTTAATCCTTCCGGGTGGAGAGTCTACGACAATCTGCAAACTCCTGGACCTTGGCGGCTTACTGGTTCCTCTAGGGAATTTAATTCGTTCAGGTTTACCTACGTACGGCACCTGTGCCGGGATGATTCTTTTAGCGAAAGACGTACTCAATACCCGTCCGGATGCCCGTGGCTTTGCCACATTGGATATCACGGTGCAACGCAATGCATTCGGCAGGCAGGCTGATTCATTTGAATGCGTCCTTGACTTCGAGGGTGAATCCTTGCCGGCGGTGTTTATCCGGGCACCACGAGTAGTAAGTTGCGGAGATAATGTGCGGGTTTTGGCGCAGGTTCCAGAGGATGAGAAGATCCCTCCATCACATCGTGGGGCGATGGTGGCTGTAGAGCAAGATAATCTTTTAGCTACGTCTTTTCATCCAGAGGTGACAGCGAGTACGTATATTCATCGCTATTTCCTCAAGAAAGCGGGAATCTCGGTTGCCTCTGAGGTTATCGCGCACTAGGTGCTGTCGAGAAGAGACCCGCTGCGTATAATCGCAAGGGTTAAACGCCGCTCCGGGTTACCTCACCGGTAGGAAGCAAGAGGAAGGACAAGCATGTCAGGCCATTCAAAGTGGGCGACCACCAAGCATAAGAAAGCTGCCAATGATGCTAAGCGCGGTAAAGAATTTGCCAAGCTGATTAAAAACATTGAGGTAGCAGCACGGACCGGTGGTGGTGATCCAGCAGCTAATCCCACTCTTGATGACATGATCAAGAAGGCGAAGAAGGCGTCGGTCCCCAATGACAACATCGAGCGTGCCCGGAAGCGTGGATCTGGGGAAGAAGCTGGCGGTGCTGATTGGCAATCTGTGATGTATGAGGGGTATGGGCCGAATGGTGTGGCCATGCTCATTGAGTGTTTAACCGATAATCGCAACCGCGCCGCTAGTGAAGTCCGGACCGCTATGAGTAAAAACGGTGGGAGCATGGCGGAATCCGGCGCTGTGTCTTATCTGTTTAGTCGAAAAGGCGTGGTGCTGGTGAATAAGGGTGAGCTTAGTGAGGATGATGTTCTTCTCGCTGTGCTTGACGCCGGCGCTGAAGAGGTCAATGACCTGGGCGAGAAATTTGAGGTGGTGTGCGTCCCTTCAGATAGCACAGCTGTCAAGGAAGGTCTCAAGGAGGCTGGAATTGAAGTGGAGGACGCGGAACAGGATTATCGAGCTAGCGTCGAGGTAACGTTAGAGGCTGCCGATGCGCGTCGGATTTTCAAATTGATCGACGCCTTAGAGGATTCTGATGATGTTCAGAATGTTTATAGCAATATGAATCTTTCCGATGAGGTGCTTGCGGAGTTGTCCGCAGAATAGTCGTACTCCTTAACTTCCTCAAACATTTGTGCTAAATTCGGGCGGGTGGTGCAGTGTTGTTAGGGAAGAAAGCGGGAGATCCTCGGTGAACATGTCTGTGGAAGGGCTTCGGGTCATGGGTATTGACCCAGGGCTTACGCGGTGTGGGCTATCGATAGTTCAAGCAGGCCGCGGCCGGTCTGTTCTACCAGTTGTGGTGGGGGTAGCGAAAACTCCGGTCGGGGCACCACTCCCACAGCGGCTCAGCCAGCTTTCTCATGACGTAAGCCAGTGGATGGATGAATACCATCCAGACGTCGTAGCTATTGAACGTGTGTTTGAGCGCGGAAACGTCTCCACCGTGATGAACACCGCTCATGCGGTGGGGGTGCTGATGTTAGCGGCGGCGGAACGCGGAATAGAGGTGTATCAATACACACCTAGCGAGGTGAAAAAATCAATTTCTGGCAATGGTCGTGCCGATAAGAAACAGATGATTGCCATGGTAACGCGGATCCTTGCCCTAGCTGAACCGCCCCATCCGGCTGATGCCGCCGATGCTTTTGCCCTAGCTATTTGCCATTGCTGGCGCGCCCCCATGATTGCCCGTCAAGAAGCTATTGCTCACCGGGTGGCGGCCTCTGCCGCGAAGTCGAAATAATTTTAGAGAGAAAATAAGGAAAAGAAAACGTGATTGCTTCACTCCGCGGTACAGTTATCGATATCACCTTGCAGGGAGCCGTGGTGGAATGCGCTGGCGTGGGTTACTTTTTCAGTGCTACCCCCCAGACTCTGAGCACACTGGTGCGGGGTGAAGAAACGACGGTCATCACCAGCATGGTGGTCCGGGAATCTGACATCCAGCTTTTCGGCTTTCTGGATGCTGCTAGCCGAGAAATGTTTCATGCCCTGCAAACGGTGTCAGGTTTGGGGCCAAAGCTTGCATTAGCTGTTCAATCTGTACTGGGTCCGGAGGAAATTGCTCACGCTATTACTCAGGGGGATACGCGTATGCTGCAGCGGGTACCGGGGGTGGGCAAGAGAATGGCGGAACGAATGATCGTAGATCTGAAAGATAAAATGAAGCCTTTTCATGCTGTGGCCAGCACCGATCTTTCTGGGGATTCTGCTGATTCTAGGCAGCCGGCCGGCCAGGGCAACTTTGTGAGCGCCCAGGTAATTGAGGCCTTGATGTCTTTAGGGTTTAATGAGAAAACAGCTGGTCAAGCAGCAGATAAGGTATTAAGTACTAACCCTGAGGCCGACACGTCGACGGCTTTACGGGCGGCGCTGAGTCTATTGGGAGGTAAGCGTTAGTGTCTGGGATTGAAAAAACGGAATACAGTGTTCCTTCGCAACCGCCACGCAGGGAACATGTTGATCCCCAGGCACAGCAGGGTGAACATGAAGCTGAACTGAGTTTGCGGCCTAAGTCTCTCGCCGAATTTATTGGGCAGCCGAAAGTTCGCGACCAGTTGGGTTTGGTGCTCAACGGTGCTCGACGGCGAGGAGTCACTCCTGATCATGTGCTGTTGTCTGGTCCTCCCGGGCTAGGGAAAACCACGATGTCCATGATTATTGCTCAGGAATTGGGAACGAGTTTGCGGATGACGTCGGGCCCGGCACTGGAGCGAGCTGGTGATTTGGCAGCCATGCTGTCCAATATTATGGAAGGAGACGTTCTTTTTATTGATGAAATCCACCGTATCGCTCGTCCAGCAGAAGAAATGCTGTATATGGCTATGGAGGATTTCCGTATTGATGTGATTGTGGGCAAAGGCCCTGGTGCTACGTCTATTCCGCTTGATATTCCACCTTTTACTCTCGTAGGCGCTACTACCCGGGCGGGAATGCTCACAGGCCCGCTTCGAGATCGCTTTGGCTTTACTGCCCAAATGGAGTTTTATGACGTCGCAGATTTGACGAAAGTTGTAGATCGAGCTGCTCGGATCTTGGGTGTACATATTGACCCCGATGCGGCGTGTGAAATTGCCTCTCGCTCTCGGGGTACACCGCGTATTGCTAACCGCTTATTACGTCGTGTTCGAGATTATGCAGAAGTCCATGGTGACGGGCACATAGATCTTGCTGCAGCGCAAGGGGCTTTGGAGGTATTCGACGTCGATAGTCTTGGATTGGACCGTCTTGACCGTGCTGTTCTTTCTGTTCTTGTTAAAGGGCATGGTGGGGGACCCGTAGGGGTCAACACCTTAGCGGTGGCGGTTGGGGAAGAATCTTCTACCGTCGAAGAGGTATGCGAACCGTATTTAGTGCGGGCAGGCATGATCGCGCGAACAGGTCGAGGGCGAGTAGCTACTGCTGCTGCCTGGCGCCATCTGGGACTAACTCCACCTGATCATGCATTAGGAATGCACCTTAGCGAGGAGCAAGATTAGTCAACCTTTCCTTGCTCTGGCAGACTGGAGGCACTATGAATAGCAACCTCTTTTTATTACTGCTGCTCCTTGTTGTTTTCTTCCTGCCCAGTATTTTGATGATGCGTCGTCAAAGTCGGCAAAGAAAAGAAATTCAAAGTTTCCAGTCTCAGTTAAGAATCGGGGACCGTGTTATTACCGGGTCTGGCGTTCACGGTACTATTGTGGGGCTTAGTGATGCCGAGGTGCGGCTGGAAATAGCGCCTAAGGTGGAAATTACGGTTGAGCGAGTCGCTATTCTCCGTCGCGCTGAGACTGCCGAGAACTTGCACACTCCGGAAGCCACTGCAGCGCCGGAAGCCGATGAACCTCAGGTGGATGAAGATTCCTTTCCGATAAGCAATCCGGAGAAAGAAAAATAACTGACCTGGATAGGGCAAGCTGTATCATCGGTCACTTCCGCTCATAGTGGAAGTGACCTTTTTCTTCTCTCAGCCCGGTGCAGGATTCTTTAAGGCTCATGACGTACCATGTTTGATCGGATCTATCCAAGCCTGACTTCCGTGGCGCCAGGCCACCAAGCGAGGAGACAATATTGTCCGCTTCTACTGCGAAAGCACGCCGTGCATCAACGCGTGCATCCAGCGGTCGACGCAGGTCCCGTGCGCGAATTCTGCTCGGTGTCTTTGTGTTGATTGTTCTGGTTGTTTATAGCCTTATTTTCTTTACTGGGGATCGAAAAGCCGCCGCTAAACTCGGCATTGATCTGCAAGGTGGAACCAGAATCACGTTGGTTCCCCAGGGTAGTGAACCTACCCAAGATCAACTTCAACAGGCGCGAAATATCATGGAACAGCGTGTCAACGGTATGGGCGTGTCTGGTGCTGAGGTAGTTATTGATGGTAATACTCTCGTCATTACGGTGGCGGGGGAAGATACCTCCCAAGCGCGCGCCGTCGGGCGTACCTCTCAGTTGCTTTTCCGTCCGGTTGCGTATCCCAGTACTCCGGATGTCGCCGCCTTGTCGAAAACTCTGGACCAGATGGCTAATCGATGGGTACAGGCGCGGGTGATCAGCCCAGAGAAAGCAGAACAGCAAACAAAAGCCTATGTGGACCAGGTCAATCAGACACTGGGAGAAGGTAAGCCGAAACTGACTGCTCCGAAAATCACGGCTACTCCCTCGGCCGAACCAAAGAATTCTCTTGAGGCCGGGGAACAACGCATGAAAACAACAGAGATGTTGCGCAAAGATCGGCAGTCTACAGATCCGACGGTGCAAGAAGCGGCCCGCGCCTTGTTAGTATGCGACGGTTCGACCGATCCTCTCGCCGGTACCGATGACCCGGCACTGCCCTTGGTTACGTGTGAACCCGATACTGGTCAACCCTATCTGCTTGACCCGGCTCCTTTGCTGGTGGGCCAAGAAGGTAAGGACGGCGCCAGGCTCAGTGGAGCAAATATCAACACGAATCGGCCGATCACCGGTGGAATGAACCCTGAGACCGGCAGCATGGAAGTCACCTTCACTTTTAACTCGGAAAATGGGGATACTGGGGCCCAGACATGGGCGAATTTGACTCAGGATTATCTTCAACGCCAAGTAGCCGTTACTTTAGATTCGCAGATCATTTCCGCCCCGGTGATTCGATCAGCTACCCCAGTGGGGTCGGCTACCTCAATTACTGGGCAATTTAGCCAACAGCAAGCTCAAGATCTCGCGAACAATCTCCGTTATGGTGCTTTGCCTCTGTCTTTTGCTGGACCAGACGGAGAAGCAGGAGGAACGGTGCAAACCGTTCCAGCTTCGTTGGGCGTCGCATCCTTAAAGGCCGGGCTGATTGCCGGCGTGGTGGGATTAATTCTGGTTGCGATCTTTGTCTTCGCCTATTACCGACTTTTCGGGATATTCTCACTTCTCAGCCTCGGAGCCTCAGGGCTTTTAGTCTTCGGGGTATTAGTGCTTTTAGGCCGGTGGATCGGTTACTCGCTGGACCTATCGGGAATTGCTGGTTTGATCATCGGTATCGGTACAACCGCGGACTCTTTCATCGTTTTCTATGAACGCATCAAAGACGAAATCAGAGAAGGAAGAACGTTCCGCTCCGGGGTGCCGCGAGGCTGGGATCGAGCCCAAAAGACCATTATTACCGGCAATATGGTGACCTTGATTGCCTCGGTAGCGATTTATTTCTTGGCCGTGGGTGAAGTCAAGGGATTTGCTTTCACCTTGGGCCTGACCACCATTTTTGATATCGCCGTGACTTTCTTAGTCACCGCGCCCCTCATCATCCTGGCTTCTCGTCGTCCCTTCTGGGCTCGTCCGGCAATTAACGGTATGGCTAAAGCTTTTAAGCACGCTGCTGCCGAGCGGAAAGCAGAGGAGAAATAATGAAGAAAAGCTTATATACCGGCACCGGCGGAGTGAATGTTGTTGGACGTAGCCGGTTGTGGTACATCATCACGTTGACGTGTATTGTTATCTCCTTGCTTGCCATCGCGATTCGCGGTTTCAGCTTGAGTATTGACTTCGAAGGCGGAACCCGGATCTCTATGCCAGCGGGCAATCTAGTTACCAACGAAGTCCAAGACACGTTCATCAACGCCACGGGTGTCACCCCAGAACTCACCCAAATTGTGGGAGCGGGAGATTCGCGTGTCCTTGAAATCAACAGCGAGCGGTTGAGTGAGGATCAAATCAATAGTGCTCGCCAAGCTATCTACGACGCCTACCACCCAGAAGATGCCGCTGGTCAGGCAAGCCCTGATGTGATCGGTGACTCCACGGTATCCGAATCCTGGGGGTCGACGATCACCGAGAGAATGCTGTTAGCTGTTGCAGTATTCTTGGTCTTGGTTTTCATCTACATCACTTTGCGCCTTCAAAGAACTATGGCCATAGCCGGTATGGTGGCCTTGCTCGTCGACGCGATTGTTATTGCGGGAATTTACGCCCTGTTCGGGTTTGAGGTTTCACCCGCCACGGTTATCGGTTTGCTCACCGTCTTATCATTCTCGATCTACGACACCGTCATCGTGTTCGACAAAGTTCGAGAAAATACCGCTGGATTGCTGGATTCTCACCGTCGAACTTTCGCTGAGCAAGTTAACTTGGCAGTGAACCAAACCCTGATGAGGTCAATCTCCACCTCGGTCATTTCTGCTCTCCCCATCCTGGCTTTGATGGTGGTTGCGGTGTGGTTACTTGGGGTAGGAACCTTAAAGGACCTGGCGCTGATCCAGTTAATTGGTGTTATTGAAGGTGTTTTCTCCTCTATCTTCCTCGCCACCCCACTCTTGGTGACCTTGGAGAATCGACGAAAAGATATTAAGGCGCATAATCGTGCGGTAGAGCGCGTCCGCCAAGGACTAAGTCCAGAAGAAGACCAGGGCGATGATGAGGAAAGCCATTCTGATGAGTCAGCCCCAACCCCTGCGGCAAAAATAGGGGGCCCAAGCGGTTCTCACCGAAGCCCAGGGGCAAGTTGGCGTCCGCACCGGTCTTAAAGCATAGTTATAGAGCATGTGGGTTCGTGAACTTAGCTCTCGGGCGGGGGCTATTATCCTGAGCACTCTCCTGGCTTTAGGACTAGGTGCTTGTCAAGCCTTAGACAACATCAGTAACGACGCCGATAGCGATGTGGTTTATCTGACCCACCGCGCGGTCCTGAGCACCAACGCGGCCAGCGCGGAAGGTGTTTCGACGGATGCCTCACTTCTTTCTGCCCGAATCTTTCCTGGAGCAATGATTTCTGGCCCCGGCGGACAGCTCCTTCCCAACACTGATGTGATCAGTGCCGAGGCCATTCCCGGCCCGAAACTGCAAGTTCGCTACACCATTAACCCCGCTGCGGTATATTCCGATGGTCAACCACTAAACTGCGAGGACTATCTTTTGGCCTTCATCGCGGCGGTGATGCCGAGTCTTTTTGGTTCGCACCTGCCGCTGTATCAACACGCTGAGTCCCTAGACTGCGAACCGGGCTCTAAAACATTCACCGTGCACTTTGAAGAAGGCTACGGCCAGCGGTGGAGGGAATTTTTTGGCCCTGGCACTGTATTGCCTTTCCACAAAATTGTCGAGCGCGCGAATGTGGATACCCCAACCGCGGTGAAAGCTCTGAAGTCTTTTGATAAAGCAACGCTAGCCCCGATTGCTGAAGTCTGGCGCCATGGTTTTGATGTAGCTCATTTTGATCCAGAACTGCAGGTCTCTTTCGGTCCTTATCACATTACTGCAGTCACTGATTCTGGAGATATCCATGTAGAAGCCAACCCGCAGTACTACGGAAATCCGCCGAAGCTTGACTCCTTGACTTTTCGTCCCAGGAACAGTGAGCAAGCCTCTCACAACGCCAGTGCGGCCATCGTTGGTGATGTGCTCGACGGGAATCTCGACGACTTCCTCGGCCAAGACAATACTCAACCTTTAGAGCAGAAAAGCGTGGTGGGAGAAAGAACCGATACCCTAACGCTGGCCAGTGGTGGAGTGTTTGCTGAGGTGACTGCGCGTCGAGCCTTAGCTGCTTGTATTGATAACGCTGCCGTCGCGAAAGCCTCGTCCGATAATGCCGGGGTGCAAGTTCCGCCAGTGAATACCCGAGTGGTATCTCAGCCCGATCCTCTTTATCCTCGGATCAGCCAGGCAATAGCTCCAGAGATACCGGGCTATGTACAAAACCACGCGGATCTCAGTGGCAAAACCATTAGGCTTGCCTATCACGGTCCCAATAAGCGCTATCAAGCAATGGTGCAAGCGCTAGGGGAATCCTGCAAAACGCAGGGAATTACGGTGGAAGATGTGTCTACTGCTGACACCACGCTGGCCGATTTGGTGGATGCCCGCAATCCCGAAGAAGGATTTGTCGATGCTTTCCTGTCACCCGTAGATCCCCAAAATAATGTAGACCTTGAGCCCGCGGATCCCGGGCGGCAAAATGAGATTCTTAAAACTGAGCAGGCGTTATGGAAGAATATTGTGACTATTCCCTTAGCTGCTGAACCCCGCAGCTTCGCTATCGATCATCGAATAGGTAACGTGGTGGTGTACACCGGACCTGCTGGGATCGGGTGGAACATGGACCGGTGGCAGCTTAAAGCCACCCCATAATCACATACTGTGCTCCACTAAAGATTAGTAAAAGAGGAAGAGATCACGTGGCTAAGAATATCTACCGTGATGCCCGCCATGCGCTTGCTGAAAAGATGCGCTATGTCCAGGATTTTCCTACGGAGGGCGTATTATTTGAAGATCTCACCCCGGTTTTAGCAGATGCGGACGCATTCCATCTCATCATTAAAGAATTAGCGGACGCTGCCCGCATGATGGGGGCAGAAATGATCGGAGGATTAGATGCCCGGGGATTTCTTCTTGGATCAGCAGTAGCTCATCGTCTAGGGCTAGGAATTTTAGCGATCCGTAAAAAAGGGAAATTGCCGCCGCCTGTTTTTAGCCAGGAGTATTCCTTGGAATATGGCACAGCGGCACTAGAAATTCCGGCTGAGGGTATCCCGCTTCAGGGGCAGAAAATAGTGCTGGTTGATGATGTTTTAGCCACCGGGGGAACGTTAGTGGCAGCCCGACAACTGATTGAGAATTGCGGCGGTGAGGTCGTTGGCAATGTTGTGGTGCTGGAAGTGGCTGGTCTTGGCGGGCGGGAAAAACTCGAAGGCTCACCCCTCATTGTGATTAATGAGCAGCCTAGGGAACAATAGGGGAACCGGCTTGGATTAGTCCGAGAGAAAGGACGTGGCATTCAATGACTCTGGATAAGAATCGGCAGCGCTCCTCAGTGGGGGTGCGCAGTATGTCCGCCAGGTTAGCCCGTTCTCTGACGGGGTCTCGGACCAGAATTAACCCTGTCTTAGATCCGCTTTTAAGTATCCATCGGGAATTCCATCCGCGCGCTGACGCAGCCTTATTGGAACGCGCCTATAACACTGCAGAACGTCTCCATGAAGGCGTATTTCGGAAATCGGGAGACCCCTATATCACTCATCCTTTAGCGGTTGCGACGATTGCTGCAGAAATAGGTATGGATACCACCACCTTGGTGGCTGCTCTTTTGCATGACACGGTAGAGGATACTGATTATTCTTTGGAACAACTCACGGCAGAGTTCGGCGAAGAAGTAGCACGTCTGGTTGATGGTGTCACTAAATTAGATAAGGTTGCGCTAGGGGCGGCGGCTGAGGCTGAAACGATCCGGAAGATGATCGTGGCGATGAGTCAGGATCCCAGGGTTTTGGTTATTAAGGTTGCTGATCGCTTGCACAACATGCGCACTATGCGTTTTCTTCCTCCGGAGAAACAGGCGAAGAAAGCCCGGCAAACTCTGGAGGTGATTGCTCCGCTAGCTCATCGCTTGGGGATGGCGAATGTGAAGTGGGAACTCGAGGATTTGTCCTTCGCTATTCTCTATCCCAAAAAGTATGAAGAAATTGTTCGGCTCGTGGCAGACCGAGCACCGTCTCGGGATCGGTACCTCTCAGAAATTATTGAACAAGTTACCGCATCGCTAAAAGAAAATAATATTGTCGCTGAGGTTCAAGGGCGACCGAAGCATTATTGGTCTATTTACCAAAAAATGATTGTGAAAGGTCGGGAATTTGATGAAATCTTCGACCTCGTAGGAATTAGAATCTTGACGGAGAACGTCAATGATTGCTATGCGGCAATTGGGGTTGTTCACGCCTTATATAATGCGCTCCCTGGACGATTTAAAGATTATATTTCTGCGCCTCGATTCGGTGTTTATCAGTCTCTCCACACGTCTGTCATGGTTCCTGGGGGGCGTCCGTTGGAGGTGCAGGTCCGCACCCAAGAGATGCACTATAACGCGGAGTTCGGCATAGCCGCGCACTGGCGCTACAAGGAAACCAAAGGATCTCATTCAGGTGATAAAGCTGAAGTAGATCAAATGGCGTGGATGCGGCAGCTGCTTGATTGGCAAAAGGAAGCAGCTGATCCTAATGAGTTTTTAGATTCGCTGCGTTTTGACCTCACTGCCAAACAAATCTTTGTTTTTACCCCTAAAGGCGACGTCATGAACTTGCCGGCGCATTCCACACCAGTGGATTTTGCCTACGCGGTTCATACTGAGGTAGGGCATCGCTGTATTGGGGCAAAAATAAATGGAAAACTGGTGGCGCTGGAAACGGAACTGAAATCGGGTGACCGGGTAGAGATCTTCACCTCAAAGGATACTAATTCTGGTCCGAGCCGGGATTGGCAAAACTTTGTGGTGTCACCTCGCGCAAAAGCAAAGATTAGGCAGTGGTTTGCGCGGGAACGTCGCGAAGAACATCTCGAAGCTGGACGTGATGCTTTAGCTGCAGAAGTTCAGCGCAGCGGTTTACCAATGCACAGGCTATTTACTGCTCAGTCGATGAAAGCCGTCGCTACTGAGTTGCACTATGCTGACGTCGACTCTCTTTATACTGCTATTGGCTCCGGGGGAGTATCGGCTCAACATGTTGGAAACCGTCTCATGGCGATTTTCGGTGATCAAGAAGAAGCCGAAGATGAGCTGGTAGATCGTACTCCGCTATCGGAATTAGTTGACTCAAAGGCTCGCGCCCAACACAGCGACACCGGAATCTTGGTGGAGGGCAGCCCTGATGTCATGGCTAAATTAGCTAAATGCTGTCAACCGGTTCCCGGTGATGAAATTTTTGGCTTTGTTACTCGCGGAGGCGGAGTGTCGGTGCACCGCACAGATTGCACCAATGCGGCAAAACTCCAGGAAGAGCCGGCCCGAATTATCCAAGTTTCCTGGGCATTAACTGATTCAAGCGGGGCTTTTAACGCTACTTTGCAAATCGAGGCGTTGGATCGCAATGGGTTACTTTTCGAACTCACCAGGATCATCAATGACATGAAAGTACCGGTTACCGCAATGAATTCTCATGCTGCTGATGATCGTATTGCGACTATCAGATTCACCTTCTCGGTGTCGGATACCAAGCAGCTTGGTTCGCTCATGACCACCTTAAGGAATACCGAAGGCGTTTTTGACGTTTATCGGGTCACCGCATAGCAACACCCTGCTGAGGAAATACCTCAGCAGGGCGGGGATAAAAAGAAATTCGACGTCACACCGTGCGTGGTTTAGCTCACCGTCGCAGTTTTAATCCGAACCTCTTCACTGGGAGCACCATCAGTTTGACCGCCTTGAACTCCGTGTGCAGCAATGGCGTCAAGGGTGGCTAAACCTTGGTCATCAATTTTCCCAAAGTAGGTATAGTCCGGTGGGAGCGTGGAGTCCTGGTAGTTCAAAAAGAACTGGGAACCATTAGAGTCTTTTTGCTGGGAATGAGCCATCGCGATGGTTCCGCGCGGGTAGGTGACCGTTTGCTGAGACCCCTCCGTGTCCGTGGCGGGATATTCATTAGCGAAGCGGAAACCAGGACCGCCCGTGCCTTTGCCGGTGGGATCCCCGCACTGGAGAACGAAAATTCCGCTCGTTGTTAAACGATGGCATACCGTGTTGTCGAAGAATTTTTCTTTGGCAAGATGCTCAATGGCGTTGACCGCACAAGGGGCGACACTGCGGTCCAATTCCATCCCGATGGGGCCCTGGTTGGTATCTAGATTTACTTTGACTGTTCCGCGGGCAGAAACATCTTTGGTTGCTGGTTTAGAAACCTCTCGTGCAGCTTGTTCAGCATCGGGGTAATCACAGCTGACGGTTTCTGGAAGCGGTTGGCTTCGAGCTAAGTTAAGTACCGGGGCATCCGGAGTGTCAGGAGTTGATGAGGTTTCCGTATCTGAAGCGGTGGTGGATTCCTCAGAGTCTCGAGTCGCGAGGTACCAAATTCCGCCAGCAATCACCAAAATTGCAGCTAGAGCGAGAACCGCCACCTTAACCGGGCCGGATTTTTCAGCACGGTCTCGTGCATGTAATTCTTTTTCCAGCTTCTTCAGCGCAGCATCACCGCGCTGTTTATTGCTGCTCACAATAAACCCTTTCTTCCCAACAAACCTGAGGTACCCAGGCTAGGTCCGTTTTAACCACGACCCCGGTTAGTTTACCTTGCCCCGGCACCGTCTGTCTGACGCATCACGCAGAAAGCGATTATGGTAGTCCACATGGCTCAAACACATTTTCAAGGAGAAGAAACATCCACGAGCGGAAACCTTCCTGAGGTGGGTTCCCAGGCTCCCGAATTTGATTTAGTTGGCGTTGACCTTTCCGCAGTACGCTCGGCAGATTTAGCGGGGCGACGGATCATCCTCAATATCTTCCCTTCGGTCGATACCGGGGTGTGTGCGACGTCGGTTCGACAGTTTAATGAACGCGCCGCTGCGCTCGACAACACCACCGTGGTGTGTGTTTCCCAAGACCTGCCTTTTGCTCTTGCTCGATTCTGCGCCGCAGAAGGAATTGAGAACGTCACAGCAGCCTCCGCATTCCGTTCGACTTTCGGGAAAGATTTTGGAGTTGTCCTCGAAGGCTCCCCGCTAGCTGGTCTCTTAGCGCGCAGTGTCGTCGTTATTGACGAAACCGGCAAGGTTTCCTACACCCAGTTGGTCGATGAAATAACCACCGAACCTGACTATGATTCAGCAATCGCAGCGCTAAACTAAGCCTCGGCAAAAACGACTATGGTGGCAACCATGTCTGAGTCCACCATTTCTCGCGCGGAGTGCGAAAACCGCACCCAGAATATTCACGACCTTTCCCTTCAGCTGCACCTCGATCTTCACCGGGCAGCTGAGGGGGATGATTTTTTCCCAGTGCATGCCACCTGGAAGTTTTCCAGCGAGGCCTCCAGCACTCACCTCGACTATCTGGGGAAACTCTCGGAATTGTGGATTAATGGACAACGCCAAGACCCCCATGCGGCACACTCTGAAGGGCGAATCCACCTCGAAAATTTACGGGTTGGGCAGGTCAACGAGATCGAAATTCAGGGGTTATCTCGTTATTCTCGGACGGGACAAGGATTACACCGGTTCCACGACGGCGATGACACCTATCTTTATTCCCACTGCGAACCTTCCGATGCACGAAGAATATTCCCGTGCTTTGAACAACCTGACCTCAAAGCCAGGGTCTCGCTAAGTATCAGCGCTCCTACTACGTGGCGAGTTTTTGCCAACGCCAATCCGCTGCGTCAGGAGGATCTGGACCGCGGGAGACGTCGAACGTATTTTGACTCCACGCCGCCGTTATCTAGTTATCTCACCGCCTTTGCCGCCGGGCCCTATGTGGGAGAACAAACGACGTGGCATGATCAGCGCTCGGGAAACACCATTGAGGTGGGGGTGTGGTGCCGCCACAGTATGCGCGAGTACCTGGACGCCGAAGACTTCTTGACGCTGACCACCGGCGGATTGAGCTGGTTTTGTGACCTTTTTGACTCTGCTTATCCCTGGCAACGCTATGACAGCATCCTGGTGCCGGAATACAACATCGGTGCCATGGAAAACCCTGGTCTAGTGACATTTACCGAGAAGTTCATCTTCCGCGACGATCCTACCGACGCAGAACGCGCAGCTCGAGCTAATACTGTGCTTCATGAGATGAGCCACATGTGGTTTGGGGATTATGTCACCCCTCAGTGGTGGGATGATCTGTGGCTGAAAGAATCTTTCGCAGAATACATGGGATCAGCTGCTAGTTGCGCCACCACCCAGCACACCGATGCGTGGGTGAATTTCGCTGGGATTAGAACAGCGTGGGCTATTGAGCAAGATGAGCTTTCTACCACTCACCCCATTGCCGCCGATATCCCCGATGTTGATGCCGCTCGACAAAACTTTGATGGGATAACCTACGCCAAAGGGGCAGCAGTGCTCCGGCAGCTGGTGCATTTTGTGGGAGATGACGTATTCCAGGAAGCTACCCGGAACTACTTCCGAGATCATGCCTACGGCACTGCTACCTTTGCTGACTTTATTCATCATCTCAGCGAAGCTAGCGGTAAAGACCTGGGACAATGGGTGTATCTGTGGTTGCAAACCACCGGGGTAGACCAGCTCACGACCACGTGCGAGGGCAGCAGCGTGGTGATCCACAATCACGGCACCCCACAGCGGCCACACCGCCTAGACCTCAGCGTGTTTCACAACTACAAGGGGATTCTTCAACCACTGCATCGAGTAGATGTAGAGCTCAATGGGAGTGAGACTCGGATCGACACAGGTCTAGATTCTGAGCAGCTTGAGCAGAGTCTTTTGGTGGTCAATGATCAGGCTTATTCCTATTGTCTTGCCCAACCACGGGCGCAGGATCTGGCTCTTCTAGATCAATCACTGTCGACCATCGAGGATGACCTGACCAGAACTGTTCTGTGGCAACAATTGTGGAACCTGGTGCGGCAGGGACTACTGGCGCCACGACATTATGTGAATATGGTGAGTGTTCACGCCTGGGCGGAAAGAAATGCCACCACGTTATCCACGATCGTGGACAATACCCGGATAGCGGTGGAAAAGTATCTGGCGAGAGAACACCAAGACAAGGTTCGACGCATCTTGGCGCGAAATCTTCGGGACCTTCTGAGTGAAGCTGTTCCAGGTTCTGACTCCCAGCGGATCTTCCTCACTGGATATATCAGTGCCCTGGGAGCGGTTGATGCTGAGGATTCTCCAGCCCGTCTCCGCGCTCTGTTGGACCCTGCGGTTCTACCGGATTTAGCGCGTGGGCCGAAATTGCGGTGGGATATTGTGTGCGCCCTGCGTAGTCTTGGAGTTTTCGGAGAAGCAGAATTAGCTGAAGAAGTGCAGCGCGATAACACCTTGAATGGGAAAGTACGCCACCTTCAGGCAACCTACTGTGAACCGGGAAGAAGAAAGGAATTACTATCCCGGCTGACCGAACCAGGGGAACTCAGTAATGATGAATTGCGCGCCGGACTAGCGGCATGGAATATGCCCGGCGCCGCCGCTGCGGAGGAACGCACCAGGGTATTGGGGGTAGAAAACTACCTCAATCACGTTTCTACGTGGTGGGAGACTCACCCCATGGAAATGGCTAATTTTATTGTTCGCGGACTTTATCCAGCTGAAGATCAAGACGGCGTTGCCAAAGTAGATCAGTGGTTAAAGACCCACCCTGACATCCCGAGGGCATTGCAGCGCGCTTTGGTAGAAAGCACAGATCGTGCACGCAGAGCAGTGATGATTCAGCACGCCTATCCCGAAGGTGAGTAAATTATCCAGTATGGAGATACTCACCTTTGCTACTGGACCCTATGCCACGAATTGCTATGTGATTATTAACGACGACATAAAAACCGCAGTAGTGATTGATCCGGGGATACATGCTCGTCCCAAGATTGATGCCTTATTGGCTGATAAAGAGCTGACTTTAGAATCTATTCTGTTGACTCATGGCCATATTGACCATACGAGGGATGCTGAGGCTTTGAGTTCTTCCCATGGGGTCCCGGTATATCTCCACCCGGCAGATCACATTATGCTGACCGACCTGCAAGGTGGAGTGTCACAACAAGCTGCCATTCTTTTTAATACGTCAGCTATGAAACCGGTGAAGGACCTGCGAGGAATGGGAGATAATGATGAGATCAATGCTGCGGGATTAACACTTACGGTTGTTCATGCGCCGGGTCACTCTCCAGGTTGTGTGATGTTTAGGGGAGAAGACGTGTGCTTTAGCGGTGACGTTCTGTTTCGGGGATCTATTGGGCGTACAGATCTACCGGGAAGCGATCATCAGATGATGCTAAAAAGCCTGAAAGAAAAAGTGCTACCCCTGGCCGATAAACTGGCTATTCTGCCGGGACACGGCCCGGGAACCACAATGCGACATGAACGGAAAACCAATCCCTATCTGCAATTGTCTGGGAGGTAGCTGACTGCTGTGGGCGAAAAACTAAGAACACGGTGTGGGCGGTAAAGTAGGGCAACGTGAGCGAAAAGAAGAAATTCCAACCCCTATCTGCCCCCAAAGGTGTACCAGACTATGTCCCGCCGGCTTCTCCCCAGTTTGAAGCTGTCCGCGACGCATTTACCCGTCAAGCGCACCTGGCGGGTTTCCAGCATATTGAACTCCCAATTTTTGAAGATACCGCTCTTTTTGCCCGTGGCGTGGGAGAGTCGACAGATGTAGTTTCCAAAGAAATGTACACCTTCCAGGACCGCGGGGATCGCTCAGTTACTCTTCGTCCCGAAGGCACCGCCGGGGTGATGCGAGCAGTAATTGAACATAATCTGGACCGAGGTCAGCTGCCCGTCAAATTGAATTACTCCGGCCCCTTTTTCCGCTACGAGAGGCCTCAAGCTGGTCGCTACCGTCAACTCCAACAAGTAGGAGTTGAAGCTATTGGTGTGGATGATCCAGCTCTTGACGCGGAGGTCGTGGCCTTAGCTGACCGCTGTTTTCGTAGCGTGGGGCTGAGTGGTTTCCGGCTAGAACTCACCAGCCTCGGAGACCGAGACTGCCGAGCGGTGTACCGTACCAAGCTTCAAGAATTTCTTTTCGATTTGCCCCTTGATGAAGAAACCCGCAAGCGGGCAGAGATTAATCCGCTGCGTGTCTTGGATGACAAGCGTCCAGAAATTCAGGAGATGACCGCCGAAGCTCCGCTCATGCTGGACTATTTGAATGACACCTGCCGGGAACATTTTGAGATCGTCACCGGATTACTCGATGACATGAATGTTTCTTATACCGTGAACCCACGTTTGGTCCGTGGTCTGGACTACTACACGAAAACCTGTTTTGAGTTTGTCCACGATGGCTTAGGCGCTCAATCAGGAATTGGCGGTGGAGGCCGTTATGACGGATTGATGAGCCAGCTCGGTGGCCAAGACTTATCAGGAATTGGTTTTGGCTTAGGAATTGATCGGACTTTATTGGCCCTGGAGGTAGAAGGAATAGAACTTCCGGACATTTCCCGGAGAGTTGATGTGTATGGGGTAGCCCTCGGAGATGCGGCGAAGCGACGCATGGTTGAAGTCATCAATCAATTAAGAATTAATGGCATTCGCGCTGATATGGCATACGGTGACCGGGGATTGAAAGGGGCTATGAAGGGAGCAGATCGTGCTCAAGCTCGTTTTGCCTTGGTCCTAGGAGACCAAGAGCTCGCTGATGGAACCATCGCCCTGCGGAACCTCAGCGAACATGCTCAATCTCAGATTCCGCTGGTCGATGTCGTAGAATATCTCAACCGTGCACTTAGCACTCGGTGAGATTAACGGGTAAACCTAAGGTGACCGCGAGCCCACCGGCCGCGGTTTCCTTATATTTAGACAGCATGTCTTTCCCGGTTCGCGCCATAGTTTCTACTACCTCATCTAAGGTGACGCGGTTAATCCCTTCAGCCATCAGCGCAAGCCGGGCAGCGTTAATGGCTTTGACAGCGCCAATGGCATTTCTCTCAATGCAGGGAATTTGCACTAATCCACCAACAGGGTCACAGGTCAGGCCGAGGTTATGTTCCAAAGCAATTTCCGCGGCATTTTCTACCTGGGAGGCAGACCCACCAAGGATTTCGCATAGACCGGCAGCTGCCATAGCCGCTGCGGAACCAACTTCTCCCTGGCAGCCGACTTCTGCGCCAGAGATACTCGCGTTTTCTTTAATAATGATGCCTACTGCGCCAGCAGCTAGAAGAAACTGCTGGGCTTTTGCTGCAGAGAAGTCACCGAGAAAATCTAAGGCGTAGTGCATGACGGCGGGAATGATGCCGGCTGCCCCATTGGTTGGGGCGGTAACCACTTTTCCACCGGCTGCATTTTCTTCATTGACCGCTAGAGCATAAAGATTGACCCACTCCATTGCTCCTAAGGCATCACCGCGAGGGGATTCCTGGATAGCTTTGAGCTTTTCCAAAAGTCCTGGAGCGCGACGGGTTACCCCGAGACCTCCTGGAAGGATTCCGCTGGTTTTCATCCCCGCGCGGACGCATTCTTGCATGGTGTTCCAGACCATGGCTAGATGATGTGCTACGACCTCTTGTCCGCCATGCAAGGTTGATTCATTGTGCGCCATGATGCCGGAATAATTCATGCCGGTAGTACGGCAGTGCTCTTTGAGCTCGGCTGCGGTGCGGAAGGGAAAGGGAAGACTACGGTCATGCCCGGTGGTTGAGGCCCCGGATCCGAGATCCTCGCCTTCTTCTCTCATTCGTCGAAGGTGATCACCGCTGAGAATAAAGCCACCACCGACAGAATAATAATCAGTTGGTTCGCACAGGGGAGAGCCGGTGGAGTCAAATGCCTGGAAAATGACGCCATTAGGGTGTTCGGGGAGATCAGCAACATCAATGGTGATGCGATAGTTTAATGTTCCCAGAGGTCCGCTGATTTGCCCGACTTCCGGAATAAGGTCTCCGTAAGCGGGCTGGACGTCGGGCTCAAGAGTTTCTGGGAGGTAGCCCACAAGACCGAGAATGACGGCGCGGTCAGTGCCATGTCCTTTACCCGTGGCAGCCAGGGAACCGCGCAGTGTGATGTCGACGGTATCGGGAAGGTGGGGGAATTGTGAAACAAACTCCTGGGCCGCGCGCATCGGGCCGACGGTGTGTGAGGAAGAGGGGCCAATTCCTACGCTAAATAAGTCAATGACACTGATCGTCACAGCAACACCTCCAGTAGCGGATAAACTGGAAAGCAAGTTTAGTGTAAATCAGCCAGAAAATAGTGAAACTGACTTCTTATCGCTGGACGTTCGTGTTTCCAGCGAGAAAATGCTGATCAGTGGTTCAAAAATAGGGGAGTTTAGCTAACCGGTCGCAGTCCTCGTAAAAAGATTCTGACCATTTGTTTTTCTAAATCAGGGACAAGGGAGCTCAACCCGGGAACCTGGGGGCGTGAGGCCGTCGATAACCCAATCACAATGGTGATGCCATCGAATTGACGATCAATTAGCCCTATGCGGTGAACATGGGTCAAGACGTTGTCGAGTAACCCAATGACGTGATCAAATTTCTCTCTGATATCCGGGGACATCGAGGCGATGTCATTGGGCGCAAAAATCGGCATTAAGGTGCCGAGCCCTAGCTCCACCAAATCCCACATCAGCTGATCCCAGATTTTTTCGATGTGCAGTGAGAAGGCGCTCGGTGCTCCGTGCTGATGTTCCTCTTCCAAAATCGTGATCGCGTGATCGGCAACTTCGAGCAAGGTAGTTGCCTTGTGGATGAGAAATTCCGCGCATGCTTGCCGTAAGGAGAGGCGGTCCGGAAAATTGCGGTAGAGAGTGGCAATGCCCACTCCGGCTTCTTGAGCTATTTCTTCGAGGGGGATAGCGTCTTCGTGACGGGTCCTGGCTAGGGAACATGCTGTGCTAATAATCGCGTCCCTGCGTCGGCGGGCGTCAGCTCGCATTGATAGCAATCCTTCTTTGTGGTGATGGTGATAGCCGCCTGATAATCAGCGTGTTGACAAAGTTGTTCTCGGGGTCCAAGATACACTCATGAAAGTGATAGTTAAACCTCCGCATCTTCAGGAGTACAGCCATTAGCCAGTTACTTACCACCGAGAGCTTGGATTTAGGCGCAGGGGTATTGCCCGATATTGCCATCCCAGCTGACTCAGGGCTGAGCTTGATTCACTCCTATCGAGAATCCCAGTCCACTACGTTGTCCTTGGTTCTGGCCGGGAGGATGCGGTGTTATGACGGCACCGTTCATCTGTGGCAGCCGGAGCATGTCACAGCACCGCGACAACGCGCCCAACACATAGCTCTGGCCGGTGTCCCAGAAATTGATTCTTTAGAACGCGTTGTCAAGGTCAAGACTGCCGTTCGTGAGCAGCTAGCGTGGGCAACTTCCTGGTGGAGACCAACTCCAGCAGTCGAGGACTCCCATTATCCAGAAATTATGCGTCTCTTAGAGGTAGATATTGACCTCAATCAACAAATCGGCTCGTTACGCACCAGGGACAGGTTCTTGTTGCGCATCACCCTGGCGCTTCTTGCTCGGCCCGACGCTCGCCTGCTCATTGTTGATGATATTGACCAAGTCAAGTCCATGACCGTGCGAGATGAAGTCCTGGAACGGCTCAGAAACTTGAGCACGCGCGTGCCAATCATCGTCAACAGTTCTAATCCTGATTATGCGGGCATTACCGACCGCACAATCTGGGTAAGTCCGAATACCACCGGCACCCCCCAGGAGGAAAAGTAATGTCTTTTCTTCATATCGGTTCTGAACTGCAACGCTTTTTCCGCGGGAAATTACCCCCCATCGGTTTAGCTGTCATCATCCTTTTGCCACTGATCTTTGGTGGTTTATTTGTCTGGTCCTATTGGGACCCGGTCGGCGGGCTCTCTCGTCTCCCCGTAGCGCTAGTCAACTCTGATAGGGGTGCTGAAAAAGACGGTCAGCCCTTTAACGCCGGTGAACAGGTGGCCGAGAAAGTCCATAGTAGTGACCGAGTACATTTCATCCAGACAGATCCTGAGGATGCCCGACGTGGAGTTGCCGACGGTACCTACTATTTCGCGTTAGAGCTTCCTGAAGATTTCTCTGAAGCTGCGGTATCAGCCGGTACTGATTACCCCCACCCAGCCACGATTAACGCAGTGTTCAATAATGCGAATGGTTTCCTAGGGCAGATGCTGGGTAACCAGGTGGCCACCCTGGTGGTGGATTCTGTCGATGCCACGTTGGGGGAAAAGGTAACCGATACTCTCCTAGTTGGTTTTAATACCATTGGCGGGGGCATGGATAAGGCTGGTCAAGGCGCCCAGCAACTTAATGACGGGACAGTAACTGCACGGGAGGGGAGCGAAAAGCTTAAAGACGGCGCTCAGAAACTACATGATGACGGGGCGGTGCCGCTCAATGATGGGGCGAAGAAACTCGCTGATGGGGCGCAAGCCCTTGACAAGGGTATTGCCCAAGCTAGCAAAGGTGCTGACCAGCTATCTCAGGGAATGGCCTCTTTACGGGAAGGTACTCAGGCGTTAGGGAACGGAGCCCAGCAAGTTTCCGGAGGCGTCGATAGCATCGTCGGGCTCAGTGACGGTGTAGCTCAGCAACAAGAACAACTTATTGGCCAACTCCTTACTATTTCTACGTCATTGCGTGCCTCTGGGTTACCTGGAGCGGCAGATCTAGCTCAGCAAACAGATGGTGTAGCAGAACAGTTGCGCACCAGTGGACTGGGGCCGGATAGCAGTATCGTGAGTCAGCTCAATCAGCTACGCGCAGGAGCACGGGAAATTTCCCGGCAACTTCAAGACCCCAACGCCGAATATCTTGGTGGAGTGGAGCGGGCCGTAGACGGTGCTGAAAGATTAGCGACCGGCTTGCACACTTTGAAAGACGGATCCCAACAATTGGTGGTGGGTACCCATACGCTTAGTGATGGGACATCAAAGTTGGTGGGAGCTACAGATCAGCTAACCGTCGGAGCAACCCAGTTGCGAGATGGGCTGGTCAAGTTAGATGAAGGCTCAGGAGAATTAGCTCTTAAAATCACCGACGGAGCGAAAAAAGTACCTCGCTATGGAGACGATGTCCGAGGTGACTACGCCTCAACAATTGCTACTCCCGTGAAAGAAGGTATACCGGCGGATTCGATGACGCTGTTCGGAGTTGGGTTGGCACCATTCTTTATTTCTCTTGGTCTATTCATGGGCGGAACCGTCAGTTTCATGCTGCTACGTCCGCTCCAACGTCGAGCCCTTGATTCCCGAGCCGGTCATCTTCGAGTGGTGGTAGCTACCTATCTGCCCGCCATGCTCATTGGGTGGGCTCAAGTTACTGCTATGTTTTTAGTGCTTCGCTATGCAATAGGGCTTGACCCTCAACACGAGATTGGCCTCTATGTGACGATGCTGGGAATATCCAGCTGCTTCATGGCTATCACCCACAGTATTAATTCCTTTTTCGGGGCAACTATTGGCCGGGTGCTATGCCTCATCCTCATGGCTATCCAATTGGTGTCGTCAGGAGGTCTCTATCCGCCAGAAACCCAACCAAAGTTCCAGCAAGTGGTCCACTACATTGATCCCATGACCTACTCGGTGAATATGTTGCGGCAAATGATCGTTGGTCCTAGCGATTGGGCCCTAGACCACCGCTATCTTCACGGTTGGATGGTCATTGGCATGATCCTCATGGTGTCCCTGGGGGTTAGTATCTTCGCCGCCTGGCGCCATCGGCTTATTCGAGTCAAAGACTTACACCCAGAGCTCAAGGTCTAAGGAGTATGAAAAAATTCCGGGCGTATGCACTACGTACCCGGAATTTTCGTGCTACCCATAGCTAGCCGCAGCTAGCCATTGCGATAAACATTCCGACCCAAAGTATCGCAGGCTGCCATCGTGCCTTTTTCATAGCCAGATAAGAAAGCATGAGCTCGCTGATCGGAAGACCCATGGGTCCATTGGTCCGGGCGAACCTGACCGCCCGAGCGCTTTTGGATATTGTCATCTCCTACCGCCTGGGCATTACGGATTACCGATTGCACTTGCTCAGGGGTGATTTTCTCCAACATGGCGTTATCGCCCTTATCCGCCCAATGAGCCCAGATTCCCGCATAACAATCAGCTTGTAACTCAATTTTCACCGCATTGGAGTTCTCGCCGGGATCGTTATAGTCACTTAAGCTTAAGGTGTTTTCTAAGCTTTGAATATGATGACCGTACTCATGCGCCACGATATACATTTCGGCTAAGGGCGCATCAGTGCCGCCAAATTTCTCCAGTTGCTTGAAGAAAGATACGTCAAAATAGGCGGTATGATCGGCGGGACAGTAAAAGGGGCCGGTGGACCCGGAAGCAAACCCACACCCTGATTGCGTGGAATCCTGGAAAATCACCAGACCCGGCTCTTGGAATTGAATCCCCGCTTGGCGAGGAAGCTGTTCCTCCCAGGTTTTAAACACACTCATAGCGGTAAACTCCACCCGGCAGTCGGAGCGGCTATTGGCATCCTCGGCAGTTTGGCATTCGTCAAAACCATCCGATGCGGAATCAGAGTAATTAGTGGAATTATTTTGAGAACCTATTAGGCCCTCCAAGTCCCCGGGGTTGCCACCCATGAGCAAATAGAGTCCGACGAGAACAACGGTGCCCAATCCGCCACCGAGGGCAATTCGACCGCCGCCCCCGCCGCCACGGCGAGCAATATTGCGTTCTTTATGAACGTCAGGCTTGAATGTCATAAAGACAATCTTAATAGTTATTAGACTGGGGCGGACACCGACATCACTAAGCAGGACGAGTACACTAGTCCCGCACAAAGAAACATTTATCTTGCTGGTTTCAAACTCTGAACTCGGAAGGACATCAACAACCGTGTTGCGAACCCATCTTGCGGGGGAACTCCGCAAAGAACACGCAGGCCAAACCGTTACCTTGACGGGTTGGGTGTCACGTCGGCGAGATCACGGGGGCGTAATCTTCATCGATTTGCGGGACCGGTCTGGTATTGCACAGGTCGTTTTCCGGAAATCCGAGGTTGCAGCCCGGGCTCACGAGTTACGCAGCGAGTATTGTCTTCAAGTGACGGGCGTGGTCGAAGAGCGCCCAGAGGGCTCGCAAAATCCGAACCTGTCCAGTGGTGATATTGAAGTCAATATCGCTGAATTAGAGGTGCTTAACCCTTCTGCCGCACTACCTTTCCAAGTGGATGCCGGTGAGGGAACCAGCGGTGGGGAAGTAGGAGATGAAACTCGGCTACGTTACCGCTACTTGGATTTGCGACGTCCCTCTCAAGGTGCTGTCTTAAGGCTGCGTTCCAAGGCAAACCAAGCGGCGCGCCGGGTTCTTGAAGCCCACGACTTTACCGAGATTGAAACTCCGACTCTCACCCGCTCCACGCCAGAAGGTGCTCGTGACTTCCTGGTACCAGCTCGACTAAAGCCGGGAACATTCTATGCTCTGCCTCAGTCCCCTCAGCTTTTTAAACAGCTGCTCATGGTGGCTGGCATGGAACGCTACTACCAAATTGCTCGTTGTTATCGTGACGAGGATTTCCGTGCCGACCGTCAGCCTGAATTTACTCAGCTCGATATCGAGATGAGCTTTATCGAACAAGATGACATTATCGCCTTAGCTGAGGAAATTGTTCGGGAGTTGTGGAAGCTGATTGGCTATGAGATTTCCACCCCCATTCCACGGATGACCTATGCCGAAGCTATGGAGAAATACGGAACAGATAAACCTGATCTCCGCTTCGATATTCAGATCACCGAATGCACCGAGTTTTTTGCTCACACCACCTTCCGCGTATTCCAGAATGAGTATGTCGGAGCAGTTGTTATGCAAGGTGGGGCCTCCCAGCCGCGTCGTCAGCTTGATGCTTGGCAAGAGTGGGCCAAACAACGTGGCGCCAAGGGACTGGCTTATATTTTGGTCCAGGACGATGGGGAATTAACTGGTCCGGTAGCAAAAAACATTACCGATGCTGAGCGCGCTGGAATTGCTGAGCACGTGGGTGCTCAGCCTGGTGACTGTATCTTCTTTGCTGCCGGTGATGTGAAATCCTCACGTGCGTTGTTGGGTGCTGCCCGCAATGAAATCGCTGAAAAACTAGGTCTTATTAAACCTGGGGATTGGGCTTTCACCTGGGTAGTTGATGCTCCGCTATTTGAACCTACTGCTGATGCCCAAGCCTCCGGGGATGTAGCGTTAGGGCATTCCTCCTGGACTGCAGTTCACCATGCGTTTACGGCGCCGAAGAAAGAATGGTTGGATTCTTTCGATACCAACCCTGCTGAGGCAACTTCCTACGCCTATGACATTGTGTGTAATGGTAACGAAATCGGTGGTGGATCAATCCGTATCCATCAGCGTGAAGTTCAAGAGCGCGTATTTAAGGTGATGGGAATTAATGAGGACGAAGCTCGAGAGAAGTTCGGTTTCCTCCTGGATGCCTTTGCCTTTGGCGCCCCGCCCCACGGCGGCATTGCCTTTGGCTGGGATCGGATAATCTCATTGCTGGCAAATCGAGATTCAATTCGTGATGTTATTGCCTTCCCTAAGTCCGGTGGTGGTGTTGATCCGCTGACGGATGCACCGGCTCCGATTACTCCACAGCAGCGCCGCGAATCAGGAATCGACGCCAAACCGGCAAAGAAGGTCACTAACTAGAAAGAATCTACGTCTCATTCAGGGGTAAAGGCATAGGTTTTCCACTGTGCCCATTCCCTACGGGCTAGTAACTCGCTAGAGTCTCATGGGGAGAGCCGGTTGACGGAACTCCCCATGCGAGTTTGTGAGGCTGTTAACCTCTGTCCGCTACCGGTGAGTATCCAAGGAGATTAGCTGTGAAGAGTACCGAGGACATTACTGATTTAGCCGAGCGTTTACTGTCGGTCAGATTTGGTGGACGCCAAAAACTCAGTGATATCGAAACTCTTTCAGGCACGGGTAACGCAATTGTGTTGCGCGCTCGGGTAGCTCAATCTCCTTTTTTAGAGAACCGCAGCCTCATTATTAAATACACCCCTCGAACCAGTGATCCCCTTGATGACGTGGCGTTATTGCGGGAAGTAGTGGCCTATCAATTTACGACGTCCTTAGCCGAGGATGTTCGTCCTGGACCGATATTGGTGGCCTATGACATCCCCCAAAGAATTATCGTGATCTCTGATTCGGGAGATGGTGATACCTTCGCTGAACTTCTGAGTAGAACTGAGGAAGAAGCCCGGGCGAATATTCTGCGTAACTTGGGACAATCCATTGGCCGGATGCACGCGGGGACAGCGGACCGGGAGGATAATTTTGATACCCTTCAAGCTCGGATGCTACGGCAACACCCCGAAGCAGCAGCCTTGGCTAAGGCTCGAGATCACGCCCTGGAATATTCTTTGGGAACTGGCTTAGAGTTGCTCGAAGACGCCGGTATTAAGATCCCCGCAACAGTGATTGATTTTAGTGACCAAGCAAGGCGTCGGCTTTTAAGAGGACAGCACCGGGCTTTTACCCCCTTTGACTTGTCGCCCGACAATATTATTGTTGCCCATCGCACTCATTTTCTTGACTACGAATGGGCCGGCTTCCGCGACGCCACCTTTGATATAGCCTGCGTTGTAGCTGGATTTCCGCAATTTCTCTTCTCTCGGCCCATCAGCGATGATGATGCTGATATTTTCATTGATGCGTGGGTGGAGGAAGTCAAGAGCATCTGGCCTAATGTGCGCAATGAACAACGTTTGCACGTGCGCATTGTGATAGCGATGGTGGGATGGGCGCTTGCTAGCATCTCACTCATGCATTTTGGCTCCTTAAATAACGTAGCTTTGGCTCAAACACGGAGCGATGGTGACTATTCTCACCAGCTACCAGAAGAGCATCGGGCAGAAGTAGATGTGTTACGCCCGAGCACGCAAGGGCCTTTTAGCGAAGAGGAGCTGCTCGTTCGTCGGGATCTTCATGAAACCTTTGAAGCATTAGCGCGTTTTGCCGCCCGAGGAAGCGATAGCAGGCTACCCGTCGTTGCTGAATTTGCTGCGGAAGTCGCTGAACGTTTAACACCGATTTCTGATTTTCCGCAGAACTAATGTCTGAACAGGGAGAGCTATTTGAGCACCCCGCACCTGGTGGAAACGTGGGAGGATCCACAGCCCAGGGAAGGGAGATCTTCGCTGCCCCCACAGGGGCACCTTTAGCGGCCCGGATGCGTCCGACTTGCCTTGATGATGTAGCTGGTCAAGAGCATCTTTTAGGGCCAGGCAAGCCACTGCGCCGGTTGATCGAGGGATCCGGGGAGGCGTCCGTCATTCTTTATGGACCTCCGGGAACAGGGAAAACTACTATTGCCTCCCTCATCTCCACCGCAACGCAGCGTAAATTCATTGGTCTTTCTGCGTTAAGCTCCGGAGTCAAAGAGGTCCGCGCCGTTATTGATCAAGCTCGACGAGATCTCATCCATGGACATCGCACCGTCCTATTTATTGATGAGGTTCATCGATTTTCTAAAACGCAACAGGATGCTCTTTTAGCGGCGGTTGAAAATCGTACTGTCTTATTGGTGGCAGCTACCACAGAGAACCCCTCATTTTCGGTCGTGGCTCCCTTGTTGTCGCGATCCTTGCTGCTTCAGTTGCGCCCCTTATCAGATGAGGCATTGAGAGAAGTGATCCTTCGGGCGATATCGGATGATCAGGGTTTAGCCGGGCGAGTCTCTATAGATGAGGATGCTTTAACACAGTTAGTGTTACTTGCTGGGGGAGATGCGCGTCGAGCTTTAACGTACTTAGAGGCTGCTGCCGAAGCAGTTAATGATGGTCAGTCAGTAAGTATTGAGGTGCTCCGAGACAATATCAACCGGGCTGTGGTGCGCTATGACCGAGACGGAGACCAACATTATGACGTGATCAGTGCATATATTAAGTCAATCCGGGGGTCCGACGTTGATGCAGCTCTGCACTATTTAGCACGAATGGTAGAAGCAGGGGAAGATCCTCGTTTTATTGCTCGACGACTTATTATCCACGCCAGCGAAGATATTGGCTTGGCTGATCCCACCGCGCTCACCACAGCTGTGAATGCTGCGCAAGCGGTAGCACTAGTTGGAATGCCTGAGGCGAGATTGACCTTGGCTCAAGCAACAATCCACCTGGCCACGGCGCCTAAATCTAATGCTGTTATTGAAGCGATGAACGCAGCCCAGCAGGATGTGCGTGAGGGAAAGATAGGTCCGGTTCCTCCGCATCTGCGCGACGGTCATTATGAAGGAGCTAAAAAACTCGGCAACGCAGTGGGGTATCGCTATCCGCATGATGATCCGACGGGCATCGTGAAACAACAATATATCCCAGAGATTTTGCAGGAAGCCCGCTATTATCGGCCCCGGCCGCGGGGCGCAGAAAAGCGGATATACGACTTTCTTGACCGGCTGCGCACCATCGTGCGTGGTGCCGGGTAAAGTGTTAGCCCGACGGCTGCTAAGGCCCTGTTCCACAAAACCACATTTATAGTCGATACAACCCAAGGAGCACTGCTGTGCAAACCCATGAGATCAGGGAGCGTTTTACTGCGCACTTTGTCAAATCCGGGCATACCGAGGTCCCTAGCGCATCGCTGATCCTGGATGATCCCACCCTGCTTTTTGTGAATGCAGGGATGGTGCCATTCAAACCCTACTTCTTGGGGCAGCAAACTCCACCATTTCCTAACGGCACCGCTACGAGTATCCAAAAGTGTGTGCGCACTCTAGATATCGAAGAAGTAGGTATTACCACGCGGCACAATACCTTCTTTCAGATGGCTGGGAACTTCTCCTTTGGTCAGTACTTTAAGAAAGGCGCCATCACCTACGCCTGGTGTCTGTTGACCGGTTCCCTGGAGGAGGGGGGCTATGGGTTAGATCCAGAGCGCCTCTGGGTGACCTGCTACCTGGATGATGATGAAGCGGCCGACATTTGGCATCACCACATTGGAGTCCCTAAGGAAAGAATTCAGCGCTTAGGGATGGCAGACAACTATTGGTCTATGGGAGTACCCGGTCCGTGTGGACCGTGCTCGGAAATCTACTATGATCGCGGGCCGGAATATGGGGCGGAGGGTGGCCCCATAGCGGATGATAACCGCTACATGGAGATTTGGAACCTCGTGTTTATGCAGAATGAACGGGGAGAGGGCAGCGGAAAAGGTGATTTTGAAATCCTTGGCCCGCTTCCGAAGAAGAACATTGACACGGGTCTCGGTATTGAACGTGTTGCCTGTATTTTGCAGGGCGTAGACAATGTTTATGAAACTGACTTATTACGCCCGGTCATCGATGTGGCCGCTGAGCTCAGTGGAGCCGATTATGGCAGCGACCATGACCGCGATGTGAAGTTCCGTGTTATCGCTGATCACTCCCGCACGGGCATGATGCTCATCCTTGACGGGGTCACTCCTGGTAACGAGGGACGTGGCTATATCCTTCGGCGCTTGTTGCGTCGGATTATTCGTTCTGCTCGGTTACTGGGCGCAACCGGACCCACGATGGAACAGTTTATGAGCACCATCATGGACACCATGACCCCGTCTTTCCCCGAGATTAAGAAAAACCGGGAGCGGATACTAAAGACCGCGGTCAATGAAGAAACTGCGTTCCTTAAAACCTTGGAATCAGGAACCGAACTTTTTGATCACGCCGCTGCTGAAACCCGCGCCCAGGATAGGAAAACTATTAGTGGTGAACGAGCCTTTGCGCTTCATGACACCTATGGTTTCCCGATTGACTTGACTCTAGAAATGGCGCGGGAACAAGGCCTTGAGGTAGATACCGAGGGCTTTGAGAAACTGATGGCGGAACAAAAGGCACGGGCAAAGGCAGATAACAAGGCCAAGAAGCACGGGCATCAAGATCTATCGGTCTTTAGGGAGTTTGTGGATGAGCACCCAACCGAGTTCGTTGGTTATGAGAACTTGAGTTCAGAATCCACCATCGTTGGTTTGGTTCATAACGGACAGACTATTACCGAGGCCCACCCAGGAGATGAAGTTGACGTCATCGTTGACCTTAGCCCCATGTACGCGGAATCCGGTGGTCAACTGGGTGATCGAGGGTTCTTCCGCTACGGAGGCATTGAGTTTCCCATTAACGATGTTCAGAAGATCGCTAAAAAGGTATGGGTTCATAAGACGCGGATCCCGGATAACGCTCAGCTTGAACTAGGGGCACAGGTAGAAACAGTGGTAGATGAGGCCTGGCGCCACGCTGCTCGTCAAGCGCACTCGGCGACTCACTTAATTCACGGTGCTCTTCGGCAAGTGCTTGGGCCAACCGCAGTGCAAGCTGGTTCGATGAATAAACCTGGATATTTACGCTTTGACTTCAATTACACTGAACAGCTCAGTCCAGAGCAATTAGCGCAGATTGAAGATATTACCAATGCGGTGGTTGATGCAGACTACCAGGTCAACACCATTGAGACTAGCTTGGAAGAAGCTAAAGCCATGGGGGCGATGGCGCTCTTTGGCGAAAACTATGGTGATATTGTCCGGGTCGTGGAAATCGGTGGGGCATTTTCACGAGAACTGTGCGGAGGAACCCACGTTGGACACTCCTCCCAAATTGGTCCCGTTGCGGTGTTAGGCGAGTCTTCCGTAGGTTCCGGGGTACGACGCATTGAAGCCTTTTCCGGATTAGACTCCTTCCGGTATTTATCCAAGGAGCGGGCTTTAGCTGAAGGCCTGGCGGCGCATTTTAAGACACCAAGCAATCAGCTACCTGAGCGAATCGCTCAACTTACCGCTAAGTTAAAAGCAGCGGAAAAGCACATTGCGGAGTTACACCGTCAGCAGTTGAGTTCTAATATCAGCAACTTTGTTGACCAAGCTCAGGTGGTCAATGGTGTCAAAGTCATCGCAGAACAACTCCCAGCAGGAACTAAAGCCGGTGATCTACGAACACTAGCTGCAGATATTCGTGGCCGGTGTGGTGAGGGCGCCGCTGTGGTTGTGCTGGCCGCCGAGGACGAGAACGCGAAAGTTCCCTTCGTGATCGGTGCTACTAAAGCGGCAACGCAGCGCGGAATACACTGCGGTGACTTGGTGAAAGTTTTCGGCGAATACATTTCTGGCCGAGGTGGCGGCAAACCTGATATGGCTCAGGGCTCAGGAACCCAGGCGGGGGGACTCGACGCCGGCTTCAGTGCGGTAATAGAGGAACTTCACAACTTTAAGTAATTACTGTTCGAAGCCTTGATTTCTAAGAAAAATAGGGGAACACACGCGGTGTGATTCCCCTTTTTCGTTGCCAAACCGTTACCTTTATAGAGAGATCTGCCTCCAATTCAGATCACATACCCAGTTCTTTATCAGTTTTCCACTAGGAAGGTCCCACCTCCATAATGAAAGAGACCCCGGATACTCCTGGCGCAGATGACCCAGGATCCGGCCGACGCATCGGCATTGACGTCGGCACTGTGCGAATTGGTGTGGCGGCATCGGATCGAGATGCCCGATTAGCAATGCCCGTAGAGACAGTTCCTCGTGACACCCGGTTAGACGACAACGTTGACGGGACCGATATTGACCGACTAGTGGAAATTATCGCTGAATATGACGCAGTGGAAGTGGTTGTGGGTTTACCTCGTGACCTCAACGGCCACGGCTCTATCAGTGTGCAGCATGCCAAAGATATTGCCAAGCGGATAGCTCGCCGACTTCAAGAAGTCCATCGTCCTCTACCGGTTCGGTTAGCTGATGAGCGCCTGAGCACAGCTATTGCCACCCAAGCCTTGCGCTCTAGTGGGGTGAATACCCGTCGAGGCCGCAAAGTCATAGATCAAGCCGCAGCGGTAGAAATTCTCCAGTCTTGGCTGGATGCGCGTAAACGTTTAGAGGGAGAAAGTCATGACTAAAACCGCTCGACGCAATCCCCGAGGGTGGCGAATGGAACCCAAATATGTCAAGCGTCGTCAGCGTGGCCTGGCAGTTCTCATTGCGGCACTGACCCTGATTATTTTCGCAATCATTTACATCGGGGTAAAAATCACCGGCGGATCATCCACCGACTATCGGGGAGAAGGAAACGGCATGGTTCAGTTAGTTGAAATACCAGAAGGATCTACGCTTTCTCAGCTGGGGCCGGGGTTAGTGGAAAAAGGTATCGTGAAAAGCGATTCTGCATTCCAATCAGCAGCGGCAAGAAACCCGAACGCCGGAAATGTGCAGCCTGGGCTGTATCGTCTCCAGGAAGAAATGAGTGCCACTGCCGCGGTTCAGGCTTTGACTGACCCCAACAACCAAGTGGAGTTTCTCGATATCCCCGGTGGGGCTACGTTAAGAGATGTCAAAGTTGTTGGTGGTCAAAGTCGACCAGGGATTTATTCCGAGATTTCCCGGATATCCTGTGCCGAAAACCCAGATAATTGTGTATCTGTAGCGCAATTGGAAGAAGTAGCTGCGAAGACCGATCCCACTGAACTGGGAGTGCCTAGTTGGGCCGTCGACGCGGTGAATTCTCGTGGCGATGACCCCCGCCGCCTAGAGGGTTTAATTATTCCAGGCCGATACGTGGTGAATCCCGATATGAACGCCAAGGAAATTCTTAGTGACTTGGTGACGAGATCCGCTCAAAAATACAGTGACACTGGAATTGTGGATCGTGCTCGAGATATTGGATTATCCCCCTATCAGCTCATTATCGCGGCCTCTTTGGTGGAAAGAGAAGCCCCAGCGAATGATTTTGATAAGGTAGCCCGCGTTATTCTTAATCGTCTCCATAAGCCCATGCGCTTGGAGTTTGACTCCACTGTTAATTACGACCTTTCTGAGCAGGAAGTGGCAACTACTGATCAGGACCGCAGTCGAAAAACTCCGTGGAATACCTACGCTAAAGATGGATTGCCGGAAACCCCTATTGCGGCACCTTCAGAACACGCCATTCAAGCTATGGAGCATCCAGCTCAGGGGGATTGGCTCTTCTTTGTCACGGTGGATTCAAATGGCACCACCGTCTTTAGTAAAACGTTTGAGGAGCATCAAGCAGCTACTCAACGGGCCATCGAATCTGGAATGCTTGATAGTCGACGGGGAAGGAACTAAACCACGGTGAGTGATACGGTCTCCCATTCCCAGCCCGATATTCGCCACCGGGTGGCTGTGCTTGGTTCCCCCATTGAGCATTCCCTTTCGCCTGTTCTTCATCAAGCTGGCTATCATGCCTTAGGACTTGAAGACTGGGAATATAACCGCATTGAATGCACTGCAGAGCAATTGGCCACGATTGTCGACTCTGCAGATGCCAGTTACGTCGGATTTTCAGTGACCATGCCGGGGAAGTTTGCGGCCTTAGAATTAGCCGATGAGGCCACCGCTCGGGCTCAAGAGATAGGGTCAGCCAATACGCTGGTGCGCACTAGCCAGGGGTGGCGGGCAGATAACACAGACTGCGATGGCATTGCTGGAGTGTTGGCTGAGTTGCTGGGTGAGCACCATGACAATCTGGGGCATTGCCTGGTAATTGGCGGTGGTGGAACTGCACGCCCTGCGCTGTGGACATTGGCTGAGGGCGGTGCTGAAAAAATCACCGTGGTGAATCGCAGTGATCGGCGAGCCGAGTTGGAACCCCTAGCGACGTCTCGCGGCGCGGAATTTGCACTCATCGGTTATGATGCGGACCTTCGCACTCTTGCTGGTGAAGTCGATGTTGTGGTGTCTACAGTTCCTTCGTCGAGCATTGCTGGCCTGGAAGCTGATTTAGCTCATGCTCCTGTTGTGGATGTGATCTATGATCCGTGGCCAACCCCTCTGGTTGCTCAGGCTGCAGCCAATGGTTATCGCACGGTAGGGGGCCATATCATGTTGGCCTATCAGTCTTATGGTCAGTTTGAGCAGTTTACCGGACATCAAGCGCCATGGCAGGCCATGCGTCAAGCCTTGGAACATTACGTCCACAAGCCCCTGTCTTAGGGTAAACTCCGGACTAAAGAAGAGGGGTATAACGGGGAACATAACAGGGGGGGATAAGGCCGATGAATGTCGTGCTTGGTGTTGTGGCCGGTGTGGGTGTGCTGCTATGGGGCTGGAGACTTATCTGGTGGGATCTGAAATGTCAGCGCCTACCCAACCACCTGACCGTTCCAGCCGCTGCCATCATGACCTTGGGGGTGATTTTCAGCCATCATCCTCACTGGATAATCGGTGGCCTAGTATGGTCCGGGGTGTACTTCCTCGGCGTGGTGTGGAGTCGGGGAGGGTTAGGCGGGGGAGATGTGAAATTAGCCTTCAGTTTGGGGATTATCGCCAGTATGGGGGGAGTGCTGGGGGTGATCCTTGCAATGCTTTTTAGCAACGCTATCAGCGTGTTTTCGCTGATAAAACAGCATCGACGCGCCCAGCCGCACGGTCCTGCCATGATTGCCGGGACCATCCTGGGATTAGTGATCGGGGGTACTATAACAACCTGGTGAATAGGTAATGAGAGAATAAGAAACATGCTTCGTTGGACCACCGCAGGAGAATCCCACGGCCAAGCTCTCATCGCGCTTTTGGAAAATATTCCAGCGCAGGTCAGCGTGACCCGAGAGGATGTCGCCTTCCAATTGGCGCGACGTCGCTTGGGTTATGGACGCGGCGCTCGAATGAAATTTGAAGCCGATGAAGTCACTTTTGTTGGGGGTATTCGCCATGGCGAAACTTTAGGGTCTCCGGTGGCCATCATGATTGGAAACACCGAGTGGCCTAAGTGGACCACCATCATGTCTGCCGATCCGCTTGATCTTGATGATGAGGACGTAGCTAAGGCCATGTCGTCGGGGCGCGGAGCGAAATTAACTCGACCGCGACCTGGACACGCCGATTTTGCCGGAATGATGAAATATGATCATGAGGAAGCCCGCCCCATTTTAGAGCGCTCCTCAGCACGAGAAACCGCAGCGCGAGTCGCCGTCGGAACGGTCGCCCGGAACTTCCTGCGCCAGGTTTTGGGCGTTGAGGTCTTGTCCCACGTTATTTCCATCGGACGAAGCGCCCCCTACCAGGGGCCAGACCCACAACCCTCAGACCTCGAGCAGATTGACCAATCGCCGGTACGAGCTTTTTCCGCAGACGCTGAGGAATCCATGATTGCTGAAATCGATGCGGCTAAGAAGGCTGGAGATACCCTCGGGGGAATAGTAGAGGTTATTGTCCATGGTCTTCCGATTGGGTTAGGAAGCCATATTTCTGCTGATCAACGTCTGGATGGTCAACTTGCCCAGGCGGTTATGAGTATTCAAGCCATCAAGGGCGTCGAGATCGGTGATGGCTTTGAGGAAGCCCGGCGCCGAGGATCCGAGGCCCATGATGAGATGGTGTATCACCAGAGCAGTATCCAGCGTCTTTCCAATCGTGCGGGTGGTCTCGAGGGGGGAATGACCAATGGAGAACCGTTGCGGGTGCGAGCGGCGATGAAACCGATTTCCACCGTCCCGCGGGCGTTGAGAACTGTTGATATGTCTGATGGTTCTGCGGCTACCGGAATACATCAGAGATCAGATGTGTGCGCGGTGCCGGCGGCTGCTGTTGTCGCTGAGTCGATGGTGGCGTTAGTGCTGGCCCGAGCAGTGCTACAAAAATTCGGGGGGGATAGTATCAGGGAGATCCGACGCAATATCGACGGGTATGTAGCTCAGGTAGACAATCGCTTGGAGTTTAAAGATGAATGAGCATTCAGGTACTTCACCTTTGCTGGTCTTGGTAGGTTTGCCTGGGGCCGGAAAATCTACCATTGCGCGTCGCCTGGGGAGAGCATTAAATCTTCCGGTGGTTGATAGTGATGAACTAATCGAAGAAAAATACGGCAAGAGTTGCGGGGATATCTTCAGCGATCTTGGCGAAGAAAAGTTCCGAGAGATAGAGGCTGAAGTTGTTGCTGACGCTCTTCATCAACCAGGGATTCTTGCCCTAGGAGGCGGCGCTGTTCTCCATGAGGAGACTAGGAAACTGCTCTTACATCACAACGTGGTGTGGGTGGATGTGAGCGCTGCCGAAGGTGCTCGCCGCACCGAAGGGGACCGTAATAGACCGGTCTTAGCTGCCGCTGACCCGGTAGCTCATTACCAACAACTCCATGATCAGCGCCGGCCGTTTTACCAAGAGGTGGCTAGTTTCCGGGTGCGCACTGACCAACGTCGTCCGCAACAAGTCGTGGCCGATATTCTCGGATACCTCGACACATTAGACTAGGCGGACTCTATCTTTGAGTCGTTATACCACTACAGAAAGCTGATATTGTGAGCCAGATCATCCCCGTCTCAGGACCGCATCCCTATGAGGTAACCATTGGGGCTAACCTCCATCACCGTATCGCACAGCGAATAGCTCAGCTACCCGGCGCCCAAAAGGCTCTCATTGTTCACCAGGGCCCGTTGACTTCTGTTGCTCAAGAATTAGCGGACACCATTGAAAAGCAGGGGATTTCGGTGTTTTGTGCCGAGGTCCCTGATGCGGAGGCGGGGAAAACTCTCGACGTCGCTGGACAAGTCTGGGACCAACTCGGGGTTTTAGAATTTGGTCGCAAAGATGTCATTGTGGGCCTCGGTGGCGGAGCGGTTACTGATCTGTCGGGCTTTATTGCTGCATGTTGGATGCGGGGAATTAAAGTTGTTCAGGTTCCTACCACGTTATTAGCTATGGTGGATGCCGCTGTTGGCGGTAAAACGGGAATTAATACTGCTGCGGGAAAAAATCTGGTGGGGGCGTTTCATGAGCCAGATTCGGTGTTTATTGACACTGATCGTTTGGCTACTTTGCCGGAGGATGAAATTATCGCCGGCAGCGCAGAAATTATTAAGACAGGTTTTATTGCCGATCCAGTGATTCTTCAGCGCTATGAGGAAAACGCTGAGGCTTGCCTGGATGTTCATGGTGTTCTTCCTGAGCTCATTGGGCGTTCGGTAGCTGTTAAAGCCAAGGTTGTCGCTGAGGATCTTGAAGAAGCAGGATTGAGGGAAATCCTGAACTATGGGCATACTTTTGGTCACGCAGTAGAGCTCAGAGAACAGTTTCAGTGGCGTCATGGACGTGCGGTAGCGGTTGGGATGATGTTTGCCGCGTATCTTGCTAAGCGGGTCGGGCTGATTGATGAAGCACTGGTGCAACGGCACCGCCGGATCATCCAGTCCGTAGGTTTAACTACGACCTATGAGGCTGGACATTTTGAGGAACTCAAAGCAGGAATGCAGCGGGATAAGAAGAACCGACTGGGAAAGATTCGATTTGTTCTGCTTGAAGAGGTTGGGCGTCTCACGCGGCTAGAGGGCCCCACAGATGATGATCTTAAAGCGGCCTATCAGCGCTTAACTCAAGAACACTCAACCGCTGCGAAGTAGAGGAATAATGAAGGTTTTAGTCTTAAACGGTCCCAACTTGAATCGTCTTGGTCGACGCCAACCAGAGATTTACGGACGAGAAACCCTCGCTGATGTGGAAGCACAGATCCGTACGCGTGCCGCTACCTTAGGGCTAGATGTTGAGTGTCGACAGTCAAATGCAGAATCAGAGCTTATTGACTGGGTACACCAGGCGGCGGATAACAACTGGGCTGTGATTATCAACCCGGGTGGTTTTACCCATACCTCGGTGGCGTTGCGAGATGCCCTCGTCGAGCTTAATGATTCCGGGCAGCATGGTTTTGTCGAGGTGCACATCTCCAATATTCATGCTCGGGAGGAGTTTCGTCACCACAGCTATTTATCCCCCATTGCTCGCGGAGTCATCGCAGGCTTGGGCACACGCGGGTATCTTTTAGCTTTAGAGTATTTTGCCGGGTGACCGAGAGAAAGATCCTTATGCCATTAGCTGATACACGGTATGAAACTAGACGTCGCACCTTAGCCGCGCAGCTAGCAAGCCAGCGAATTGATGAGATGCTGGTGACCAATCTCATTCATATCCGATATCTCTCGGGTTTTTCAGGGTCCAACGCGGCGTTAACCGTGGCCACAGATTTACGGGTGAGGATAGCAACCGATGGTCGTTATACCACGCAAATTGCTGAAGAAGTTCCGGATATAGCGGCGACGATCGCCCGTCCCAGCGCTCAGGCCCTAATCCAGGATATTTCCGGACCGAAGCGGGTGGGCTTTGAAGCTGATTACGTATCTGTGGCGCAGCTGGAGGCTTGGCAGCGAGCGTGCGCCGAGGACGTGGAATTAGTTCCGGTCAGCGGGCTGATTGAAAATATCCGGCTCATTAAAGATCCGATAGAACTAACTGGTTTAAGAAATATTGCTGAACTAGCAACAACGGCGTTGGCGGATCTGTTGGCAGCTGGAGAGCTCGCGGTTGGTCGCACAGAACGTGAAGTTGCTGCGGATTTGGAATACCGGATGCGTCTTGCAGGTTCGGAGCGAACCAGTTTTGACACCATTGTTGCTTCTGGCCCCAATACAGCCAAGCCACATCACACAGCGACGGATCGCGTACTACGTCGCGGAGATTTGGTGACTATCGACTACGGGGCCTATGCCGATGGTTTTAATTCCGATGCCACCCGTACTTTTATCATGTGTGAACCTACGGATTTTTCCCGGGAAATCTATGAGGTGGTACTCCAAGCGCAGCTCGCCGGAATTGCGGCCGCTACCGCAGGAACCGCCTTAGTTGATGTGGATCGAGCGTGTCGAGACATCATCAGCCAAGCAGGTTATGGTGAATACTTCGTTCATTCCACCGGTCACGGGGTAGGCATGGAAGTGCATGAAGGCCCCTCGGCATCCACGGTCGGCAAAGGTGAACTTGCCCCCGGGATGACGTTGACCATCGAACCAGGTATTTATATTCCTGGGCGCGGGGGAGTGCGCATTGAAGATACGTTAATCATTACCCGGAGCCAACCCGAAATTATTACCGGTGTCTCTAAAGAGCTCACCGTGGTGTAGGGTATAAAGCCGATATTTGTCCCGGTTTCCCGATCTTTTGAGGAGATTACTTCAGTGGCAACCACTGCAGATTTTAAAAACGGCCTGGTGCTGAAGATCGATAATAAGCTTCAGCAAATTGTGGAGTTCCAGCATGTGAAGCCGGGCAAGGGCCCCGCTTTCGTGCGCACCAAATTAAAAGATGTGGTGTCTGGCAAAGTCACCGACAAGACTTTCAACGCTGGTGTCAAGGTAGAAACCGCGACGGTGGATCGTCGTGACATGACCTATTTGTATTTCGATGGTACGTCCTATGTGGTCATGGACGATAAAACCTATGAGCAGGTAGAACTAAGCGCTGACAAGTTTGGTGAAGCTTCTCGTTTCTTGCTGGAAAATATGCGCGTCCAGGTCTCTTTCCATGAGGGAGAAGCCTTATTCGCTGAACTTCCTACCTCTGTGGATCTGAAAATTGAGCACACTGATCCTGGCCTTCAGGGGGATCGTTCTACCGGTGGCACCAAGCCCGCCACGTTGGAAACTGGGGCTGAAATTCAGGTCCCGTTGTTCTTGGAAACCGGAAACGTCGTGAAAGTTGATACCCGCGACGGTTCCTACCTCTCCCGAGTTTCTAATTAATAGCGGTGAGCAGCACACCAGTGGAGAAGCGACCTCATAAGAAGGGCCGGATATACGGTGCTCGCTTCAAAGCGCGCCGCCGCGCGGTTGATATTCTTTTTGAAGCAGAAGCTCGCGATATTGATCCGGTAGCAATTGTCGAAGATCGAGTCGAGTTGGCTCGACGTTCCGATGCCCCGGTGGCTCCCATTGCGGATTACACCCGCGACATTGTCTCCGGGGTGGCGGTAGAAATCGATCGGATTGATGATGCCATCGAAGCCGCCCTGGCGGAGGATTGGGAATTGCACCGAATTCCCGCAGTAGATCGGGCAATCATGCGGGTATCGACGTGGGAATTATTATTTAATCCCGAGGTTCCTAAACCCACAGCCGTGGTTGAAGGAGTGGAACTAGCAAGCCAATATGCTGATCAGAAAGCGTCGGCATATATCAATGCCTTATTAGACGAGATCTCCCGTCGCGCTGATGAGTTAAGAGCAGAATTTGCGCGTGAAGATAGGGTAGAGACCTTCAACCCCGGCACAGATGAACCACAGCCATCCGTGGATGAGGCGAAACCCGAGGAGACCTAAGCGACCCGGCAGCGGGGGATCGGGATAGAAGTGCTATGATCGGGGGCGGTTCACTACCGACATCCTTTAATGACCGCACAGAGAGGCGGGGAAGGAGGTCACGATGAGTGAAGGAACGCCGACAACAACAGAGCTCATGAGTAGCGATGATGTAGGGCGCACCGTGGCACGCATCGCGCACCAGATTATTGAAAAAACAGCGCTCGACGAGGCTGATGCTAAGCCCGTCGTTCTTTTAGGAATTCCATCGGGTGGGGTGCCTCTAGCAGAACGTCTAGCGGCGCGAATCACTGAATTTTCCGGGGTTACTATCCCGGTGGGGGCTTTAGATATCACCTTATATCGGGATGATTTGAGCAATACGCCGCATCGTGCGTTGCGACCCACTCGGATACCGCCTGGAGGGATTGAGGGCCGAGTTGTGGTCCTTGTCGATGACGTTTTATATTCCGGCCGTACCATTCGGGCTGCCTTGGATGCGTTGCGGGATATAGGCCGGCCAGAATGCGTCCAACTGGCTGTTTTAGTTGACCGAGGACATCGGCAATTACCTATCCGCGCAGATTATGTGGGGAAGAATCTTCCCACCGCGCAGGCGGAAAAAATCACAGTGTATCTGGAACCCATTGACGGTCGAGATGCTGTGGAACTGAGTCCAGGGGAGAACGCCTAAATGAAGCATTTGTTGAGTATCTCGGATCTAAATCGAGACGAGATTATTGCTCTGATGGATGAAGCGGATCGGTTCCGGGAGGCTATTGAGGAACGTGAGGTAAAGAAGCTACCGACGCTGCGGGGTCGGACCATCTTTACGTTATTCTACGAAAACTCCACCCGAACACGGTCATCCTTCGAAACCGCCGGTAAATGGATGAGCGCAGATGTCATTAATATTTCTGCTTCTTCTTCATCAGTAGCGAAAGGTGAATCCCTCAAAGACACGGGTGCTACCTTGGCTGCCGTAGGGGCAGACGCCATCGTTATCCGACATCCTAATTCCGGAGCGCCGCAATTATTAGCCCAATGGCTTGATAACGATGCTGACCACCCCACCAATCCCCACCCCGGATCTAGCCCGGCAATTATTAACGCGGGTGATGGTTCCCATCAGCACCCCACTCAAGCTTTGCTTGATGCAGTCACTATGCGTCAAAAGCTTGGGGATATTCAGGGACGCAAAATTGTCATCGTGGGAGATTGTCTTCACTCTCGGGTGGTTCGCTCAAATGTTGATCTTTTAAGCACCCTCGGAGCTGAGGTGGTACTAGTTGCTCCTCCCACCTTGTTGCCCTATGGGGTAGAAACCTGGCCGGTACGGACTACTAGCGATTTTGATGCTGAAATCTCCGACGCAGATGTCATCATGATGCTGCGAGTTCAGGCCGAAAGAATGCACGGTGGTTTCTTCCCTTCCCAGCGGGAATACGCCACCTTATATGGATTGAGCCAAGAACGAGCGGCCCGGATGAAGTCTGGTTCTTTTGTCATGCACCCTGGTCCAATGCTGCGTGGTATGGAAATTAACTTTTCCGTCGCAGATGCGCCGAATACCGCGGTATTGCAGCAGGTTTCCAATGGGGTTCATGTCCGTATGGCAGTGCTTTTCACCTTGATCGCCGGCGCGCAGTCACCGGGGTTTTAGCGCAGAAGGGGAAGGATTTTCATGACTACGTACCCGGAAACAGGGTTGCTGGCTGAGTCGGAACCCGGCATCTTATTGATCCGCAATGCTCGCCCCTACGGCGAAGGTGATGGTCAACATGTGCTGATTAAAGACGGGATAATCGTCGAGCTTGATGCCGGAGAAGTTTCCGCCGACCGCATTATTGATGCCGATGGCCACGTGTTGCTGCCCGGCCTTGTTGATATGCACGTTCACCTGCGTGAGCCAGGGCGTGAGGATACCGAAACCATTGCCACAGGTTCAGCTGCTGCAGCAGTAGGTGGCTTTACTGCTGTTTTCACGATGGCTAATACCAGTCCTACCGTGGACCAACCCATTATTGCTGAGGGGATTTGGGCCAAGGGACAAAGAATTAATCTCTGTGACGTCCACCCCGTTGGTTCCATTACTAAAGGATTAGCTGGAAAAGAGCTCACCGAGTTTGGAATGATGGCGCGCAGTGACGCCAGAGTGAGAATGTTCTCTGATGACGGCAAGTGTGTGGATAACCCGCTGGTTATGCGCCGGGCTTTAGAATACGCCAAAGGCTTAGATGTCTTATTAGCCCAGCATTGCGAAGAACCTCGTCTTACCGAGGGAGCCGTGGCACACGAAGGAGCAGTAGCTGCTCGTTTAGGATTGCGAGGTTGGCCGCGTGCGGCGGAAGAATCAATAGTTATTCGCGATGCTTTATTGGCACGTGATTACGGCAGCCGAACCCATATTTGTCATGCGTCGACGGAAGGGACTGTCCAGCTAGTTGAATGGGCAAAAGAACACAATATTCCCTTAACTGCGGAAGTTACGCCTCATCACCTCTTATTAACGGATAAGCGGCTGGAAACCTATGACGGAGTTAATCGAGTCAACCCACCCTTGCGGGAAGATCGTGACGTTCAGGCGCTACGTCAGGCACTCTTAGACGGAATTATTGATTGTGTTGCTACGGATCATGCACCACATGGTTCTGAGGAAAAATGCTGCGAGTTTGATCATGCTCGACCTGGCATGTTGGGGCTGGAAACTTCCTTGGCGGTGATTGCTGACAACTTTGTTCGCACAGGGCTGGCTAATTGGCGCTGGGTCGCCAAGGTGATGAGTGAGAAGCCTGCGGAAATTACCCGGCTACCAGGGCACGGTCGTCCTCTTGCTGTGGGAGAACCGGCAAATCTATGCCTGGTTGATCCAGACTGCTCCTGGACTTCTTATGGGAAGGACACTCAATCCAAAGCCGTGAATAACCCTTATGAAGGAATGGATTTTCACACTAAGGTGAGTGCCACCATTTTGAGAGGTCGGGTGACCTATCAGGAGGGGACCATTAGTGCTCCACGCGCCTAATGCTTTAGAAAAGCAATATTAATACGTAGAAATTACAGTTAAGAAAATTGTCGAAAGGTGACGTTGTGACGTCAAGTACTGCACATCCCGGTGGCATCCCAGCGCCGGACGATCATCAGCCAGCAGTGCTAGTTTTAGCTGATGGCAAAGTATTTCGTGGCCTCGGTTTCGGCGCCACCGGAACTACCTTAGGAGAGGCGGTTTTTACTACCGCCATGACTGGATATCAAGAAACCCTCACCGATCCCTCATATCATCGACAGATCGTAGTCTCCACCGCTCCGCAGATCGGAAACACCGGGTGGAATGATGAGGACAGCGAATCTCATACGGGGAAAATCTGGGTTTCTGGTTACGTCATCCGGGATCTTTCTCGCAGTGTATCCAACTGGCGGGCCACCCGGTCTTTGGAAGATGAAATGAAAGACCAAGGCATCATCGGAATCCGCGGAGTAGATACCCGCACCCTGGTTCGTCATTTGCGTAACTTCGGATCCATTAAGGCCGGAATTTTTTCCGGTAAAGACGCTCACGCACCCATCGACGATCTTCGTGCAAAGGTGAACGGGCAACCGGATATGGCTGGGGCGGACTTATCCGCTGAAGTCTCAACTGATCAGCCCTATATTCTCGAACCCGAAGGGGATCAGAAATTCACCGTCGTCGCCTATGACATGGGCATTAAATCATCCACCCCACGTTATTTAGTAGAACGAGGGATTCGTACCGTTGTTGTTCCGGCCAACACACCGTTGTCGGACATTAAGCAATATCAACCCGATGGAGTTTTTGTCTCCAACGGGCCTGGAGACCCCGCAACAGCAGACACAATGGTTGAGGTAGTTCGCGAGGTGCTTCGTTCGCAGATCCCGTTCTTCGGAATCTGCTTCGGCAACCAGATTTTGGGTCGTGCTTTGGGGCTTGATACCTATAAGCTGAAGTTCGGGCATCGAGGCATTAACGTCCCAGTTATTGACCACACCACCAAGAAAATCTATATCACTGCTCAAAATCACGGTTTCGCGCTCGCCGGAACCGGCGGGGAAGAATTCGACACTGAGTTCGGGCCAGCGGTGATTACTCATACCTGTCTCAATGACGATGTTGTCGAGGGAGTTGCCCTGAAAAACGGGAGGGCGTTTTCTGTCCAATATCACCCCGAATCATCGGCGGGACCCCACGATGCTAACCCACTTTTCGATCAGTTTGTAGAGCTTATGTCCACGGCTCAGCCGGAATCTCAGGAGGCAAAGAACTAAATGCCAAAGCGTACGGATATTAATCACGTCCTGGTTATCGGTTCTGGGCCTATCGTTATTGGTCAAGCGTGTGAGTTTGACTATTCAGGTACCCAGGCGTGCCGAGTTCTTAAAGATGAGGGTCTACGAGTTACCCTGGTCAACTCCAACCCGGCGACCATCATGACTGATCCGGAGTTTGCCCATCACACCTACGTGGAACCGATTGAGCCCGACTATATTGAAGCGATTCTCGAAAGAGAAAAAGCTCAAGGTTACCCAGTGGATGCGGTGCTGGCGACCTTAGGTGGGCAGACAGCTCTTAATGCTGCTATTCAGCTTGATCGGCGAGGCATCCTGGAGAAATACGGGGTAGAACTTATCGGTGCTGATATCGACGCCATTCAGCGTGGTGAAGATCGCCAAATGTTCAAAGATATCGTTGCGAAAATTGGCGGTTCTTCGGCGCGATCCCGGGTGTGTCACAACATGGATGAAGTTCATGAAACTGTGGCGGAGCTTGGGTTACCGGTGGTTGTTCGCCCCTCCTTCACGATGGGTGGCTTGGGTTCCGGCTTAGCGTTCACCCAAGAAGACCTGGACCGGATTGCTGGTGGCGGCCTGGCCGCTTCCCCCGAAGCTAATGTGTTGATTGAAGAATCCATCCTGGGGTGGAAGGAATTCGAGTTAGAGCTTATGCGCGACGCAGATGACAACGTGGTGGTCATCTGCTCCATCGAAAACGTAGATGCTCTTGGGGTTCACACGGGAGATTCAGTAACCGTGGCGCCGTCGATGACGCTGACGGACCGTGAATTCCAAACGATGCGTGACCAGGGTATTGCCATCATCAGGGAAGTCGGGGTGGCAGCGGGTGGATGTAATATCCAGTTCGCTATCAATCCCGTTGATGGACGGATCATCACCATTGAGATGAATCCTCGGGTTTCGCGTTCCTCGGCTTTGGCTTCTAAAGCTACGGGTTTCCCGATTGCTAAATTTGCCGCCAAACTTGCCATCGGTTATACGCTTGACGAAATTGATAATGACATCACCGGCGAAACCCCGGCGGCTTTTGAACCCACCTTGGACTACGTGGTGGTCAAGGCCCCACGCTTTGCCTTTGAGAAATTCGTGGGTGCCGATGACACCTTGACAACCACGATGAAATCGGTGGGCGAGGCAATGTCGCTGGGACGAAATTACATCTCTGCCCTCAATAAGGTGATGCGCTCCCTGGAGCAAAAACCCGCTGGTTTTTGGACTGTTGAAGACGACGACCGGGACGTCAGCGACATTCTTGCCGCCTTGCAGCGCCCCACCCAGGGACGAATGTATGACGTGGAATTGGCCTTGCGTAAAGGCGCTAGTGTCGCTGAGGTGCATGAGGCGTCCGGCATTGATCCGTGGTTCCTCTCCGAATTGCAAGGCTTGGTGGAGTTCCGAAAGGTGCTTGAGGAATCTCCGGTGCTGAATGCGGATTTGCTGCGTCATGCCAAATACTATGGGCTTTCTGATGCTCAGATTGCAGCGCTGCGGCCGGAATTTGCCGGTGAGGATGGGGTTCGACGTCTGCGCTGGTCATTGGGGATACGGCCGGTATTTAAGACGGTTGACACCTGTGCGGCTGAGTTTGAGGCCCGCACCCCCTATCACTACTCCGCCTATGAACTTGACCCAGCCGCGGAATCTGAGGTAGCTCCGCAACCGGATAAGGAAAAAGTTCTTATTCTTGGCTCTGGTCCTAACCGAATTGGTCAGGGTATTGAGTTTGACTATTCCTGTGTCCATGCGGCTTTGGAGTTGTCTCGGGTGGGGTATGAGACGGTCATGGTCAATTGCAACCCGGAGACTGTTTCTACCGATTATGACACCGCTGATCGTCTCTATTTTGAGCCGTTGACCTTCGAAGATGTCATGGAGGTATATCACGCAGAGTGTCAATCCGGTACAGTAGCTGGCGTCATTGTCCAGTTGGGCGGTCAAACACCGCTTGGTCTGGCGCAAAGATTGCGTGACGCTGGGGTTCCTGTCGTCGGAACGTCTCCGGAGGCAATTAACCTGGCAGAAGACCGCGGTGAATTTGGGGAGGTTTTGCGTCGGGCAGATCTTCCCGCCCCGGATTTCGGGACGGCAACGTCTTTCCCAGAAGCTCGAGAGGTCGCCAGCAGCATTGGTTATCCGGTGCTCGTGCGCCCCTCTTATGTGTTGGGTGGACGCGGCATGGAAATTGTTTACGATGAAAAGTCGTTGAATGACTACATTGATCGTGCCACTGAACTCTCAAGCGATCACCCGGTTTTGGTAGATAGATTCCTTGATTCAGCAATCGAAATTGATGTCGATGCATTGTGTGATGGGTCAGAGGTATATCTAGCCGGGGTGATGGAGCATATTGAAGAAGCGGGTATTCACTCTGGTGACTCGGCGTGCGCTTTGCCACCGATGACCCTGGGTGCAGAAGACATTGAAAAGGTTCGACGGTCCACTGAAGCCTTGGCGCGAGGTATCGGTGTGCAAGGGCTCATGAATGTGCAATACGCGCTGAAAGATGACATCTTATATGTCATTGAAGCTAATCCCAGGGCGTCACGAACAGTACCTTTTGTCTCCAAGGCCACCGGCGTCCACTTGGCTAAAGCAGCTGCTCGAATCATGTTGGGAGCTACTTTTGCTGAGCTTAAGGCCGAAGGGTTATTGCCTACTGATTATGACGGCGGCTCTTTACCACTGGAAGCCCCCATTGCAGTGAAAGAAGCTGTATTACCGTTCACCAGGTTCCGTCGACCCGATGGTTCCATGTTGGATACTTTGTTAAGCCCTGAAATGAAATCTACTGGAGAGGTGATGGGGCTAGCCGATAACTTTGGCGCGGCCTATGCCAAAGCTGAGACTGCGGCTTTTGGGCAGCTTCCCACGGGAGGAACAGTCTTTGTTTCGGTGGCCAACCGCGATAAGCGGACTCTGCTGTTGCCGATTCAGCGCCTTTCCTCACTAGGGTTTAAGATCCTAGCTTCTTCTGGAACCTCGATGATGCTGCGGCGGAACGGGATTGAGTGCGAAACCGTGTTGAAGCAAAAGGAAGTCCACTCTGGAGCCCAGGGAGAATCCATTGTGGATCTCATCAAGAAGGGTGATATTGACCTTATTCTGAATACTCCAGCCGGATCCGCGTCGACCCGTAATGACGGCTATGCGATCCGGGCTGCCGCTGTTGGTGCCGGAGTACCCTTGGTCACCACGGTGCAAGGGATCAATGCTGCGGTCCAAGGCATTGAAGCGCTGCAGCGCGGTGGATTAAGGGTTCGAGCTTTGCAAGAACTAGAGCACACCATGGTGGGGCAGCAACAGTGACACCTTTTGGCGTACGTCTTCTTGATCTTTCAGCACAACGAGGCAGACTCTGCGTTGGAATAGACCCACATGAACAGCTTCTTTCTGACTGGGGTTTGGACGTGTCTGTGGATGGGTTGCGTCGATTCAGTGACATTTGTGTCGAGGCTTTCGCCGAGCACGCGGTTCTTGTTAAACCCCAGGTGGCCTTTTATGAGCGTTTTGGCTCAGCGGGCTACCACGTGTTGGAAGAAACTATTCGTGGTCTGAGAGCTGGTGGTGCTTTGGTCCTTGCCGACGCGAAACGCGGGGACATTGGCTCCACGATGGAAGGCTATGCCCAGGCCTGGTTGGCACCGGATGCTCCCTTGTCCTGTGATGCCCTCACCCTCAGCCCGTTTTTAGGGGTGGACTCCCTTGAACCGGCTTTTCGGCTCGCTCAGACCGCAGGGGCAGGAATATTTGTGTTGGCGGCAACATCAAATCCCGAGGCGAAGGAGATCCAACAACGGTCCGACGCCTCTGGGTGCTCGGTGTCGCAACATATCGTCGATGGCTTGGCTCGACGCAATGCGGAAGCAGGTCACCTCGTTGGGAGCCTAGGGGTTGTCGTGGGAGCAACGCTGACTCAACCACCAAGCTTAGGTAGTCTCAACGGCCCTGTCTTGTTGCCTGGTGTAGGAGCTCAAGGCGCAGATCACGATGATGTTGCTCGGATTTGCGCCGGTGTCGAAAAGCTGGCATTTCCCAACATTTCCCGTGGTATTTTGCGTTGTGGACCAGATCTAAGCGCCTTAAGGGAGAGCTTCTTCCGGGCTAGGGAAAGTTTTCCTGGCGTTTAATGTGCATTTGGCCCGCCACCCTGGTATTTTGTTCTTGGAATCCGGCGGAACCACTGAAGGCTTGCCTTCAGAGTGTCGGGCACGCAAGAGAGAACTACACCGGTGTTAGACTGGACCTCCATCCGGCGTTGGCTGGAGTGTGCTAGGTTGATGCACTTGTGAGAGATTTGGGTGCTTTCGATGGCATCACGTCGCCCACCCGGATCGTAATTTGGAAACGATAGGAATCGGAGGAATCCCCGTGGCCCTTCCCAAGTTGACTGATGAGCAGCGCAAGGAAGCCCTAGCTAAAGCTGCTGAGGCTCGTAAGGCCCGTGCTGAGCTGAAGGAAAAGCTCAAGCGTGGTGGCACCAACCTCAAGGAAGTTCTGGCTCAGGCTCAGGACGATGAAATCATCGGCAAGACCAAGGTGTCTGCACTTTTGGAGGCACTTCCGAAGGTAGGCAAGGTCAAAGCTAAGGAGATCATGGAGGAGCTGGAAATTGCCCCGACCCGCCGCCTCCGTGGTTTGGGTGAGCGCCAGCGTCGTGCTCTGCTGGACCGCTTTGGTTTCAGCGAGGATTAATTGATGACTAGTGGTGAGCAATCTCGTGGCCAGCTAGTGGTATTGGTTGGCCCCTCTGCGGTAGGGAAATCCACGGTAGTTCACCAGCTGCGTCAAAATATCGAGGATCTGTATTTCAGTGTCTCGATGACCACGCGCGCTCCTCGCCCTCATGAGGAAGAAGGCATTGATTACTTCTTCGTTAGCCTAGATCAATTCCAGCATGAAATTGATAATGGTGGAATGTTGGAATGGGCTGATATCCATGGCGGCTTACAACGTTCTGGAACCCCAGCAGCCCCAGTTAATCAAGCCCTCCAGGAAGGGCGGCCGGTTCTGGTGGAAGTGGACGTTGTCGGAGCTCGAGCCATTAAATCATTAATGCCCGAGGCCACCACTGTTTTCCTGGCTCCACCCTCGTGGGAGGAATTGGTGCAGCGGCTGACTGGGCGTGGCACAGAAACAGCAGAAGTCATAGAGCGGCGGCTCGCGACTGCCCGTAATGAACTAGCTGCACGCGACGAGTTTGATCAAATAGTTGTCAATGACGACGTGAATCAAGCCGTCGCCTCTATTAGTGATATTCTGCTGAAGGAAAATAGCTAATTCTTCAGGAAAAGGTGACAGTGACCAAGGTGAGTAACGATACTTCGCGGAACGAGGCCGTTTTTGATCCGCCAATCGGCATTACTTCTCCTCCGATTGACGAGCTTTTGGACAAAGTATCCTCGAAGTACGCTTTGGTGATCTTTGCCGCAAAACGAGCACGCCAGATCAATAGTTACTACCAAGATGCTGATGAGGGTGTTTTTGAATTCGTTGGTCCGCTGGTAACCCCGGAGGCCGGCGAAAAACCGCTTTCCATCGCTCTTCGCGAAATTGACGCAGGTCTGATCGAGCACGAAGAAGGCCGCTAAATCCTTGGGTTAATCAAGGTAAAAACGGTGAAACGTTAAAGAAGGATCCCCGCGACCGGTGCATTAGAATGGTCGCGGGTTTTCTTCATGCCAGGAAGGCTAAAAGCTAATGGAATCTGATACTTCGCGCAATATCGTAGTTGGAGTAGCAGGCGGTATCGCTGCCTACAAAGCCTGCCACCTGGTACGCAACTTCACCGAACACGGGGACCGGGTTCGTGTTGTCCCAACCTCAGCGGCGCTCAACTTCGTGGGAGCAGCCACATTTGAGGCTCTCTCAGGCCAACCTGTTTCCACCACGGTTTTTGATGCCGTCGATGAGGTAGCACATGTTCGAATTGGTCAAGAAGCTGATGGCATCGTTATTGCACCAGCAACGGCGGATCTGATCGCCCGCATAGCAAGCGGCAGAGCGGATGATTTGCTTAGTGCGACTGTCCTAGTGGCAACCTGTCCCATCGTTGTTGCGTCAGCCATGCACACCGAAATGTGGTTAAACCCTGCCACTCAAGCTAATGTTGCGACACTCCGTTCCCGGGGCATAGTCGTCCTTGAGCCGGCACACGGTCGTCTCACCGGAAAAGACAGCGGCGCTGGACGACTACTAGAGCCAGAACAAATAGCTTCTTTGAGTCGCGAGGTTTTTAACGGATCCACTTTGCCGCATACCTGGTCTGGGAAAAAGGTACTCATTACTGCAGGCGGAACCCAAGAAAACCTTGATCCAGTTCGATACCTGGGAAATCGTTCTTCTGGACAACAAGGATTCGCGCTAGCGGAAATCGCCGCACAACGTGGTGCTGAGGTGAGTATCATCGCAGCGAACACGGATCGCTTACCCACCCCGGCTGGAGCGAAGATAACTTCGGTACGCAGCGCCCGCGACATGCTAAGTGCCGTTATTGAGCAAGCCCCGCAGCAGGATATCATCATCATGGCTGCCGCTGTGGCTGATTATCGGCCGCACTACGAAGCAGATATGAAATTGAAAAAGGGGAAAGATGATTCCGCTCTGGGCACCCTGGCATTGACCGAGAACCCAGATATTTTGCGGCATGTGGTGAAGATGCGGGATCAAGGCAGCCTGAACCCAGAAGCGGTGATTGTGGGATTCGCTGCGGAAACCGGCGATGAACACCATAGCGCTGAGGAACTAGCTGTGGCTAAGTTAGCCCGCAAGGGGTGCGATTTGTTGATGTGCAATGAGGTTGGCGAAGGCAAGGTGTTCGGGCAGCCCCTCAACAGTGGGGTGTTATTGCTCCGCGGGGAAGATCCAGCAGCGCCGGTGCGTCGCACTATCACTCAGGGCAGTAAGTTGTCCGTGGCAATTCAAATCCTTGACGCCATTGACGGACTGGGTCATTGCCAAAATTAGACAACTTGGTCTATGTTGGTATGGGTATTTCATGTTGTTGAGTATGGGAAAAGGAAGAATTATCAGTGGCTAAGGACGCATTACGGCTTTTTACCAGTGAATCTGTCACCGAAGGGCACCCGGATAAGATCTGTGATGCGATCTCGGACACCATCCTCGATGCCATGCTTGAGCAGGATCCTCAAGCTCGGGTGGCGGTTGAAACGTTAGTGACTACCGGTCAGGTTCACGTGGTAGGGGAGGTGCGGACCACCGGATACGTAGAGATTCCGCAGCTAGTTCGGGACACCCTTCTGAAAATTGGGTTTAACTCCTCAGATATGGGATTCGATGGCCGGACCTGTGGCGTGAACGTGGCTATTGGAGAGCAGTCAGCAGAAATTGGTGAAGGTGTCGACAAGTCCCAAGAAGTGCGCAGCGGAGGACAGCGCGACGCCGACGACCAAGCCGGTGCAGGCGATCAAGGCTTGATGTTTGGATATGCCACGAATGAAACCCCGGAATTTATGCCTCTGCCCATAGCGCTAGCGCATCGTTTAGCGCGACGGCTTACCGAAGTTCGTAAACAAGGCATTGTCCCGCATCTGCGACCAGACGGCAAAACCCAGGTGACTTTGGCCTATGGCGACGACGACCGCCCGGTTGCAGTAGACACGGTGGTGATCTCTACTCAACATGACCCCGATGTGGATCAACAATGGTTAGAGGAGCAACTGCAAGAACATGTCATTGGTGAGGTGTTTTCTTCCAGCAACCTCGATGAGCAGCTTGATACCAGCGACGTTACCGTTTTGGTGAACCCCTCTGGATCCTTTATTGTTGGTGGGCCGATGGGAGATGCAGGTTTAACCGGGCGAAAAATCATCGTTGACACCTATGGGGGGATGGCACGCCATGGTGGCGGGGCATTCTCTGGTAAAGACCCCAGTAAAGTTGACCGTTCAGCAGCGTATGCCATGCGTTGGGTGGCGAAGAATATTGTTGCGGCTGGGTTAGCTGACAAGGCGGAGGTACAGGTAGCCTACGCCATTGGTCGAGCAGCCCCGGTTGGACTGTATGTTGAAACATTCGGCACCGCGCACCACGGTCTCAGCGATACCGCTATCCAAGACGCTCTGCATAAGGTGTTTGATCTTCGCCCTGCCGCAATTATTCGAGAATTAGACCTCCAGCGCCCTATCTATGCCCAGACTGCAGCCTACGGACATTTTGGTCGAACTGACCTAGACCTACCGTGGGAAGAAATCAATCGAGCAGAAGAGCTACGTCGCGCCGCCGGTGTATAATTCTTCCCCATGGCTTCATCCCGCGTACCTGCTTCTCATCAGCCGGTGGCGCGGGTTTTGCCGTTATTGGGGGTGCCACATCTTGACCGGCCCTTTGATTATTTGGTTCCTGAGAAACTCTCCGATCATGCTCAGCCAGGGGTTCGTGTCCGAGTTCGCTTTTCTGGACGACTTATCGACGGCATCGTGCTGGAGCGGTGTGAGAATAAGGAGCACCAGGGCTCGTTGCGTTTTATTGAACGCGTCATCTCGCCGTTTCAGGTGTATCCTGAACGCACCGCCCGCCTAGTGGACTCCCTGGCAGATCGCTATGGCGGTATTCGCTCCGATATTATTCGTTCCGCGGTACCTTCACGTCATGCTGCTGCCGAAAACTCCGATTTTTCAACTCCCTGGGAACACCTAGGACACTGCGCGGAACCTGATCTTTCGGCGTGGTCCAGCTACCAGTTCGGCCCATCCTTTGTCGACGCGGTTATTGCTCGACGTCCAGCTCGGGCTGCATGGCAAGTGCTTCCGGGAGAAGACTGGGCAGCTCCCCTTGCTGCTCTTGCGGCGAAAGTGGTGCGTGATGGTGCCGGAGCTTTGCTGGTGCTTCCTGATCAACGAGATGTCGAACGGATGGAGACAGCTCTCCGCCAGCTAGTTTCTGCTCGGCAGATAACGGTAATGAATGCGGCGCTCGGTCCACAAGCTCGCTATCGTAGATTCCTCTCCGTCCTAATGGGGCAAGGGCGTTTAGTAGTGGGAACCCGCTCCGCAGCTTTTGCTCCAGTCAAGGATTTGGCATTAGCGGTCATCCTCCATGATGGTGATGATAGCCTCGTCGATCCTCGGGCACCCTATACTCACGCCCGTGAAGTATTAAGTACTCGAAGTGCCCAAGAAGGGTGTGCCCTGGTTATCGCCGGATACTCTCGCACTGCCGAAACCCAGCTTTTAGTAGAAGCGGGGTGGGCGCATGATCTAGTAGCTCCTCGAGAAGTCGTGCGCCAAAAGTCGCCGTGGATGCGGGCAGTGGGGGATTCTGATTTTGAGCTTGCTCGAGACCCGAGGGCGCGGCACGCGCGTTTGCCAAAAATAGCTTTTGAGGCCATTCGCCAAGCCTTAGACCGTGATCGCCCAGTTCTAGTGCAGGTTCCACGAAAAGGCTATATCCCGGTATTAGCCTGCGGACATTGCCGGACTCCGGCGCGCTGTCGGCATTGCAATGGTCCACTGGAATTACCGATGGTAAAACCCGATGAAACCGCCGTTCCGACCTGTCGCTGGTGCGGGCGCCCCGATCCTCACTACCGGTGTGCAGAGTGTGGCTCTACTTCCCTGAGAGCGGTGGTGTTGGGGGCGTCGCGCACCGTAGAAGAGCTCGGGCTCGCTTTTCCGGGGGTTCCCATTCTGCTGTCTGGGGGAAACCGTGTCCTGAATGAGGTAAGCAATCGCGCCAGCGTTGTGGTGTCCACTCCAGGAGCTGAGCCCGTGGTGGAAGACCACGGCCGTTATGGGGCGGCAGTACTTTTAGATACGTGGTCTCTTCTTGGCCGACAAAGCCTGAGGGCGACGGAGGACACGCTGGCAACATGGTTCCAGGCTGCATCCCACGTGGAGCCAGCAGCCCACGGCGGCCAGGTTGTCGTTGTTGCTGATAACTCCCTGATTGTGGTGCAGGATTTTCTTTCCTGGGATAGCGTCGCAGCTGCACGACGGGAATTACAGCAACGACGAGAAGCTCATTTCCCCCCGGCCGTGCATTTAGCCGCCATTGATGGTCTACCTTCTGGTCTTTCCGCCTTTATCGACACCGTGCAACTTCCTGAGGGTGCTGAGGTGCTTGGCCCAGTGGACTTGCCGCCAGGAGTGACCTTACCGGGGGAATGGGACAAGTCAGTGCATGGTGACCCGCAAAGAATCATTCTTCGCTGCCCGCTTGGCCCGCGGAATGAGTTGGGCCAAGCGCTGCGAACTGCACGGGTCGCACGATCAGTGCGGAAAGATGATAGCCCACTGAGGATCCAAGTAGACCCTCTTCATATCGGCTAGTTGCGGGCTCCTTGCCAAACCACATCAAAAGGTGTGTTGCACTCTAGGCGCTGTTGAATACCGAGGGTGACGAAGTCTTTGGCCTGATCTACAGCTTCAGCAACGGTGGCACCTTTTGCTAACTCCGCGGTGATGGCGGCTGCTAGGGTGCATCCGGCCCCAGAGACTCGTTGGTTGCCCACCTTGGGGCGGCTAAAACGAGTAATGTTTTGTCCATCCCAAAGCACATCAATAGCTTCTTCGCCGGGGAGTTCCACGCCCCCCTTCGCAACCACATAGGGCACGCCCTTATCTCCAATACGGCGGGCTGCTTCTTCTAGGTCCTCGATGGTGTCGATGGAATCCATCTCAGCTAGGGTCGTCGCTTCAAAAACGTTCGGTGTTATCACCGTTGCCAAGGGAAGGATTTTTTCTCGCAGTGCATTATCGGTGTCTAAGGCGGCGCCAGGTTCTTGTCCTTTACAAATAAGCACCGGATCAACAACTAGGTGGTTCCATTCCCGCTGGGTCAAGGCCTGAGCAACAGTATCAATGGTGTCCGGGGTACCTAGCATCCCCACTTTCGCGGTATCTAAAACTTCCTGGCTGTGGCAGGCCAAGACTGCTTCAATTTGTTCCGCGATAACGGTGGGCTCAATGGGGTGGAATCGGTGCGCCCACTGATTCTGCGGATCAAAAGAGACAATGCAGGTTAATGCTCCCATACCCATGACGCCGAGGGATTGGAACGTTTTAAGATCTACTTGAAAGCCGGCTCCTCCGGTTGCTTCGGATCCGGCGATAACAAAAGCGCGTGCTGGTAATGTCATTCTCGTTACTCTACTCTGCCCGGGGGTAGCATGAGTGCGCCGACAAGAAAAAGTTTAAGGAGAATAACCTTCCTCATGACCATTCGTGATATTCGATTATTTGGTGATCCGGTCTTAACTACTCGGGCTGAGGAAGTGACCGAATTTGATCACGGTCTTAGTGTCCTCATCGATGACATGTTAGAGACCATGGATGCAGCCGGCGGAGTGGGGCTAGCTGCCAACCAAGTGGGGGTCACCCGACGAGTATTTGTTTTTGATTGCTCCGACGACGGAGGCAGCCGCGGTCACATCGTTAATCCCGTGTGGGAACCAATCGGCAAGGACATCCAAGATGGACCAGAAGGGTGTTTGTCTATCCCCGACATTACGGAAGATGTCGTTCGATTTGAGAAGGTGAAGGTAAGTGGTCAAGATCGCGATGGTAATCCCATCAGCATGGAAGCCAGCGGATTAATGGCACGCTGTATCCAGCATGAAAGTGACCATCTAGACGGGATTTTATTCCTGCGACGTTTAGAACCGGCTGCTCGGCGTCGGGCCATGGCAGAAATCCGGGTCGCCCCGTGGTTTGCTCAATAACGAAACCCTTGATCGGCATGAGTGGAAAGGAATCCTAAGTGCGGCTGGTTTTTGCTGGTACTCCTGAACCTGCAGTAGTAGCTTTGGAACGTCTCATGGCTTCTGAGCATGAGGTTGTTGGCGTCATTACCCGTCCCGATGCGCCACGAGGCCGGGGACGGAAACTCTACCCTTCACCGGTCAAAGAGTTCGCTTCCCAGCACGGACTGGAAATTCTTATTCCGAGTTCGCTGAAACCTGATACCGAGGACGGGAAGTCTTTGCGTCACTCTCTCCACTCTCTGGCCCCAGACTGTATTCCAGTTGTGGCCTATGGCCAGCTGATTACCCCCGACCTTTTCACCATCTGCCCGCACGGGTGGGTTAACTTACATTTTTCTTTACTTCCTGCATGGCGCGGGGCCGCTCCGGTTCAGGCAGCTATTGCCGCCGGCGACGAGATCACCGGAGCCTCTACTTTCCGCATCGAGGAAGGCCTTGACACTGGGCCGGTTTTCGGAACTGTCACTGAACGCATTTCCCCCACAGATACTGCCGATGACCTGTTGACTCGCTTAGCTCATTCCGGTGCGGAATTGCTAGTAGCCACGATGGACGGGATTTCCAGCGGAGAATTATCGCCAAGTCCGCAACGTGGAGACATTAGCTATGCCGCAAAGCTGACGGTTGCGGACGCTGCTATCGATTGGCACCACCCAGCTTTTGGAGTTGATCGCAAAATTCGAGCATTTACTCCAGGGCCTGGGGCGTGGACAATGTGCGAGCAACAGCGGATCAAGATTTCCCCGGTGAGTATTCCGTGGTCATCAGACTACACCCTGGACGCCGCTGGGGTTCCTCCTCTGGATCCGGGGCAGGTGTGGTGGAATAAAAAGCATGTTTTTGTCGGTACCGGAACCCAGCCGGTGCAGCTGGGGATGGTCCAACCCCAGGGGAAAAAGAAGATGCCGGCGCGTGATTGGGTGCGCGGGCTCCACGAATCAAAGGAGTTGAAGTTTTCGTGAGTGGAGGTTTTCGATCTCGATCCCGCCATGCGTCTGCGTCGACGAGGAAAGATCGACGGAGTCCGGCAGAAAGAACTCGCCAGCGACAAGGGAAAAGAGACGTCAACTCTCTGGGGGTAGATCCCGCACGCTCAATTGCTTACCGGGTGCTGCGGAAAGTTCATGGTGAGGGTGCCTATGCCAATTTGGTGTTGCCGAGGCTGTTGCGAGACCAACGGCTTAATCAGCGTGATGCCGCCTTTGCCACGGAAATCACCTACGGGACTCTCCGGGCGGAAGGCACCTTAGATCGAATTATCGAACATTGTTCCTCCCGTCCTTTAGAACGGATCGATTCTGGGGTGCTCGATGCTGTTCGACTAGGTGCGTATCAATTGCTCTACACCAGAGTAGACGCCCATGCTGCGGTTGATACCAGCGTGACCATGGCTGGGTCAGTAGGTGGAGCTAGTGTTCGCGGATTTGCTAACGCCATTCTTCGAGAGATTTCTCGCCACGACACCGCATGGTGGCTCAGCACTCTTCGACCTGAAGGTGAAATAGCAGGTATCGCTTTTGAGCATTCCCATCCCAGGTGGATTGCCGATTCCTTTTCTCGGGTTCTTGGTCTTCAGGAGCTTTCCCTAGCTTTGGCAGAAGATTCACAACGCCCGATCACCCACTTGGTAGCTCGCCCAGGTGAGCTTAGCGCTGAAGAGTTGGCAATGATTTCGGGTGGCGAGGTAGGAAAGTATTCCCCCTATGCGGTCTACCTCCCACAGGGTGATCCAGGTCGACTAGAACCGGTCCGGGAGGGCATGGCCGCGGTTCAAGATGAGGGCTCGCAGCTGATAGCCCAAGCCGTGGTAGCAGCCCCCGTCACTGGCGGCGATCAAGGGCGTTGGCTTGACCTGTGCGCCGGGCCTGGCGGTAAAGCAGCACTGATGGGAGCTTTGGCTCGGATTGACGGAGCACACCTAGACGCCGTCGAACTTTCCGAGCATCGTAGTCAGCTGATCCGTCAGACTGTGCGTGATTTGCCGGTGAGCGTCCATACCGCAGATGGTCGCGATCCCGGCTTAACCCCCGGCTTTGATCGAATTTTGGTGGACGCGCCGTGTTCCGGCTTGGGGGCGCTTCGTCGACGACCGGAAGCACGATGGAGGAAACAAGAGTCCGACATTGAGGACCTAGTGAGGCTTCAAAAGCAGCTGGTAGATTCCGCGGCGAAGTTGCTTAAACCCGGTGGAGTACTCGGCTATTCCACCTGCTCTCCGGATCTTCGAGAAACTCGGGGCGTGGTGGACTGGCTGTTAGGTGAACATCCTGAACTCCGGGAAGACAACGCGCAGTCCCTCATGCCGGAAGCAATGCACCAACTAGGCGACCATCTCTCAGTGCAGATGTGGCCACATCGCCACGGCACCGACGCCATGTTTTTTGCTCTTCTGCGGCGGGAAAAATAACCCCGCTACACTTACAAACTATGAGTTCTGCACCCATTATTGCGCCGTCCATTTTGGCGGCTGATTTCAGTCGATTGGGCGATGACATCCGGCGCGTGTCTAATGCTGACTGGATCCACGTTGACATCATGGATGGACATTTTGTCCCCAATCTTTCTTTTGGGCCGGGGATCACGAAAACCGTCAATGAGATCACCGATAAAACGCTCGACGTCCACTTGATGATTGACAAGCCAGAACAATGGATTGACACCTATGTGGACGCTGGCGCGGATTGTATTATCTTCCACGTTGAAGCAGTCAGCGATCCAGAACGCGTGGCCAAGGATATTCGCAGTCGGGGAATTAGGGCTGGATTCTCCCTGCGTCCTGGGACTCCCATCGAACCTTATCTTCACAACCTTGATCAGTTTGATGAAGTATTGGTGATGTCCGTAGAGCCGGGTTTTGGTGGGCAATCTTTCATGCCCGATCAATTAGAAAAAGTTCGGACGCTCCGCGCAGTCATTGATGACAATAACCTTGATGTCACCATTGAAATTGATGGTGGAATCAGTGCCTCCACGATCGCCGAGGCGTCGGCTGCTGGTTGCGATGCCTTTGTCGCCGGCTCTGCTATCTTCGGTGCTCAATATCCTGCTGCGGAAGTTTCTCGGCTGCGGGACTTAGCCCACAGCGCTCGGCAGCATGGCTAAAGAGGACATAGTCCGGGCGGCTCTGAACACAGCGGTTGAGGCCTCCGACAAGGTAGTGGGAACTACTAGCCCGAATCCACCAGTAGGCGCGGTGATTCTTAGTCCCACCGGCGACATCCTTGGGGTAGGGGCAACTCAACCTCCTGGGGGCCCTCATGCCGAGGTCATGGCATTAGCCGAAGCCGGGGATCGGGCTCAAGGTGGTATTGCCGTGGTAACTCTCGAACCCTGTAATCACTATGGCCGCACTGGGCCGTGTAGTCACGCCCTATTAGCTGCAGGGATTTCTGAGTTGTATTACGTTCATGCTGATCCTACGTCTGAGGCAGCCGGTGGCGCAGCATGGCTGACCCAACAAGGAATGAAAGTCCAGCAGTTGCCTGGCGAAGTACCAACCTTGCGCGCGTGGCTGTTAGCTCAAGAACTGAGGCGTCCTCACGTCACCCTAAAATTCGCTCAAACTCTGGACGGTTTTAGTGCCGCTTGTGACGGCACTAGTCAATGGATTACCGGGGAATTAGCCAGGCATCATGTCCACCAGGATCGGTGCCGTCGGGATGCCATTGTGGTGGGAACGGGGACGGCTCGTGCGGACAATCCTTCTTTGACGGCGCGAACCCCAGACGGGGGTCTGTACCCTCATCAGCCGCGTCGGGTGGTTATTGGTCACCGACGCCTTTCAGCGCAGGATTGTCCACATCTCCACCGATTAGGTTTTGAACAGTACCCGGATATTCCTACCGCCCTGAGCCAGCTATGGGATACCGGTGTGCGCGATCTCCTGGTCGAAGGCGGACCAACTTTAGCGACGGCATTTTTTCGCTTGGGCTATGTTGATGCTATTCAGGCGTATATCGCCCCGAAAGTGCTCGGTGATGGCCTTAGTACTATTTCTGAGCCGCTTTCCTCAACACTGTCAGGAGCCCATTGTTTCCACCGTTCCGGCTATCAACTTTTGGGTGAAGATATATTAGTGGAGTTGCGCAAAAAGTAATGGAGGTTAGGTGTTTACTGGGATCATTAGCCATATCGGGACTATCAGCGATATCAAGGAATTAGGCGACGCCATTCAGCTTCACATTAGCTGTCCTGACATTGTCGCTTTGGCAGAGCATGGAGATTCGATTGCGGTTAATGGGGTGTGCTTAACCGTAGCGGAAAAAACTGCTGAAGGGTTTGTCGCTGATTGCATGAAGCAGACCTTGGATGTGAGCAGCCTCGGCTATGTGCACGTGGGTGATCGAGTCAACCTGGAGCCCGCCCTTAGACTAGGGGATCGGCTAGGTGGTCATATTGTCCAAGGGCATGTAGACACCACTGCCGTACTGCTTAAACGGACCACTACGCCTCATTGGGATGTTCTACGTTTTGCCTTACCAGAGTCGGTGGCACGCTATGTGGTGGCTCAGGGATCAGTTTGTCTTAACGGCACCTCACTAACCGTGTCACACGTAGGCGAGGGGTGGTTTGAGGTGTCGCTTATTCCCACGACCTTGGCGGAAACTACTCACGGGCAGTTGCATGAGGGAGAAAGCGTCAACGTCGAGGTCGACGTGCTGGGTAAGTACGTCGAGCGGTTGATGCAGCATGGGATGACCCCGGTGGATCATTCATGTGAAGAAAAAGACTATGGTGGTCAAGGTGAGTGAGGAAAATTCCACCAGTGTGGTTCTGGATAGCGTTTCCGATGCTATCGCAGATATAGCAGCCGGTAAGGCTGTTGTCGTCGTCGATGATGAGGGCCGGGAAAATGAAGGCGACCTCATCTTTGCGGCGGAAAAAGCTACCCCGGAGTTGGTGGCGTTTATGGTTCGCTACACCTCTGGATATATTTGCGTTCCACTGACTACCGAGGATTGTGAACGTCTTGATCTTCCCCCCATGGTGGCTTTGAACCAGGACGCTCGGGGTACTGCCTATACGGTGACTGTTGATGCTGCTACCGGAACCACTGGAATTTCAGCAACCTCACGGTGTGAAACTATTAGACGTCTAGCAGATCCCTCCTTTAGCAGCGCTGATTTCACCAGGCCAGGGCATATAGTTCCGCTTCAAGCAATGCCAGGGGGAGTGCTGGTGCGCGAAGGGCACACCGAAGCTAGCGTAGATTTAGCTCGGGCAGCGGGGCTACGTCCGGCCGGGGTGTTGTGTGAGATAGTCAGTGAATCGGATCCCACTGATATGGCTCGATCCGTAGAGCTGAGGGCGTTTGCCGACCGGCACAACCTGAAAATGATATCCATCGAGCAGCTGGTGCAGTGGCGTCGAGAACACGAAATTCAAGTTGAGCGAGTAACCGAAACTCGGCTGCCTACTGAATTTGGCGTTTTTCGCGCTGTGGGGTATCGCAACACCATCACTGGGATGGAACATATTGCCCTGGTCTGCGGTGACGTGACCTCCGATGATGGGGAAGAAGTATGGGTTCGGGTTCATTCAGAATGTCTCACCGGAGATGTTTTTGGTTCACGCCGTTGTGATTGCGGCCCACAGCTTCACGAATCAATGCGTGTGATCCAAGAGCGTGGACGTGGCGTCGTAGTGTACCTCCGCGGGCAAGAGGGGCGCGGGATTGGACTCATGGCAAAACTTAAAGCATATCGACTCCAAGACCAAGGAGTAGATACAGTCGACGCCAATCTAGAACAGGGGTTGCCGGCCGATGCGAGGGAGTATTCCGCCGCAATTCAAATTGTTCGCGACTTGGGTATTAAAACCATCCGGTTAATGAGCAATAACCCCCATAAACACGAGGCACTCCACGGACATGGGGTAAATGTGGCCGGACGGGTACCTATTGAACTAGAACCCAATGAGGACAACATTCGTTATTTGCGTACCAAACGTGATCGAATGGGGCATGACTTGCCCTCAGTAGCGCGATGGGATCAAAGCCACCCAAAGGAGGATCATGAGTAAAGAAGGTTTGCCCGACGTCCACCACGTTGATGCTAGCGGTCTCACGGTGGCTGTGGTTACCTCCTCGTGGAACGCTAACATTTGCGACCAACTCCACGCGCGTGCCCTAGCAACGGCAGCGGAGTGCGGTGCCACGGCAGTGGGATATCGCGTCATTGGAGCTTTGGAATTACCCGTTGTTGTGCAAGAAACTGCTCGTCACCACGATGCCGTGGTTGCTTGCGGGTGTGTGATTCGAGGAGGCACACCGCATTTTGACTACGTGTGTGATTCAGTGACCGAGGGGTTGACTCGGATTGCGTTGGATACTGGAGTGCCCGTGGGCAATGGGGTCCTAACGACGAACACAGAGGAACAAGCTGTCGCTAGATCAGGTCTTCCTGGAGCAGTAGAAGATAAAGGTACGGAAGCAATGGTCGCGGCCTTGCATACGGCTGTACTGTTGCGATCAATCCGAGGTGAGTAAACTAGTCTCGGCGGAAAAACCGGCCAAGAGAATCAACCAACGTGAGAGTAGAAACCCGTGAGTGACATGTCTGACCAGAATCAGCACCTCAAACCCACTATCTCTGATGCTGATCGCCAGGTTTTTACCGCTGCTGACGCGGCGCTAACAACGACGAAACCATGGGAATGTGATATCCGGTCTCCAGCGTTGAAGAAACTGGCATGGATTCTGGTGGTCCTAGTCTTAGCAGTCCACCTGTTTATGTCCCTGGTGGTTGATGTGGGAACCACTGGCGAGGCTCTGACTTTCCTAGATAAGTGGGCGTTTTTAGGCGTCGGTGTAGTCCTGGCGGTTCTGGCCTATCTTGCTTTTAGCCGTCCAAGGGTCCGCGCTAATGAGGACGGGGTTCAAGTCCGCAATATTATCGGCACTCGTTTTTATCCGTGGTCAGTAATCTACGGATTGAGGTTTCCAGAGGGTAGCCGGATGGCTTTGTTAGAACTCCCAGATTTCGAATACGTGCCGTTGTGGGCTATCCAGTCTGCTGACGGGAAAAAGGCACTGGCAGCTGTCCGCGAATTCCGTGACCTTGAGGCAAAATATCTGCCGAAGGAGTGATCACCAAGTACCGTGGCTGATCCCGCTACTTACCGACCGGCTCCCGGAAGCATTCCCACGCAGCCGGGAGTATATAAGTTTCGTGACCCGGAAGGTCGGGTTATCTATGTTGGCAAAGCCAAAAATCTGCGGTCTCGGCTATCCAATTATTTTCAGGATGTAACCCAACTTCATCCGCGCACCCGCCAAATGGTTTTTCACGCCAGCAAGGTGGAGTGGACCGTCGTAGCTAGCGAAGTAGAAGCGCTCCAGCTGGAATACACCTGGATCAAAAAATTTGATCCTCGCTATAACGTCAAATATCGGGACGATAAAACCTATCCCAGTCTTGCCGTCTCGCTCAACGAGGAATTTCCCCGCGCTTTCTTTTATCGTGGCCCCCGGCGCCGAGGAGTTCGTTATTTCGGCCCCTATTCTCACGTCTGGGCGGTTCGAGAAACCCTCGATCTGCTTACTCGTGTGTTTCCGCTGCGGACCTGTTCTCAAGGTGTTTTCCGCCGGCACAACTCCCTCGGCCGGCCTTGCCTATTGGGGTATATCGACAAGTGCTCTGCTCCGTGCGTGGGTAAAGTCACGGCGAGAGAACACCGTGCCATCGTCGAGGGTTTCGTGTCCTTTATGTCCGGGCACACCGATCAGCTGGTTCGGACGTTAGAAAAGCAGATGAATGACGCTGCCAGCGCCCTGGACTTCGAGAAAGCAGCACGTCTACGAGATGATCTTGCTGCGGTCCATAAAGTAATGGAACAGCAAGCTGTGGTGCTCGGGGATGGAACGGATGCAGACATTATTGGGATCTGTGAGGATGAATTAGAAGCGGCAGTACAGATCTTCCATGTGCGAGGGGGGAGAATTCGAGGTCAACGCGGCTGGGTGGTAGAGAAGGTCGGCGACCAAGCCCAGGATCCCGCACTGCCAGCTATCGTGCAAGATTTCCTGATTCAGTTTTATGGTGATGCCGCGGAACGTGCTCGACTCGAAGCTCAGGACAACGAGCAGTTGATTGAACGTCGGGGAGTAGACCAGGAATCGCGCGAGATGGCGTCGAATCTTTCAGTAATTCCGAAGGAAATACTGGTTCCAGAACTGCCCAAAGACGCCGACAATATTCGGTTATGGCTCCATGAACTTCGCGGCTCCGCGGTGGATTTGCGGGTTCCGCAACGCGGGGATAAACGAGCCCTCGCAGATACTGTTCACCGCAATGCCGAGGATGCGCTTAAGCAGCACAAATTACGCCGAATCGGGGATCTGACCACGCGATCCGCAGCGCTTAACGATATTCAAGAAGCACTAGATATGGAAACGGCGCCGCTACGGATCGAATGCACCGATATTTCCCACATCCAAGGAACCGATGTCGTTGCCTCACTCGTTGTTTTTGAAGATGGAATCCCGAAAAAGGCGGATTATCGGCGATATCGAATTAAGGAAGCAGCTGGTGAGGGGCACTCCAATGACGTGGCTTCAATTGCAGAAGTGACGCGGCGACGGTTTTTGCGCTATCACCGAGATAAGCGCGCTATTCCTGAGGCAGAGGAATTTGAGGAATCAACCTTTAGCGATGAAAAGGTCCAGGAGATGTCTACGGATCATCGCCGTTTTGCTTATGCTCCGCAGCTTTTCATCGTTGATGGCGGACAACCCCAAGTTAATGCCGCCCAAGAGGTGTTTGATGAATTAGGGGTTACTGATGTGACCTTGATTGGATTAGCAAAAAGACTGGAAGAGATTTGGTTACCGGGGGAGGAGGATCCAGTGATTCTGCCTCGACAATCTCAAGGGCTGTACCTTCTCCAGCAGCTTCGTGATGAAGCTCATCGTTTTGCTATTAGTTATCATCGCCAGCAACGCAGTAAACGGATGCGCCATTCTCAACTTGACTCAGTTCCGGGTTTAGGAACGGTGCGCAGAACAGAATTAGTCAAGCATTTTGGTTCAGTAGCGCAGTTGAAGAAAGCGAGTGTCGAGGAGATTGCTGCGGTTAAAGGATTTGGGCCGGTTTTAGCCGAAAAGATTTGGGGGAGTTTGCACCCAAACGATAAGGCTGGAAGTTCCTAACCTGAGGTCCTTTATTCAGGTTAGGATAGAGGCCATGACGACGCACCAGCAGGATCAGCCGCATCGGGATACTCGTTTTAGCCAACCGCCAGTGCTTATTACTGGTATGTCGGGAGCTGGGTTGAGTAGTGCGGGCCGAGTAATGGAAGACCACGGCTGGTATGTTTCACACAATCTTCCTTCGCAACTCATTTTGGATTTATTGGAACTGTGTGCTCGGGAGGATTCCCCAGTTGACCGGGTAGCGGTTGTCACCGACGTCAGAGCGCGAATGTTTCCTGGCAGTATGCTTCAGACCCTTGATGAATTGCGGGCGCGAGGATTAGGGCCGACCATTCTGTTCCTTGAAGCACGCGACGACGTGTTGATCAAACGTTTTGATTCAGTGCGCCGAGTTCATCCCCTTCAGGCCGGGGATACCCTCAACGAGGGATTGCGTCGAGAGCGACTGTCCGTCTCTGAGATAAAAGAATGCGCAGATATTGTCATCGACACCTCAGATTTATCGGTCCATGATCTCCGCCGTTCCATCGAGCAAAGCTTCAGCACTATGCAACGTGGACATCAACATGTCACCGTGCAATCCTTCGGTTTCAAACACGGCGCACCACCAGATAGTGATATCACTGTTGATGCACGATTCCTGCCTAACCCGTATTGGGTGCCGGAGCTGCGTCGCTATCGTGGAACAGATCAAGCGGTTTCTGATTATGTTCTTGGGCAGCACGGTGCGGAAGAATTTATTCGGGACCTGTTATCCATGTTTAATACCATGCGACCGGGATACCGCCACGAGGGAAAAAACTTCATCACCATCTCTGTAGGCTGCACGGGTGGGCACCACCGATCAGTGGCTGTAGCTGAGGAAGTAGGTCGAAGACTTCGCACCGTAGAAGGTCTCGACGTCAACGTTGTTCACCGGGATATTGCCCGTCACTGATCTCTGTTTCATCCAGGAATAACCATGCTTGATTCTGTTTCCGCCCCGGCACGGATTACCTGCCTTGGTGGAGGCCACGGCCTCTACCAAACTCTGTGTGCCGCCCGAGCTTGTCAACCCAGCCATATTTCAGCGGTCGTTACTGTTGCTGATGATGGTGGATCCTCAGGGCGTCTACGTCGGGAGTTATCCCAAATTCCGCCAGGCGATTTGCGGATGGCTTTAGCAGCTTTAGCCAGCCACGATGAACACGGCCAGCTATGGTCGGAAGTATTGCAGCATCGTTTTGGGGGTAACGGAGCTTTAGCCGGACATGCCGTCGGTAACCTCCTTATCGCTGGGCTATATGAGGTACTCGGCGATGAGCTTGCTGCCCTGGACGCGGTAGCTGCCTTAACCAGATCCGCCGGCCGGGTTTTCCCGGTGTGCACGGAACCACTCGACATTGAAGCAGATGTCTCTGGCTTGGATGAAGATCCCCGAATTATGCGTACGGTACGCGGTCAAGTGGCCGTCGCGTCTACCGTGGGGCAGGTAAGAAGGGTACGCGTCATCCCGGAACAGCCTAACGCCTGCGCGGAAGCGTTAGCGGCTATTAACGACGCCGATATGGTGACCTTGGGTCCGGGCTCATGGTTTTCCAGTGTGATTCCGCACTTACTTATCCCTTCCGTTGTTTCGGCGGTTTCCGAAAGCGAAGCTTTAAAGGTGGTCATCTTAAACCTCACTCCAGAAGCCGGAGAAACATCTGGATTTTCCGCTGAGCGGCATATCCACATGTTGGCTCAGCATGCTCCCCAACTGAAAGTGGATCGGATCCTCATTGACTCAGACGTGGTGACTTCCCAGAGCGAGCGCAATCACCTCGCCCGGGCGGCGCTCACCTTGGGCGCAGAAGTGAGCTATCAACGGGTGAGAGAAGAAGATGATCGAGGACGGTTCACGGATCGACATGATCCCACTCACTTGGCCGCCGCCTTAAAAAACCTATGGGAACAGCGATAGAATAGTCGCTCAAACTGACTTTAACGGGAAAGCTTAGGTATTTTAACGTGTCCTTAACTTCGGAAGTCGTCGCTGAATTAGTGGCGGTCACTCCTCCGCATCAAACCGCCAGGATAGCTGAGGCTGCCGCCATGTTCCGCTTTGCTGGTCAGGTGGAGGTAGTTGAGCAGCGTGTGGAATTACATGCTGAATTTTCCAATCCGGTGGTCGCTGAGCGTCTAGTCAGCCACGTCAAAGAGCTATGCGAGGTGTCGTGCACAGTCAAGGGGCTGCCCATTAGCGCTGGAGAGCGAAAAACACCGAGCTATGTAGTTCAGGTTACTGATCGCTCTACGGATGTGGTCCGGAAACTGGGGTTAGTAACTCGCGCTGGTCACCCGATTGTGGGACTGCCTACTCGCGTGATTGCCGGAGAGGTGATGGACATTGAGGCCGCGTGGCGGGGTGCTTTCTTGGCTGCTGGGTCTTTGTTAGAGCCTGGTCGAAGCAGCAATTTGGAGGTTGCTGCGCCGTGCACTGAGGCGGCATTAGCGCTGGTGGGATGTGCACGGCGGTTGGGAATTAGCGCCAAAACCCGTGAAAGCCGAGGTCAGGAGAAGGTAACCATCAAAGAGTCCGACGCTATCGGGGCGTTGCTCAGCCGAATGGGGGCTCATGTTACTCGGATGAAGTGGGAAGAAAAGCAGCGTCGTCGAGAATCCCGGGCGCAAGCTCGGTTAAGTAACTTCGATGATGCGAACCTTCGACGCTCAGCACGGGCGGCTGAAGTAGCTGCTGCTCGGGTAGGTCGCGCCTTAGAAATTCTTGGTGATGCGGTCCCTGACCATTTAGCTGAGGCAGGTCATTTACGGATTCAGCATCAAGAAGCCTCCTTGGAAGAGCTGGGGCGTTTGTCTGAGCCGCAGTTGACCAAGGATGCGGTAGCTGGTCGCATTCGGCGTTTGCTGTCTATGGCAGATCGTCAGGCGGAAGAACTGGGGATTCCGGACACCCAATCGGCGGTTCCTGAAGAATAAGACGGATAGTGTGTCAAGGTTCACATCTCAACTTGATGGATTGAGGAAAGTATTTTCCGGTGTACTCCCACTCGGCAAGGAGGGTATATTACCCCCTCTTACGGGGGTAACTTCCTAGAAAATCCACGCCCATAGGGGGAATTTCTTCGGAGAAAATGTGGGATTCACGATAAAAATTGTGGTTTCATGTCCGTTTTAGTTTGAATGGTTGGGACTATGTAGAGAAAAACTCATGCACAAGTCCACTGCGGTCGGTACACTTCAAAGCGTGAGGGAGATTAGCTCCCCGAGATATAAACGAACCCGAGATAGAGGAGATCTACTGTGACCACTCGCGTCGGTATTAATGGCTTTGGCCGCATCGGCCGCAACTTCTTCCGGGCCGTGCTGCAGCGCAGCGATGACCTTGAGGTTGTCGCGGTCAACGACCTCACCGACAACAAGACCCTTGCTACCCTCCTCAAGTATGATTCCATCCTGGGCAAATTGGATCAGGATATTGAGTTTGACGACGAGTCCATCACTGTTGGTGGTAAGCGTATTGCTGTGTCCGCTGAGCGCGAGCCAGCAAACCTTGACTGGAGCGCCTACGAGGTTGACATCGTTATCGAATCAACCGGTTTCTTCACCGATGCCCAGGCTGCAAAGGCTCACTTAGGCGGCAGCGTGAAGAAGGTCATCATCTCCGCTCCGGCGAAGAATGAAGATGCAACCTTCGTTTATAACGTTAACCACCAGGATTATGATCCGGAGAACCACAATGTCATCTCCGGTGCATCCTGCACCACTAACTGCCTCGCACCTATGGCTAAGGTTCTCAACGACAAATTCGGTATTGAGCGTGGTTTGATGACCACTGTCCACGCCTACACCGGTGATCAGCGTCTTCATGATGCTCCTCACAAGGATCTGCGTCGTGCTCGTGCCGCGGCAGTCAACATTGTTCCTACCTCTACTGGTGCCGCAAAGGCTGTTGCTCTGGTACTTCCGGAGCTGAAGGGTAAGCTCGACGGCTACGCACTGCGCGTACCGGTGATCACCGGTTCCGCCACTGACCTCACCTTTACCGCTTCCAAGGAGGTCACCGTCGAAGAGGTAAACGCAGCTATTAAGGAAGCCGCTGCAGGTGAGATGGGCGAGACCCTGGCCTACAGTGAGGATCCATTAGTATCCCACGACATTGTGACCGATTCTCATGGCTCCATCTTTGACGCTGGTTTGACCAAGGTCATCGGTAATCAGGTAAAGGTCGTTTCCTGGTATGACAACGAGTGGGGTTACACCTGCCAGTTGCTGCGCTTGACCGAGCTGGTTGCTTCCAAGCTCTAAATTGAGACAACTATTTCTTGATCCATCGTTGAGATGAATATACGCCGCGGTTCTAGGGTTCGGGACAACCGTATTCCTGGGGCCGCGGCCTTGTATCCAGGTGAATGTTCACCATCTACTTTTATTTGAGGAGTCAGATACTATGGCCCTGAAAAAACTGCAAGATCTTTTGGATGAAGGCGTAGAATCTCGTCACATCCTCGTTCGTTCCGATTTCAATGTTCCGCTTAATGACGCTGGCGAGATCACGGATCCCGGCCGGATTACTGCGTCGCTGCCTACCCTTAAAGCGCTTATTGATGGTGGCGCCAAGGTGATTGTCATGGCGCACCTGGGACGGCCCAAGGGAGAAGTGAATCCAAAGTATTCGCTGAAACCAGTTGCTGAAGCCCTGAGTGAAGAACTAGGACAGTATGTTGCTCTGGCCAGCGATGTCGTTGGTGAAGACGCCCATGAACGCGCGAACGGCCTTAATGATGGCGACGTATTGTTGCTGGAGAATGTGCGCTTTGATCCGCGAGAAACCTCTAAAGATGAGGCAGAACGTGGCGAGTTTGCCGATCAATTGGTGGCATTAGCTGCGGATCAAGGAGCGTTTGTTTCCGATGGTTTCGGGGTAGTTCACCGTGCCCAAACCTCCGTGTACGACGTAGCTAAGCGACTTCCCGCCTATGCCGGAAAACTAGTGGATAAAGAAGTATCTACTCTAGAGAACGTGGCAAGCAACCCCGAAAAGCCCTACGTGGTGGCTCTGGGTGGGTCAAAGGTATCTGACAAGCTTGGTGTCATTGAGGCTCTCGCTGGAAAAGCAGATCACCTGATTATTGGTGGCGGTATGTGCTACACCTTCCTCAAAGCACAAGGCCATGACGTACAGCAATCCCTGCTCCAAGAAGAAATGGTTGATACCTGCAAGGATCTTCTGGAACGCTACGGGGATAAGATTGTGCTGCCCGTAGACCTCATTGCCGCGGAAAAGTTTGATGCGAACGCAGCTAACAAAGTGGTTGACCTCGATGGTATCCCTGAGGGATGGATGTCTTTGGATGTGGGACCAGAAACCGTGAAGGTTTTCGCTGAGGTGCTAGCTACTTCCAAGACCGTGTTCTGGAATGGTCCCATGGGTGTATTTGAAATGCCTGCCTTTGCCGAAGGAACCCGCGGTTTAGCTCAAGCGATCATCGATGCCACCCAGAACAATGGTTGTTTCTCCGTAGTTGGCGGTGGGGACTCAGCTGCGTCAGTGCGCACTCTGGGACTAGATGAAGATGGTTTCTCACATATCTCGACTGGTGGCGGTGCTTCCCTGGAATTCCTTGAGGGCAAGGAACTCCCCGGTGTTTCCGTTCTTCAGGCTTAAGGAAAGGAATACTCCACATGGCGCGTAAACCCTTGATTGCTGGCAATTGGAAGATGAACCTCGATCATCTCGAGGCAATGAAATCAGTCCAGAAGCTGGCCTTTACTTTGCCTAAAGAATATTACGACAAAGTTGATGTGGCACTGACCGTGCCTTTTACCGATATCCGTTCCGTCCAGACCCTAGTTGAGGGAGATAAACTGCAGATCACCTATGGTGCTCAGGATGTGTCTCAACATGAGTCGGGCGCCTATACCGGGGAAGTCTCGGCGCATATGCTAGCGCGTCTAGGCTGCACCTGGGTGGTCGTCGGACATTCAGAGCGGCGAGAATATCACCACGAGACCGATGAGCTTGTGGCGGCCAAAGCTAAAGCTGCACTAGACCAGGGGATAAGCCCTATTGTTTGTGTAGGAGAAGCTCTGGAGATTCGTGAACGCGGAGAACATGTCTCCTTCGTGACTGAGCAAACTCGGGCCTCGTTGGCTGGACTCAGCGCTGAGGAGCTTTCTCGTACTGTTATCGCCTATGAACCAGTCTGGGCTATCGGAACTGGAAAGGTAGCCTCGGCTGAGGATGCGCAGGAAGTATGCCACGCGATTCGGTCAGTGATTGCCGAGATTGCAGATGATGACGTCGCTTCGGGAATCCGAATCCTCTACGGGGGATCAGTCAAAGCCGAGACGGTGGCCGATATTGCCGGACAACCTGATGTTGATGGCGGACTCGTTGGTGGTGCCTCTCTTGATGGGGAAGCCTTCGCTAAGCTAGCCGCGAACGCCGCTGGGCCGCTCTCCTAAAATTCCAGCACACTGAAAGAACGCCGGATGGGGAAGCCCCCACCGGCGCTTTTTATGCCGATATTGCCACTCCGTCCAGTGAGAAAGGTAGTTGACCTGTGGCTAAACCAGACCAAGTGACGGAAGATATCCGTTACCTCGGATCAGTACTAGGATCAATCATTGCTGAACAAGAAGGTGAAGATACCTTCAACCTTGTCGAGTCAGCACGGACTCTCGCTTTTGATATAGCCCGAGGCCGACGCAGTATGAGCGACCTGGTGGAGATGTTTCGGGATATTGATCCGCGACGCGCCAACCCAGTGATCCGCGCTTTTAGCACCTTCGCCTTGATGTCGAACCTCGTTGAGGATCTTCATGATGAACGGATGAGGATTGCCCAGCTGGATGAAGGCGTAGTGGCGCCGGATTCCACACTGGAAGCGACGTGGACGAAGTTCAAGGCTGCTGGGATTACTGCGGACCAAGTGCGGGATGTTTTGAGCCGAGCGCAGGTAGCCCCGGTCCTTACGGCTCACCCCACCGAAACCCGGCGGAGGACTGTTTTTGACGCTCAAAAACATATTTCTGAATTGATGGTGCAGCGTCATGAGCTCATGACAGGTTCCCCAAGCCCGAGAATTGCGGCGCAGATCGAGAGCATCGAGAGAGATATTCGTCGTCGCATGACTATTTTGTGGCAAACCGCGCTGATTAGGGTGGCGCGGCCGCGTATCGAGGACGAAATTGAAGTGGGATTGCGCTATTACACGCTGTCTCTTCTTCAGGAAATACCGGCACTAAATGCGGATGTCATGAAGTACGTGCGGGATTCTTATGGACAGGACGTGCCTGAGCGTGCAGTTCTACGTCCCGGCTCTTGGATTGGCGGTGACCACGACGGGAATCCTTATGTCACTGCGGATACTTTGCGCTATGCGGTTAATCGGGCAGCGCATACCGTGTTGAAATACTATGAGGCCCAACTTTATGCTCTGGAACATGAATTAAGTATTTCTGATCGGATCAGCGAGGTTACGGTTGATCTTATTGCGCTGGCAACCAAAGGACACAATGAGGTGCCAAGCCGAGTTGATGAACCCTATCGCCGGGCTATCCACGGCATGCGAGGACGGATGCGACAGACAATTGCTACCTTATTAGGCCCGGAACTAGTAGAGGGGACGTGGCATGAAATCCACGAACCATACCGCAGCCCAGAGGAGTTTGTGGCCGACCTGACCACTATTGATGCCTCCCTGCGGGTATCTCATGATGACATCATCGCTGAGGATAGGTTGGCCCAGTTACAAGCTGCCGTAGCTAGTTTCGGGTTTCACCTATACTCTATGGATTTGCGACAAAATTCAGATAGCTATGAGGAAGTACTCACCGAGCTATTCCACGCGGCCGAGGTTTGTCCGTGTTATCAAGACCTTCAGGAAGAAGAGAAAATCGACCTCTTGCTTCAAGAACTGCGTACCCCTCGACCGGTGATTCCACATGGCTACCTCGGGTTTAGTGAATCCGTTCAGCGAGAACTGGATATTTTCCGGGAAGCAGCTCAGGCAGTACAGCGATTTGGGCGTCGAATGATTCCGCACTGCATCATCTCTATGGCGGAGTCAGTCAGTGATGTCCTAGAACCAATGGTGTTGCTCAAGGAAGTTGGCCTCATTCAGGCCCACGGTGATCACCCCAGCGGTGGCGTGGACATTATTCCGCTGTTTGAGACCATAGATGATCTTCATGGTGGTTCGGAGATTCTGCGTCAGCTCTGGTCGTTGCCCCTCTACCGCAATTATGTCCAGCAGCGCGGTAATATTCAGGAGGTGATGTTGGGGTATTCTGACTCCAACAAAGATGGCGGATATTTTGCCGCTAACTGGGCTTTATACGGGGGAGAAGTATCCATTGTTCACGCCTGCCGGGACTATGGGATTAGTCTTCGGCTTTTTCATGGTCGGGGCGGTACCGTTGGCCGGGGTGGCGGGCCTTCCTATGATGCAATCTTGGCGCAACCTCCAGGTGCTGTTGATGGTTCAGTACGGATTACTGAACAAGGGGAAATTGTGTCTGCAAAATACGGTACGCCAGAAACTGCTCGACGCAATCTCGAAGCGCTAGTATCAGCGACTCTCGAAGCGAGTGTGTTGGAAGTAGAACAATTAGATAACGCTGATCGAGCACAACAGATCATGACGGAAATTGCGGCCCTGAGCCAACGGAAGTATGCTGCTCTAGCGCATCAAGATCCAGGGTTTCTTGAGTATTTCATGCAGTCAACTCCGCTGCGAGAGATCGGATCCTTAAACATCGGTTCGCGTCCTTCCTCTCGCAAACAAACCCGCAGTATTGACGATCTTCGGGCAATCCCGTGGGTCTTAAGTTGGTCTCAATCTCGGGTGATGTTGCCGGGATGGTACGGCGTGGGAACTGCGTTAAAGGAATGGATTGAATCCAGCGATCACCCAGAGGAACGTCTGGCAGAACTTCGTCACCTTTCCAAGGTATGGCCATTTTTCACCTCGGTGTTGTCGAATATGGCTCAGGTCATGGCAAAGGCTGAAATGGATATTGCTGAGCTTTATGCTCAACTTATTGATGATCGTGAGGTGGCTCGACGCATACATCAGCAATTGCGTGAGGAATTTGAGTTAACCAAAGAGATGTTCTTGCACGTCACCGGGCACCAAGAGTTATTGGCTGATAACCCGGCTTTGGCCCGGTCAGTGCGCTCCCGTTTCCCTTATCTTTTGCCACTAAATGTGATTCAAGTGGAAATGATGCGTCGCTATCGGGCTGGGGATCATACTGACAAAGTGTCCTTGGGCATCCAACTCACCATGAACGGGCTAGCCACTGCTCTTCGCAACTCCGGTTAGTATTATCGCCTAGTGTCGCCACCGTCCTGATCGGAGGTGGTGTACACTTTGGCAAGTACCTAACCGTAAATGTTGACAAAGGACGTCTTTTGATTCTGGCGCTGCAAATCATTCTGGTCTTAGCGGCTGTCATTATGACGGTGTTCGTTCTCCTCCACAAAGGCAAGGGAGGTGGCCTATCCAGCTTATTTGGTGGTGGAGTGCAATCTAACCTCTCTGGTTCCACCGTGGTGGAAAAGAACCTGAACCGCTACACCGTATTAACCGCATTAATCTGGTTAGTCTGTATCGTCGCATTAAATCTCTTGCAGGCCTACGGAAACTAGGCCGCAAACGACGCTGGACTAGCGATAATGGCGGCTGGGGCGTCGAGAATTAACAAAGGCCCGAGCTGCTGTGGCTAAGATAGCCAACACAGCTAATCCACCAACAACCCAGATCCAGGTCGGTACCGGCCTGGATTTTTTCAACTCATCGGCGCACTGCAGCAACTGGTCATGAAATTCCTGCTGCGCCTGGTTATATTCCTCTCGGTGAGCCTGAAACTGTTCCAAGCGAGTTTTATCCAATGCCGTTCCCCGGGCAGCCATCTCCGATAATTTAGCTTCGGCATCTGCTGCCGGATCGTCACCGATAGCATCTGCAGCTTTTCGCGCTTCGTCCTCGGTGTAGCGGGTTTTTGCGCTTGCCTGAGGATCAGACTCACTCAAACTAGTGTTTTGCCCGTCCCGCAGATCCAATAACATACCAAAATTGTCGTTTTGGCCTAAGGCGTTGAGTCGATTTTGAATCTCTTCGGCAGATTGTCCGGGCGTCCACTGTCGAATGAGCTCTCCCAGTCCAGGATCTTGCTGGTCAATCGCAGATATCCGGGCGTCTGCAGTCCAGGTGTCCAGGTGTTTCCAAAACTCGGAAATAGCCGAATCCGCCTGGGTATCAACGACGCATTGGTCAGCCGAAGTATCTGCATGGACCTGATACGCATGGGCAGTAAAACCGCTGAAGCTCAGCAGGATCATGCCTGAGCTAATAACTGAGTTGATAAACCGTCGAGACATAGGAGTGGGCTCCTCAACACCGGCTAGAGGCGATTTCCTTCCACTAGCAGGATACTCGTTTGCATCTCCAGCTAAGAACTATTAGCGGAGGCATCTTCACTGAGATACAAGGTAGTTTCGATCCGTCCACTAATCCCGGCTGCCGGCCATTCTTGAGGATCTCCATGATTAATAACCTGGTGAGCGGCCTCTGCTTTAGCGGATCCGGACACAAGCAGCCAAATACGATCCGCCTTCTCTAGTGCGACAGTGGTCAACGTAACTCGTTCTGCCGGGGGTTTAGGGGAATCATAAACAGGGACCACCTGCTCGATAGACTCATGCAAAGCCGCCGAGTGGGGGAATAAGGAGTTAATATGCCCTTCTTCGCCCATACCCAAAAGATGAACATCAAATCCTCGAGGAGCACGTTCCTTTAAAATCCGACGATAGTTTGTCACTGCGTCCATCATGTCCCCGCCGGTTAAACCATAACCGTGGATACAATCCTCGGGAACCTGCCAGTGATCCAACAGTGCGCGTCGAGCTTGCCCCTCGTTGGACTCTGGGTCACTGACCGGAACATTGCGCTCATCACCGAAGAAGATTTCTACTTTATGGTGGTCAATGTCAGCACCGAACGAGGCTAATTGTTTTAACACACCGATACCAGTTCCCCCGCCGGTGAGAACAATTCGGGCTATCCCGTCGTGGTGCGCACCACCGGTAGGGGAAGATTGAATATCCTGGATAATCTGGGTGAGGCGACGAGCTGCTCGACGGGTGAGATCATCTTGGTCAGCGACGTGTTCGACATTGAGCCCACTGTGAGGGACGTTTTCACCGTGAGGAAGAGCGGAATGTGGGCAGTCGTAGGTCACTTTATCTAGCCCCTCCAGAGCTGCAGTATAAGCCTTGTCTGGAGCAAGGTGACGTAATTCCTCGGCCAGGCAATCCGCTATTGAACGTCGTGATAGCGCCACTAAGGAATCAGGGCGACCAGGCACCTGCAGTTTAATAGTGTGCTTATCAATCACCTTGAGCGTGACATCTCCACTTTCTCGTTCTAGCACGAGGGTGGTGATCATAAATGATCCGGGTTTAATGCATTCCGAGTGCTCCCTGATGACTTCCACATTCAAGCGGGTTGCTAGCCAACCTGCGGCGATATCCACACTGGGGTGAGTAGCTGGACCGCAAACTCGGACTCGTTGAATAGGTTCATGGGGTGGCAGTTCCAAAGCGGAAGCAACGAGAGCACGCCAGGCGGTGATTCTGGCCCACATCATGTCGGTATCTCCGGCTCGATGATGAGCTCTACGGGCTGGAAGGGGAGAGGGAGCGTTGTCGGGGTGTTTGGGTGAATCGGTGATTCGCCGTTGGGCGATTTTGCCGATGGGATGTTCAGAAGGAATTGTTGGGGCTTGCTCCGGCCACCACGCGGCAATGGGGGTGTCGGGCAATAATAAGGGGGTTACGACGGCTGCTGGGTGATGAGCAATATCCCCGCGCAGGTGCATGATGATAATTTCTGACGCTCCAGCGTCACCGCCAATAAGAAGCTCGGCATCTAATTGGTTTCCATTGCGGTCATGTTCGGTCACTAAAATCAGCACTCGAGCCGGATGCTCTTGGGAAGCATCAGTCACGGCGCGTCGGATACGTTCTAAATCATCAGTGGCGTCGGCTACCACGATCAAGGTGAGGACCCGCCCAGTAGTTTGAGCGGAGCGCTCGCGCATGGAATTGAGGGCTTCAGCAATTTTCCGGGTGGTGGTGTGGGGAAGGTCAATAATCATGTCTCTCATCTTTCCGCCGGAAGGCTAGGGTCGACGCCATGTACGGCCACTTCGGGATAACATGCGGTCGGCAGTTGCTGGACCCCAGGTACCAGCGGGATAATCTTCTGGTGTTCCAGACTCAGCCCAATAATGCAGGATCGGATCTAAAATAGCCCAACTCAATTCAACTTCCTCGTTAGTGGGGAAGAGACTGGATTCATCTAAGAGAGCATCCAAGATGAGTCGCTCATATGCTTCCGGGGATTGTTCCGTAAAAGCCTCTGCGTAGGAAAAGTCCATATTTACGTCTCGAACTTCCATCGCTGAACCAGGAACCTTAGATCCAAAGCGCATGAGTACGCCTTCATCAGGTTGGACTCGGATAACCACGGCGTTGTTACCTAAAGCGGATGTTTCTTCTGGCCCGAAGGGTTGATGAGGAGGTCGTTTAAAGACCACAGCGATTTCAGTAACGCGGCGACCTAAACGTTTCCCCGTGCGAAGGTAAAACGGAACTCCAGCCCACCGACGAGAAGAAATCTCCAAGGTGCAGGCGGCAAAAGTCTCGGTGGTTGAGGCCGGGTCAAAACCTTTTTCTTCGCGGAGGCCGCAGACCTGTTCCGAACCTTGCCAGCCGGCGCTATATTGACCCCTGGCGGTCGTGAGTTCAAAGGGTTCGACGGCGCGGGTGGCTCGGAGGATTTTCACCTTTTCCGCCTGCAATTCTGCCGGTGAGAAGCTCACGGGTTCTTCCATGGCGATTAAGGCGAGCAACTGGATCAAATGATTTTGAATGACATCTCGTGCTGCGCCGATACCGTCGTAGTATCCGGCTCTTCCGCCAAGACCGATGTCTTCTGCCATGGTGATCTGGACATGGTCAATGAATCGAGCGTTCCACAAGGGCTCAAAAAGCTGGTTGGCGAAGCGTAGAGCCAATATATTTTGGACTGTTTCTTTGCCAAGGTAGTGGTCAATTCGGTACACGGATTCTTCCGGGAACACCGAGTTCACCACCTTGTTGAGGTGCTGCGCCGTCTTCTGGTCATGCCCAAAAGGTTTTTCGATAATGACTCGACGCCACGCGTTGTCATCGGCGTGGGAGAGTCCTGAGCGTTGTAACTGATGGCAGACGTCGGCGAAAAATCCCGGTGGAATGGATAGGTAAAACGCCCAGTTTCCACTGGTGCCACGGGTGCGGTCGATGTCGGCGACTTTCTCAGCGAGGCGATCAAAGGCTTCGTCATCATCAAAGTTGCCGGATACAAAAACTAAACCGTCGGCGAAGCGTTCCCAGACTTTGTCGTGGAAGGGGGTGCGTGCGCGCTCTTTGACTGCTTGGAAAACGTAGTCTCGGAATTGCTCGGCAGACCAGTCACGGCGTCCGTAACCGACCAAACTGAAGCCGGGGGGAAGCAGCCCTCGGTTAGCTAGGTCATAAAAGGCGGGGAGGAGTTTTTTCCGAGCGAGGTCTCCGGTGATACCAAAAAGCACCATCCCGGAAGGTCCGGCGATGCGCGGGAGACGTTTATCTTGAGGATCGCGCAGGGGGTTAGTCCACTGCGGTTCCACATTCAACTCTGTCAAGGAGGGCTCCTCACAACATATAGGATTCGTTACTAGCTCAACGGGACGTGTATTGAGATTACCTAAAAAAGCGGAGCTGAGGAATTTTCGCGAGGAAAACTTCAGCTCCGAGTGTTTTATCCGGGACTCACTAAGCCCGGACGCCGTAGCTTTATAGCTGGCTGGCCATTGATTCTAATAACTCTGACCATGCGGTGACGAATTTATCCACACCCTCTTGCTCGAGAACTGCAAAAACATCTTCGGTGTCGACGCCGACGTGGAGGAGATCGGAAAAAACCTTCTCATCCTCAGCTTCATGACCAGTGAGGGTTTCGCCCTTTAATTCATCTAGCTCCAGCACTGCGTCAATGGTGGACTCAGGCATGGTGTTCACCGTATCGGGTCCAGCCAATTCCGTGACGTAAAGGGTAGCTGGGTAGTTGGGGTTCTTAACACCCGTGGAAGCCCAGAGCGGTCGTTGAATATTAGCCCCTTGAGGTAATTCACCTTCGGTGAAAGCCTGGCGGAAGACGGCATAGGCGCGACGAGCATTTGCTACCCCAGCTTTGCCGCGTAGGGCTAAAGCTTCCTCCGTTCCGATTTCTTCTAGGCGTCGGTCTACCTCAGTATCAAGGCGAGAGACGAAGAATGATGCCACGGAGTGGATCGTTGCCGGATCAATACCATTGTCTACTGCTCGTCGAATTCCTTCCTTATAGGTGTTGAGGACTTCGCGATAACGAGCCACCGAGAAAATCAATGTCACGTTGACGCTGATTCCTTCAGCCAGCGCGTCAGCAATAGCAGGCATCGAGCCCTCGGTGGCCGGAATCTTAATCATGACATTGGGACGGTCAACCTTCCTCCATAACTCCCGAGCTTGCGCTAAGGTTGCGTCCCGATCTGCTGATAAGCGCGGGTCAACTTCAATGCTGACCCGACCGTCGAAACCGTGAGTTTGATGATAAATCTCAGCAAAGGCATCGCAGGCGTCACGAACATCATCAATAGACATAGCATAAACTGCCTCGTCGACGGTTGCAGCAGCCTTTTTTAGTTCGGCGATTTGCTCATCATAGGCGGTGCCGGCACTCATCGCAGCAGCAAAAATAGCTGGGTTGGTGGTTACGCCGACGATACCCTTGTTGGCGATGAGCTCAGTGAGGTTTCCGGTGCTGATTCTTTCCCTGGAAAGGTCATCCAACCAGGTGGATGTTCCAAGGTCAGCAAGCTGCCCAATTGCGTGGGTCATAGGGTTACTCCTTTGATATGAGGGCTAGCACTTAGGCATTAAGGGATTCATGTGCTGCAGCAACAACTGCTTCAGTGGTAATCCCGAATTTGTCGAAGAGAGTCTGGTAGTCAGCCGAAGCACCAAAGTGCTCCAAGGATACTGCACGCCCCTGGGTACCTAGCCAGCGATACCACGGGGTTGCTAATCCTGCTTCCACAGATACGCGAGCTGTGACCGAAGGCGGAAGAACCTCCTCGATGTATGACTGGTCTTGTTCCTCAAACCAATCTAGGCAGGGGACGGACACTACACGAGTAGCCGTTCCTTCAGCTTCCAATTGAGCTGCAGCATCCACCGCAAGTTGGACCTCAGATCCAGTAGCCATAATGATGACGTCTGGGGTTGGTTGTGAGCCTTCAACGAGGACATAGGCGCCGCGAGCAACACCGTCATCTGCCTTTTCCTTAGTGCCTTCGAGCACTGGAAGATTCTGCCGGGTTAGCGCCAGACCTTTAGGGCCTTCTTTATAGAGCAAAGCGTGTTTCCAGGCGGCCGCGGTTTCATTAGCGTCTGCCGGCCGCAAAATCGACAGATTAGGAATAGCTCGCAAAGCAGTGAGCTGTTCTACCGGTTGATGGGTAGGACCATCTTCGCCTAAACCAATGGAGTCATGAGTCCACACATAGTAGGCGTCGGTGCCTTGGAGTGCAGCTAGCCGTACGGCTGGGCGCATGTATTCGGAGAAAATGAGGAAGGTTCCACCATAAGGGCGGGTGCCACCGTGTAAAGCAATGCCATTCATAATGGCGCCCATGGCGTGTTCTCGGATACCGAAATGGAGGTTACGGCCATAAGGATGTGCTGACCAAGTATCTGTTGAGATACTTTCTGGACCAAAGGAGGCTTCTCCTTTGATCACCGTATTGTTGGAACCCGCCAGATCCGCAGAACCGCCCCACAGCTCCGGCAAGGTCTTAGCTAAAACCTGGAGAACCGCTTCAGAGGCTTTGCGAGTTGCCACACCCTTGGGATCTGGATCCCACGAGGGGAGCTCGTCTGCAAAATTCTCGGGAAGTTCACGAGCTTCCAGTCGTTGGTGTAAAGCCGCCTGCTCGGGATGAGATTCAGCCCAGGCGTCGTATTTTTGTTGCCATTCGGCGTGAGCTTGAGAACCCCGCTTCTGCAGTGCACGGGTGTGAGCCAGCACGTCATCAGCGACGTCAAAAGTCTTGTCAGGATCAAAGCCTAAGACTTCTTTGATAGCAGCTACTTCCTGCTCACCTAAGGCTGCCCCATGGGACGCTCCGGTGTTCATCATGGTGGGAGCTGGATAAGCAATCACGGTGCGCAGCCGAATAAAGGTAGGACGCTCAGTATCTGCCTGAGCCTGAGCAATAGCCGCCTCAATACCGGCGACATTATTTCCGCCCTCTACTTCTAAGGTCTGCCAACCGTAGGCCTGATATCGCGCGACAACGTCCTCCGTAAACGCAATTTGGGTGTTGTCCTCAATAGAAATCCGGTTGTCATCCCAAAAGACAATAAGATTACCCAGCTTTTGGGTGCCAGCTAAGGAGGAGGCTTCCGCCGTCACCCCTTCTTGAACGTCGCCATCTGAGGCGATGACATAAATATAGTGATCAAACGGTGACTCCCCGGCTGCGGCATCAGGATCAAAGAGGCCGCGCTCACGTCGCGCCGCCATAGCCATACCCACAGCAGAGGCTAATCCTTGGCCTAGTGGCCCGGTGGTGATCTCTACCCCTTTGGTGTGGCGATACTCAGGATGGCCAGGAGTAAGAGAGCCCCAGGTGCGGAGCTGTTTGATGTCTTCGAGTTCCAGCCCAAATCCGCCAAAGAAAAGCTGCAGGTATTGGGTGAGGGAGGAGTGTCCACAGGACAGAATGAAGCGGTCACGACCAGCCCAATTAGTATCGCACGGATCGTGAACCATGGTGCGCTGATACAAGGTATAAGCCAGGGGGGCGAGGCTCATAGCCGTGCCAGGGTGCCCTGACCCACACTTTTGAACAGCGTCAGCGGCTAATACCCGAAGGGTGTCTACTGCTCGAGTATCGAGGTCAGTCCAGTTGTCCGGGTAGTGCGGTTCAGTTAAGGCCTTTAAATCAGGTGCCAATGTCACAGCTTTTAACCTCACTTCTTCTTGACTTAGCAAAAACAGATCGCGGACACGGGAAGCCGGTGCCGCAGATATACAGTCTCTACTGTAGTGTTTTTAGCGGCACTCGACGTCAACACCGCCGGGGGTAAATATTTAGCCTCGGTTATCGGCCCGGCGGCATTCCGGACTACCATGGTGTGGCCACGGGTTTTCTACCCAACCGGGTAAAAATACCTATCGAGCGCATCTTCTTTGCCACTATGCACTATGACCACCAGATTCTTCGTTGGAGGATTATCCCCTTGGACACCATCAAGGCCTACATCGCGTTGACAAAGCCGAGGGTGATTGAGCTTCTTCTGGTGGCCACCATTCCCGCCATGCTTCAGGCTGAACGTGGGGAAACTAACATTTTACTCATTCTCGGGACACTTTTAGGTGGATGGATGGGTGCGGCAGCCGCTAATACCTTCAATATGGTGGCTGATTCAGACATTGACCAGCAAATGGGGCGAACCAGAGCCCGACCGCTGGTACGAAAGAGCGTTACCACTGGCCAAGCCGCTATTTTCGCGTGGGTGTTAACCATCCTTAGCTTCTTCTGGCTCTGGTTGCTGTGTCATTCCTTGACTGCAGCCATCTTCGTCATGATCACAATCGTGTTCTACATCTTCGTCTACACCAAGTGGCTCAAACGTCGCACCGCCATGAATATTGTGTGGGGCGGAGCAGCAGGATGCATGCCGGTTCTCGTCGGATGGGCCGTCATTGTTGATAACATGCCCGACGACAGCCCAGCGCAGTGGTGGCAGGCCGTCGTAATGTTCCTCATCATCTTTTTCTGGACCCCACCTCACACCTGGGCCCTCGCCATGAAATACCGCGAAGACTATGAACGCGCCGGCGTGCCGATGCTGCCGGTTGTTCGAAAACCAGCTGAGGTAACCAAACAAATTGTGTGGTACACAGTCGCGACGGTAATCGTTACTTTTCTGCTCATCCCCGCGACCTCCTGGATCTACACCATTGTTGCAGTAGCTGCCGGATTGTGGTTTCTCATCATGGCCATCACATTGCACCGCGGGGTAGTGGCTGGAGGGAAAGTTAAGCCGTTAAAGCTCTTCATTCTCTCCAATAACTACTTGGCTCTGATCTTCCTCGCACTGGCAGTTGATGCCGTACTCGGGCTGACTCCTCTGTATCACCTGTGGGGTTGGTCAGCTATCCCGCTTCCTTAGCAATTCTCTTCCTCGCGTGGAACCTCTAACACCACCGAGCCAGTAGTTTTGCGAGCCTGCAAATCCCGGTGAGCTTGTTCTGCTTCAGCAAGGGGGTAAACCGCGCCGATGCGAATCTTCACAGTACCGTCGGACACTAATTGAGTTACTGCTTGAGCTCTCATCCGAAACTCGTCTGGCTGACTGGTCCAACCATCAAGGGAGGGGCGAGTCAGGAAAAGCGAACCGTGGGTGTTGAGAATTTGGGGATCAATTGGCTCAACTGGCCCGGATGCGGCTCCAAAAAGACACATTATTCCCCGTGGGCGAATGCACGCTAAGGATTCATCAAAGGTGGCTTTGCCAACTCCGTCATAGACGATGTCAACCCCCTGTCCGCCGTTGAGTTTTCGGACTGACTGGGCGAACTTGTCGTCATAGAAGATCACCTCATCGGCTCCGGCTTGGCGCGCGAGCTCCGCTTTATAGTCAGTGGAAACTAGGGAGATAACCGTTGCTCCTTTTGCCTTGGCCATCTGGGTCAAGATCAGACCAACTCCGCCAGCACCTGCAGTAATGAGGCAAGAATCTCCTGGCTGAAGGTCTTTTACCCCGTAGCATAGGTAATGGGCGGTGATTCCTTGAAGCAACATTGAAGCGGCTACATGAAGATCAGTTCCCTCTGGAACTGCCACCAACTTGTCTTTCGGGACCGACGCATATTGAGCATAGGAACCCAATGGGCCACACCAGGCAACTAGAGTTCCCTCGGCAATGGAACCGGAGGGGTCAGCCACAACCCGCCCGACGCCTTCCTTACCTGGAATAAACGGAAGAGATGTGGGATAAATCCCTTCCCGGAAATAGGTGTCAATATAATTAACCCCCGCCACGAGGACTTCAATGAGAACATTATTCTCAGTCGGGCTGGGGGCAGGGACATTGTCAGTGAAGGTGAGGACTTCTGGTCCTCCGGTCTTAGAGATCTGGATTGCTTTCATGCCTCCAGATTAATCATGACTCTAGTGAATTCGCTCAGCTTCGGGTGATCCCGTGCGGGTAGCGATTCCTCCCGCGACCCGATAACCGGAGGCATAAAGAAATGCAGAGAAAATAACCACCACAGAGCTCATGAGGACGTGAATAGGCACTGACCAACGAGGAACTTGCAGGTTATACTGCATGATTCCGATTGCAGCCTGGAGAACAATCATGCCTATTAGCCAATAGCTTATGATCTTGGATTCGGTGGGCGCTTTGTAGCGGTGCAGCAGAAACACCATGATGATTGTCAGGAATAAATAGGTGTACATGCAGTAGGCGTGGATATGGGCCATCATATCGATGTCAACCGCAAGGCGACCGCTCATGCCGATCTGGTCATCACCGGAATGAACGCCGGCGCCAGTGACCATCGTGCCGGTAATGAGGACGATGCTTAGGGCAACTGCAGAAATTAAGGCCAGGGCACGAATTGCGCCGGGGAAGGTGCGTTCGGGGATGCCATCATCGGGTTGTTTGAGTCGAACAAAGAGGAGGGCGGCTACCCACACCAACGCCATGGACGGTAGGAAGTGGATGGCCACTGACCACCAGCGAAGTTGGAGGTGCACGGAGATCCCGCCGATGACGGCCTGGAGGATGATACCGCCAATAGAAATCCAGCCTAGGATGAGAAGTTCTAAGCGTCGCTTAGCCTTGATGAGGGTGATGAGTACGGCAACGCAGGCAGCCACCAGAACAAAGGTCAGTAACCGGTTGCCAAACTCTATGGCCTGATGGAGAGCAGGTGTGGTGCCGGCAACGGGAACTAAGGAGCCGGGTTGGCACTCAGGCCAGGTGGGGCAGCCCAAACCAGAAGCAGTGACGCGAACGATAGCACCGGTGAAGGTGATGCCCGCCTGGCAAATAAGCAAAATTAGAGCAAGAATTCGCTGGGTGTGAATTGTAGGTATAGCCCTACGCTTTTTAGGGGAAACAGAATCTGGTCGGGTGGAAGTAATCACGAATTCTACCCTAGTCACCCCACATGGTGAACGCGGAATTACTGCCCGTGTTGAGCACATGGGATAGATCACCCCCTCCGATAGCCGGCAGTTGTGGTGGTTGCCGACTGAAATGTGGGCTGGTGGGGAGATATTGATGCTAGCTGCTGAATTTAAACCAGCGCTGAGCAGCGCCAATAGCGATGATTGCCCATACCAGCAAGATGATCATCTGGGTGATCGGAAGGCGTCCTAAAAGAGCAAGGTCAACGCCGCTGGCTAGTGCGACTGAGGGAATGATATTCCACCAGCCGGCGTTGGATAACCCCAGATTGACTAAGACAAATCCAGCTGCGCCTAAGAGAAGGACCCATATTAAATTAGCGAGCCCAAGGACTAATTCTGAGCTTAAGGTTCCACCCATTAATAGACCCATGGCGGTAAAAGCTGCCACTCCGAGGATGAGAATGGGAAAGCTAAGACCTAGTCCCCACACGCTGGGACGCCAGCTAAGCCAGAAAGCCACCGCAGAAATGATGAGGACTTGAAGAAGACTCATGACTATGACAGCAATGATTTTGCCGACGATGATGACCCAGGACGGTACACCAGAGGCACCAGTTCTTTTGAGCGCGCCGTATCGTCGATCAAAAGCTAAGGAGATTGCGGGTCCAGTAAATCCAGAGCTGGTGGCGGCCACAGCCAGGATCATGGGCACTAATTGTTCTAGCGGGTGGGGATCACCAATAATTGGCAGCCGAGACATGACTACTAGGAGGCCCAGCGGAATAACAAGACTTAAAATCTGCTGTTCACTGTGCCGGACGAAGAGTTTAGTTTCAATCCATCCCTGGGCTCGCAACATCGTGCCGATGCTGGCTCGTTTCGGGTTGGGTCGGAATGTTCCTTGCGGGAATGCGGAAGGGGAGAAGGACGGTTGCGAATCAGCGGACATATTACTTCCTCATCTCTCTTCCGGTAATTTCCAAAAATACATCTTCTAAACTGCGGTGACCTGCCTTTAGCTCTCGGATCAGAACTTTTTGCTCCGCCGCGCACCGAGAGCACAGCGCGATAAGTTCTGGGGACACTTGCGCATGAATTTGGTACGTCAGTGGACGAGAACTGAGAATAGATGCTGACGGGAAACCATGGCGGTGAAGTTCTTCTTCGATGACCGCGGTGTCGAGTGGAGAGTCAGTGACAACGCTGATTTGTGAACCACCGATACTGCGTTGAGTAGTCAATTCAGCAGGAGTCCCCTCAGCCACGATGTGGCCTTGGTCAATGATAATGACTCGATCAGCAAGAGCTTCGGCTTCGTCCATAAGATGAGTGGTGACGATGATGGTCACACCGTCACGGCGAAGATTATCCACTAATTGCCATACCATCAGCCGGGATTGGGCGTCCATTCCGGCGGTAGGTTCATCTAAAAACACTAGTTCCGGCCGGCCGATAATGGCTAAAGCTAGGGATAATCGTTGCTGCTGTCCGCCAGAGAGGCGACGCCAAGTGGTCTTGGCCTGGTCTCTGAGCCCAACAACATCAATGAGCCACTCCGGGTCGAGGGGATTGTCATGATAAGAGGCAGAAAGCCTCAGCATCTCAGCCACCTGGATACCAGAGTAGGATCCTCCGCCTTGAAGCATGATGCCGATTCGGCTGCGCAAGGTGTCCGGTTCTTTCGCTGGGTCTATTCCCAGTACCGAAATCGTCCCGGAGGTCGGTTTCTGGAATCCCTCGCACATCTCGATGGTGGTTGTCTTTCCAGCACCGTTGGGGCCAAGAAGTGCCACCACCTCACCGTGGGCAACGCGAAAACTAAGGCCTGACACCGCCACTTTAGTGCCAAAGCGCTTCACGACATCGTGAAGAACTAGAGCCGAGGATTGAGGCTCAGAATCAGAATTAGTCACGGGGGATAGTGTAGGCCACATTTTGGGGCCGAGTCAGTAACCACCGCCCAAAGAAGAAAACTGCCAGGCTCAACAGGATAAAGCCGAGGTAGATTTGGACGACGGTTATTGGGGGAAGACCAAGCCCGCGGGGAAGGACCACAAAACTGATGAAGCCGGAATACAGGGTAACGGCGGCATGGAAGAACGTTCGGTTTGCCCAGGCTGCCAGGGGGAGGATTGCCCACAGGGCATACCAGGGGTGAACCACCGGGAAGAATAAGACGATGATGACGAGGGAAACCCCTAAGGCACCTGCGACATGAATTCTGCCTCGATAGGTGGCCAAGAGCATACGGACAGCGAAAGCTCCGGCGATGGCAATACCAACCGCTCTGGTGATGAGCAAAATTGATTCCGTGTGATCCCCTAAACCAAGAAGCATTCCAAACCATCCAGCGATCACGCCTAGCTCGGTGGTGGCAGATAACCAGCTTCGAATAGCTACTGCGCCGCCTTGGCCGGTGATCCAACCAGTGCTGATTCCGGAGATCATCGTTACTGCGGATACGGTGGCTAAGAGCACGACTACTTGGAGGGCTGCTGCGCAGAGGATTGCTGGGACACCGGGGCGTCGAAACCTCTGAAACGACGAACGTATGTGCCGTGCCCAACACATACCGACAAAGCCGAGTCCTAAAAAGGCGGAGACTTTCACCATGCCGGCGCAGGAGATGAGAACTCCAGCAGCCACGAGAAGCAAAAGTGCAGATACTAACGATGACCCGTTGCTGTGGCGATCAATTGCTCTCAATGCCAGTTCTACGCCGGCAAGGAGTAAACCCAGCATGAGTGATTCGTTGTGAATCCCGGCAATGAGGTGGAGCAATGTTAAGGGATTAAGGATAGAAAGCCACAGCGCGGTGACAGGTGATACTCCGCAACGGCGACTAATGGAATGTAGTGCCCAAGAAGCCAGCACCAAACTGAGGATGGAAATCAACCGGTGGCACAACACTCCAAAAACAATGGAATCGTGGGTGATAAAAGAGATCAGACCCGCGAGGCCTAGGGCCACTGGCCCATAGGGGGAAGGCGAATGGGCCCAAATAAAGGGAACTGAGCGGGCAAGGTGGTGGTCGGTGCCGAGCAGATCAACTGGTCCGGCGGAATAGGGGTCCATTCCCTGCACCACAATGGTTCCGTTGGCTAAGTAGGAATAAATATCTTGGGTAAAAAGTGGCGCGGTAAAAAAGAGCGGTAAAGTCCAGGCAAGGAAAGTGCTGAAGAAGAGGGGAAGAGGAATAACGCCAAGGGGCTGGATTTTACTGTGGAAAGAAATTCCGCAATAGGGGGCGATAGCGACCCAGGCAAAAACTAACAGTGCAACCCCTAAAAAGACCATCATGCTTGAGGTTTGCAGCATCCGAGCTAGCATCGCCCCGCCGGGGAACAAGGCGTAGGGGTTGTCGACGACGGGGAGGGCCCCGGCCCCGAGGCCACCTAGCCCGATCAAGAGGGAACCGACTGTTCCAATCCAGCGCCACCGGAGAAAACCAGCTATCCGGGCTGGACGTACCGGGGAAACACGTGGTTCGGATTGGGCAGATTCTTGGTGGAGAAATGCCGAACGAGAGCCAGCTAACCCCAAAGCGGGGAGAGTGGCTTTGAGCTTTTGCAGCGCTAGTGGCGTTCTTCTTGGCACAGTACCCCAGTTTAGGCCGTGTGGTTGACCCGAATGATCTGCACCTCTATCAGCGTGTTGGGCGAAAAGGAATATTTATGACACACTAGTGTTGTCAAAAGATGTGAACTCAGTTTGTGACATTAATGGGAGACCTACGTTTAAGGAGGTGTAGCTGTCATGAATTCTTCACCGCGGAAAACCGAAACCCGTTCTGTGGACGGTGAGACGCGCAAGGAAATTATGCTGACGCTGCTGCATCGGGGCCTAGTAACAGTTGCAGACGTGGGCGAGCATCTCGGCTTAGCGGCCGCAGGTGTCCGACGGCACCTGGACATTTTGGTGGAGGAAGGACTTGCTGAGTCGGTAGAGACCCGACGGCGACGTCGTTCTAGCTCTGCGCCGGCAGGAGGTCCTCAACGCGGACGTCCAGCCAAGAAATTTCGGTTAACTGATCGCGGACGCGAGTACTTTGGCCATTCTTATGACATGCTTGCTGCCGCGGCACTTCGGGCTTTAGCGCAAACCGGTGGACCTGACGCGGTGCGGGAATTTGCTCGACAACGGGTTGCTGACATCATCGCGGATATTGACCCCGAGAAGTTCTCAGGTCAGAATCCCGAACAAGTTGCACAAGCTGTCGTCGACGCTTTTTGCGAGCACGGCTATGCAGCCACGTTGAACAAAGCTGCCGGTGGGGTGCAGATTTGTCAGCACCATTGCCCGATTTCTCAGGTAGCCGCTGAATTTCCGGAAATCTGCGAAGCAGAACATGAGATTGTCGCTGAACTCACCGGACGACACATCCAAACGTTAGCCTCTATTGCCGAGGGGCATGGTATCTGTACCACCAATATCCCGTTGACACCCATTGACCACACTCCTAAAGAAAGGAGCTGACATGACCCAGACCCGGAATCCGGATGTCGTAGGGCCAAAGACAGATGAGGAAATCATCGAGTCTATCGGTGCCTATAGCTACGGGTGGCATGACTCTGACGCTGCGGGTGCTTCTGCACGTCGGGGTTTGGATGAAGCAGTAGTACGCGATATTTCGGCCAAGAAAAATGAGCCAGAATGGATGCTGAATCAGCGGCTCAAGGCCTTAAGTATTTT